>JBBQUA010000019.1:0-37963 GCA_038212905.1 Hyphomicrobiales bacterium
ACAGGAGGCCGCGAACCACCAGAAGAGCAAGGTTCGCGCTCGCGTCGAGCACGTATTCGGTGCTCAACAAACATCGCCGGGTGGTCGGATTGTACGGACGATCGGTATCGTACGGGCAAAAGCCAAGATCGGCCTGCAGAATCTTGCCTATAATATCCGCCGGCTTGTGACACTGGAGCGGATGGCTACCGCATAGCGGAGCAGTCCACCTGAAGCACGACGAACGGGGCGCCTGCGCCTAAATCGAAGACGCATCCGGGCTAAGTCAACAGCGAAAATGACCGTCGTGCCACAGCGGTGGTCGAGCCAACGCCAAAATTGTCATTATTCGAGGTGCCCATAAGTTTAACAATGATGTATTTGTTCAACTATGGGCGCGACGCGCCGAGTCATATCAAACGAGGCGTTTTCCACCGCGTCGAAAGTGATTCAGGACTGACATGTAAGGCGGACAGGCCGTCGATTGGCCGTTCTTTAAAGAGAGTATTTTGATGTAGTGCGAATTTCTATGGATCATGATATTCGGAAGATGTTCGTATCCGTCAAACTGAAGATTGCCGACCATCGCACGACGTACAGCGTTCGTCAGGATATCGACAATCTCAAGCGCGGGCGTCGCCTCCGATGAAAATTTCAAATCGTCGGACATAATTTTCCTAAGGTCGACGGCTTCAGTTGCTTTAGGATCGTTGCTTAGTTCGCGAATATACTCCGTCGCTGTGGTCTTAAATCGTCGATCATAGTGTGAATAGTCCGCCCCCACTAAATGCCACATCGGTTCGCGAAAAAACTTTGACTGAAGTATTGGCATGACCGCCGTTGACCACCATTCTTCCCACGGAGTCACGTTCGAACGATCCTTGGCATCAACTATCCAAGAGAATGAAGCAAGCTCGCGGGGAAGACGCTGCACATAGTAGATCGTGGCGTGCCGAAGGACCCGCGCTATGACATCAAACGTCAGTACGCTCTGAATATAAAGCTGTTGAGAGGTTTCCTCAAGTTGCGCTCGCACCGCAAAAAGCTGCTTGTGCAAATTTGGATGATGATCCTTTGTCAAACTCGATGTTACGCCGTGTTCTTGGCCCAATTTGTGGACCCGAATGTCGTTTTCGGAATGCATCTCCATATCAATCGCACTCACTTCGAAAAGTACATCCGCCTTCCTCAGTTGATCAACTACCGCTGCGATTTGATGTTCGGAGAGGAGACGCCCTTTGACTTCCCCATTTTCCTTTGGCAAATCTCGTCGAACCTTCTGATATCGATTAAGAAGATACGGTAGCCTACGCTCGGGCACCACGAGAGCACCTACCGCCGAGACCGATTTTGTTCCTGGCCGCGTGAAGGTCCCGGATTCGTCAATGAAAATATGCATTTGTTCAACTATCGGTGCGACGCGCACGCTCGTCATCAGGTACGACTTCAGCAGCTACGACTTGCCTATTTTGTCGCGACGTAAGGCGCAGCCATTGCTGAAACGATCATGTATTTCTCGGCAAGGGACTCGCCCTCTACCAATCGTTTCATCGCCCATGTGAATGGCTGAAACGCAAACGCAACCGTCTTGTCGTCATCTAACACCATGTAAACGGATTCCGATCCGTCATGCCGCCATCGACCTTCAAAGTTGTTTTCAAGAACTCGTCCTACATACCCACCAAACAGAAGTATGCAATTCTGCATCCCCTCCTCGCTCGGTGAACCTCCACCCCAAGTCGTTTTGATCAGACGATCGATTACCTTCAGCGATTCCGGACTAAAATCCATCTTCGCAAAATTCTTTCTTTCTTCAAAGGTCTTTATGAAAGCATCGACGTAATGATCTATGTTCTGTGATATCTCTTTGTCCGTCGTCTTCCACGATCGATCTCTCAAAACGTCGTTTTTAGTGTAGATACTCCAATCCGCCATTCGTCCCTCCAATTTGGTTTTTGGCGCTGATTCTTTTTCATTGAGGATTTAATGAGGCTGCGCGTTTACCCGTTTCGGACTTCGGCGACACTAACAGTGATTGCTCTATTCCAAAAGCTTCACGAAAACGTAGTAACTTCCGATCTTTGGTCGTCTTTGAAGGTTTAGTTGGCAATGCGGGCTGCGGCTTCGTTGCTACCTCTACTCGCTTTGATGTATCGGCCTTCCACTTCTCCATCAATTCGCGCAACGGAATAGGCTTGACGTTCTGTCTGTTCATTGGCCAACCCTCTTATACAAATGCTGCGACCATGGCTGAGTTGCTTCGGTACCCGCGACGACCGCCCTTACTCTATCGACTATCGCATGCCTGAAAAACTGTGAACGAGAAATGTCATTTTTCTCACACCACGTATCAACAGTACTGAGTACGGCGTGTGGCAATCGAAACGTTGCTGATGCAATAGGTCTTCCTTGGATGTAGTTCATTGTAACCCTTTCTGTAGGACTTTGGTGCTGACGAAGTTGGCTTAGTTCGATTTGACAAACCGTGGCGATAACTCGACCGTTAGAAAAGGTCCAAGCTTGCCGACATTGCTCCATCCCGCTAAGTTGCAGATGATTTCGTCGCCGTTCTGCTCATTCAGTTGCTTCATCAGGATCAGCAACGTGTGCTTCTGAATTCGGATATCTCCGATGGAGCTTGGTGAGTTTGGTTTAGATCTTGTCGCTGTCCTCAAATTCCCTAATGATCGCTTCTTCATTGCCGTTGTTTGATCCCATTTGATTTCCTCATGTATATTTATGTTGTGCTACAGCGTAATTGTGCTGATTGCACTTTGGTCGGTGTTGGTCGTTGTCAGTAAGTCATGGTGGAACACTGCGCCTCGTTGACCGAGGCACAGTAACCAAAAGACCTTTAAACGAAGTACAGGTACTGTCGCCGCTACAATCGCGAGACTTGATGCTCGAAACGGTTCAGCTTGAGACGAACTGACCGATGTAGATTGTGGATCTTTCTTGTATTCGCGTTCTCAAATTTCTTGAATTTTGGCGGCGTGACAAATTGCACGTCGGACCAAGAGGCCTCATCGCTGCGGACCCTTTTTACAGCATAGTACGCCTTCACTTCGTCGATCGCCAACCCGACCCTATCGATCTTAACGGGTAGTCCTTTTCTATCAAACTTAAGAACCTCTTGATCATCGCCGTCCCTAAATTTCGTCAAATGCGCAGTTCCGAGAGAATAGGGACTGTGATGAACCCCTGCATTACCGTTCAGTCGTAACCAATAGAACCAAAACTCCCACCTAAAACGCAGGATCGCCAAGGCTTGAGAAGTGAGACGTTTGGTTGGCATCGGAACATGGACAAGAACGTGGGCATGACGAGTGCCTTGCGTTCTCTCACCCTCAAAACCGACGAGCATTGAGTAGCGATTAGCATCAGCAAGCTTGTGGTACGAATTTGATAGATACTTCCCGCAAAGCTGTGCTTCGATAATTCTCAATCGTCGAATTAATTCTTCATCTCGCGGGCAGCTACCAATTCCGATTGTAATCATCCAATGCCATTCCATAGACTCAAAGAAGCCAACAAATTCGTCTTTGTAGATCTGTTCTTCTGACTTTATTTGCACTTTGTGATTTACCTCTGAACATCTTTTGTAATCGGATGTAATTATTTATGTTTCGATACGGGTTGAAATCGTCATTCTCGCAAAATCGCGAAACATTCTTTGTATGCCTCTTACTTAAAAAAATTGTACCCTCGCTAAATGAAACGCGGCAGCCGCTCCAAATTGAAGCGGCTACAGTGTTACCCTACGCAGCGACTTTCTGAGGTTGCTGTGGCTCGTCGGTTGGCTTGACCTTTCCGTTCATTGCGGACGGATCAAACTCTTCGGAACAGCTTTTAGTCCCACTTTGCCAAAAGGAACGAAAATAGTGCCGTTCGGCATTGCCGTCACTCCGAATCGCGATACGTTCAAAGTACGCATACCGCGACTTTTCGTTAGCAGAGGCGACGAGCTCAAGCGTACCGCTCGTCAACAGATGTGCTATCGCTTTGACGAGTGATTCAAGATTGTACTCCTCTTCAAACATATCTCCGCCTTCGTTCTCCCATTCCTCTACGAGAAGATGCGATGCTTCATCTAAGAAGCATTTTCGTCCATCCCCGAAAAGCATCCCGCCGCGGCTAGGAAAGACCGTCGGGTATTGCACCCCGTAACTCGACATCCAGATTTTGTCGCCAACTCTCTTGAACTCATCGCCGTCAGCGGTCCATTGAAACCGATTGAGCGTTTCCACGATACTGTCGATCTCGCCCTCAAAATCTCCACAAACTATAATCGCGCCATAAGCATCAGCCATTGTCATTTTCCTTTGAAAGGATTGAGAACAATTTCCCAATCAATGTCTTCGGATTGTCCCGAGATATTTGATGTTGAACCATTCATCATCATGTCACTACATTACACCACACGGATCAGTATGTCGAAACCCGAACTTCGCGCGCAGACATCTGTCCGAAACACAGTTCTGTCCGCTGTTCTAAATGGAACGGAGAATTTCAATGCAAGATAAACGGCAGAGCAAGTTGGCGTCTCGCCGCGAGAACTATCGTTTGTGGTTCGAGTTTCTGCGGCTCGCAAGAAAGAGCAATCGCAAGGACGTTCGCGAGGCGCTTAAACGTTCAGCCAATCTCTATGTCCATTGGGGCGACGTCGAAGCGGAGGGCTTTCACGTTTGGTGGAAGGTCAAGGGTCATCTTTTCGAGGAGCTACACTCGGTGCGGCGCTTGCAACCGACCGAGCAGCCGTCTGATCCAAACGCGCTTATTGTCGAAATTCCGCTAAATCAGTCGCCGACAAAGCTGACCCGTAAGGTCAAGGCGCTTGTTGAGGAGGCGTGGAATGAGAAAAACAAGGAACAGAGGCGCAAGAGCAAGACTGTTGCGTCCGCGCACTATCATTTGAGTGAGGGGTCGGAGCCAAAGTTACGTGCGGTTCGCGAGATGCTGACGATCTACCGCGACGTTCATCTGAAAGACACGAGCGTTATTGGCCGCGATCTTCTTGAGGCCATTGAAGCGTATTACAAGAAGCGAAAGCAGAGGAAATTTGCGCGCGTGCCAATGGCGTTGGTTTTGCCAGGATACAATGCAGACATCAGCACACCGATGAGAAATCTTAGGCGATACATTACGAAAGCCGAGAAAATCGTGCTGAATGTAGCGAACGGGGAATTCCCAGGAAAGTATTGAAGCGGCTAGCATGCGGGATTGGGTGTCGGTTCGCCCTACCGACCTTCTCGCCCATCAAAGTCCGATCTTCTTCAATTGAAGCTGCACTTCGTAACCGAAGCGCTTTCCTTGTTGAATAGCTTCATCGCCATAGCGGCCGCCAAAAGCATAGGCATCGATCGCGTAGACCGCGATGATCAGGATAATGACAGAGAGGAGTTTTCCCATCGGAATTGGCTACTTGGTGAAATGCTGCATCATTATAGCAACCTCAGTGACAATCCGCTGAATCTATTTGACGAGGATGACGGACGAGCACACAATTGTACGCGAGTTGCGGGGGTGCGTTGAAATGACGTGGATGAAGGATCGCGACCTCTTAATTGAGGAAACCTTGGCGTTTGTAAAAAGCGCGGCGCCGCACACCCCAAATGCGATTGAAACTTTGCCGCAAGTTGAGCCGATTGTCGCCGTCGCGTTGGAGCTACTCGCGAAACCGAAGGATAGGCTTTTCGATCGGGAAGAAATACAGCAACGCTTGTTGAACTTCTCCGCGACCCAAAATAGGTTTCATCGTGAGCGAGAAGAGTATTTCCAGAAGACGTTAGGTAAGGCTCGCGCAGATTTTCGTAAGAATGACGTTTTAGTCCGCGCCCTACGCAACTAAACGATGCCCTAAACCTCGTTTGATTATCAACAGCCCGTGTAGCGAGGATCAGGACCTTCGTGCAGGATTCGGAGATAGGCTAAGCCAAAAACGGTAAGTTCTTCGGCATCGCGGTGACCCGCAGAACAAAGCTTCGCAAGATATTGGCCGACTTTCACCTTAATCTCCTCTCGTCCCGAGAGATCAAGAGCGGACGAGTTTTCGTAGGAGGCCATTACGCGATCAACAGCATCATTCATCGACCAACTCCAACGCAAACGGCAACGTTCGCATCGCACCATTGTTGTGCTGTAGGAGTCAAGACATCCTTGTGCGGCGCGGCACTAACCGACCCTTTGTCAGCGCTTCATGGATCATCCGCGGCTCGTTGAAGGTTGGCACATCGTTTGCGGTATCAGCAGCAACGCATGGCGTTTGGCATATTGTTTAAACGCCCACAGCAAGACGGCGCTTCGGGTTCAAGCGGTTTCTGACCCTCGATGCGGTGTTAGAGTTGCCTTGCGGCGCTCGACGCGCTCTCTGTGCGAACAGCAAAAAACGGCGATTACAGTTGTATTACAGGATCTATACCCGTAGACAATCTATTGAAATCACTGTAGTAATTGTCGATCGCAGTATTGGTAATGGAGAGGTCGACAGTTCAATCCTGTCTGGCAGCACCATCGCTTTCTTCGAGAGCACCTTGAAAGGCGCCTGCCGACCGAATAACGGCGCGTGTTCCGTCCTTCGACTTTTCTGCCTTCCACAAAATCGAAATCACTCGGCCGCACGCCCTCCCTGATGGGAAGCGCCATCATGATCCGGCTGAAATGGCAGGCCTAAGCTCTGGCCAACGAACTCTCTCCAAAATCAGGCATTGCGTATCCGGGATACGGATAATATATTGAATTTCATAGGAAATTCGATGTCCGTTCGAAACCGCATTGAGAAGTATCGCCGCTCCGGGGGCGCCGCGGATCTTGTGAGAGTGGAGGTCCTGGTACCTTCGTCCGCACGGGATGACGTGCTTCGTCTGGCTGAACGTCTTCGAGCCGATCATCGAAACGACAGGGATCTGCAGGCGGCGCTCGATCAAGCGCTGGCGCTGTACGGGGTCCGCGTTCTGGACAATGTCGATCTTGATCGTTTGCCCGATCTTCGTGCCCGCGCGCGCGTGGTTGCAAAGGCGATGATCGAGAGAGGCGACGCCCGGGCTTTCGTGCTTGGACGCGAACTCCTTGCCGATGTGGAGCGCACGTAATGGCCCTCACGGATCTTCAAAAGCGGATCATGCAGCGACTGTCCCTGAACCGCTCCCAATCGAGCTATCTGGCGGGAGGACTCATCCTGAATCTCGATTGGCCGCGTCGTTCCGACGACATCGACATTTTTCATGACACCGATGAAGAAGTCTCCGACGTCGCGGAAAAGGACATCGCCGATCTGGAGAAGGAGTTGTTTCGCGTCACCGTCGATGTGAGGGCCTATGGAACCTACGAAGCAACGGTCTCCGAGGATTCTTCATCCACCGTCATCCAATGGATGAGCGACACACGAATTCGTTTCTTCCCTCTTGTCAGGGACGAACAATGGGGACTTCGGCTTCACCAGGCAGATCTCGCCATCAACAAGGTTCTCGCGGCCTCAAGCCGAAGGAAGGCGCGGGATTTTGCCGATATCGTCGCGATCTCCGCCAACATGTGTCCGATCGGTCCGCTCGTCATGGCCGCGGCCGGAAAGCCACCGGCATATTCACCGCAGAAGATGATCGAACAGATGCGCTGGCACGCGCAGACCATTTCCGACGACGAATATTCCGCGGTGAAGGGCCTTCCCGCCGAGTGGACGCCGCAGTTCATCCGGACCGAAATAACGAAGCAGATGGATCTGGCAGAAGCCTACATCATGAGCGCACCGGTCGCGGTCGTGGGCGTTCTCAGCGTGGACGCCGACGGCACGCCGGTCGAAGTCACCAGCGAAACGATCAAGGCCGCGGTACTGCGAAAGGCTACCGAAGAACCTGATATCATGCCGATGCCCGCCGAATTCGGCACAAAGCCATGGAGCGGGCGTTGAGAATGTAACGACCGATTGGTATCACCCCTCGACATGCTCGCGCTCGAACGCCCACACCCGTTCAAACCCCATCAACTTTGAAAAGTCGTCGAACGGATACAGTTCTCCGCTCCAGGCCTTGCTGGAGCCCCTGGACAGTATCTCGCCGTAGACCGAGCGCAGCGCCGCACCTGCGGCGAGGAATCCGGCCGTCGGGAAAATCGCCAGCTTGAACCCGAACGCTTCCAGTTCCGCGCGAGACAGGATCGGCGTGCGGCCGCCCTCCACCATGTTGGCGACCAGCGGCACGCCCGCAAAAGTCTGGCCGATCTTCGCCAGTTCCTGCTCGCTTTCCGGGGATTCGATGAACAGCATGTCGGCGCCGGCCTTGAGAAAAGCTTCGCCGCGGCGCAGGGCCTCGTCGAGGCCGAGCGCGGTGCGGGCGTCGGTGCGGGCGATGACGAGGAAATCCTTCGACGAACGCGCCTCGACCGCGACCTTGATGCGGCGCGCGGCGTCCGCGATCGGCACCACGCGCCGGCCGGGCGTATGCCCGCATTTCTTGGGATATTCCTGATCCTCGATCTGGATCGCCTGCGCGCCGGCTTTCTCATAGCCGCGCACGGTGAAGTCGACGTTCAGAAGCCCGCCATAGCCGGTATCGCCATCGGCGATCAGCGGCGTAGTGGTGCCGGATGCGATCTGGTGCACGCGGCCGACCATCTCCGTAAAACTCGCAAGGCCCGCATCGGGCAGGCCGAGATGGGAGGCGACCACGCCATAGCCGGTCATGTAGAGCGCATCGAACCCCATGCCGTCGGCGATGCGCGCGGAAATCATTTCGAATATGCCGGGCGCCGAGATCAGGCCGGGCTGCTTCAAACGGGCGGAGAGGCTTTGCGTCATCGTTCCAGTACTTCCGGGGTTGTCGGCCGCCTTCAGGCGACGCGGTGGTGCAGGCGACGGTCGAGCCAGAGCAGCAAGGCGCTGGCCGATACGGCAACGATGGCGAGCAAAAGGACCGTCGCCATGATGGTGGGCACGTCATGCAGGCCGATGGCGTTCATGATGAGGTAGCCGAGCCCGCGCTGCGAGGCGAACATTTCGCCGATGAGAACGCCGAGCAAAGTGAGCGAAAATCCGATGCGCAGGCCCGACACGATCTCCGGCAGCGCGCCGGGGATCACAATCGTCAGCAGTGTCTGGCGGCGCGACAGCCGCAGTACCCGGGCGGTCTTGAAGTGGACGCCGGCGACGTTGCGCACGGCATTCATCGCGAAGATCGCGATCGGGATAATGCCGTGCAGCGTGCCGAACGCGATCTTGGCGGGCACGCCGAGCCCGAAGATCAGCAGGATCAGCGGATACAGCGTCACCTTGGGCAGGCTGTAGACCGAGACCAGGATCGGCTCGGCCACTTCGGCACTGGTGCGGTTGAGGCCGAGGCTGAATCCGAGCGCCAGTCCGCCGACGACGGCCAGCAGCAGCGCCCAGGCAAACGCTCTCGCGGTCTCAGTGGCGTGCGGCCAGAAGGTGGTGCTGGACAGCATCTGCAGGGCACGCGCCGCGGTGCCAGCCGGCGACGTCAGCGCAAACGGCGCCGCCCAATGCATCGCCTGCCAGATCGCGAGGCCGGCGAGCATCAGCAGCACCGTATCGAGGGCGCGCCGCATGTCAGCGCCCCCAGCGGCGCAGCAGGCGTCGCTCATAGCTGTAGAACAGCGCGTTGACCACGGTGACCAGCACGATGACGAACAGCATCAGCGCATACATCGTCCCGTTGTCGAAATTGTTGAAGGCGTAGGAGATGGCATAGCCCAGCCCGGACGAGGCCATGATGAACTCGGCCGCGATGACGCCGATGAAGCAATAGGCGATGGCGAGCTTGATGCCGGTGAACAGATACGGCACCGCGCTCGGCAGTTTGATCAGCAAGGCCGTCGCGGCGGGGCTCATGTGGTGGACGGCGGCGGTGCGCAGCAGCACGCGCGGGATGCGGTCGAAGCCGTTGAGCGTGGCGATGATCATTGCGACCACGCCGAACAGGAAGCCGATCGCCACGATCGCGCCGCGGCCGAGGCCGAACAGCACGATGAACAGCGGATAGAAAGCGAAGAACGGCAGCGCGTAGTAGCTGGCGAGGAACGGATCGATGGCCGCGCGCAGGCGCGGAAAGCCATGGATCAACGCCCCGATGACGAAGCCGCCGCTGACCGACAGCACCAGCGAGATCGCCACATTGCCGAGTGTCTCGACGATGTCGGCGGTGGCCTTGCCGGAGGCGAGCAGTTTTGCCAGGTGCAGGGCCATGTCCGACGGCGCCAGCAGCACGCGCGGACTGATGGCCCCCGTTCGACACAACAGTTCGAGCGCCGCGATGAACCCGCCGACCACGAGGAGGCGGATCAAGCCGACCCGACTCACGACCGCACTCCTTGCCGCATCGTCTTCAGGGATTCCTCCCGCAGCACCGACCATAGCCGCGCGGTGATACCGCCGAAGGCCGGATCGGCGGCGATGCGCGAATCGCGCTCGCGCGGCCAGCCTGTTTCCAGTTCCTCGATGATCCGCCCCGGCCGCGCCGACATCAGACCGATCCGATCGGACAGCATCGCGGCCTCGTCGAGGGCATGGGTGATCAACAGCACGGTGGCGCCGGTGGCGCGCCAGACCTTCAGCAGTTCGTCGCCCATGATCAGGCGCGTTTGCGCGTCGAGCGCGCCGAAAGGCTCGTCCAGCAGGATCATGCGCGGCTGCATTACCAGCGTCCGCGCGATACAGACGCGCTGGCGCATGCCGCCCGACAATTGCGCCGGATAGGCTTTGGCGAAATCGACCAGCCCCATCAACCGGAGCGCATCGTCGAGCCGGCGCGCTATCTCCGCCGCATCAACCCCGTCGCGGCGCAAGCCGAACACGATGTTGTCGGCGACGCTGAGCCAGGCAAAGGACGCATCCTCCTGGAACACGACGCCGACGCCCTCGGGCACGCGGCCATCGAGCGGCCGGCCTTCGAACAGCACTTCTCCGCCGGTCGGCTGCGACAGGCCGGCCAGCACATCGAGCAGCGTCGACTTCCCGCAGCCGGACGGCCCGATCACCGAATAGAATTCGCCGCGCCGCAAACGCAGGTCGGTGGCGGCGAGCGCGTGGATGCCGCCGGCATAGACGCGGGTGACGGCTCGCATTTCGGCATGCAGGTCGCCACCGGAAATCTCCTTTCCGGAAATCTCGCGCGCGTCCATCGTGCGCGCGGCGGCGCTCATTTCAGGTAGCTTTCGTCGACGACCTTGCTCCATTCGACCTTGCCGTCGATCTCGCCGACGATCTGCAGCCCCTTCACCATGTGATCCATGGCGTCGTACTCGAATGCGCCGTCGCTCCAGTATTTCATTGCGATCAGGTTGTTGACGGCGGCGAGGATGGTTTTCTCGTCGGCTTCATACCGCTTCGCCACGATTTTTGCCGTCTCCTCCGGGTTGGCGTAGAGGAAGGCAACCGCCCTGGCTCGGGCCTGCACCAGCTTGCGCAGCTTTTCCTTGTTGGCCCTGGCGTATTCCGATGTCGTGACGCCGACCGTCTGCACCATCGGCGGCAATTCATCCTTGACGAAGAATACCGGCTTGAACTTGCCCGATACCTTGGACCAGATCGGATCCATCACCGGCGCGGCGACCACCGCCTTCTGCTCGACCATCGTCAGTCCGGCGCCGATGCCGCCAGCGGCGACGGTTTCGGTCTTGATGCCGTGCTTGTCGGTGACCATCGTCAACAGCATGTCGGTGACCGACTTCGGCGACGTGAAGGCGACCTTCTTGCCGGCGAGGTCCTTGACCGACGAGATGCCGGAATCCGGCATGGTGACCCAGAGAATCTCGCCGGCGGTGCGCACGCCGGTATGGATGATCTTCAGATCGATGCCCTGCTTCATGGCGGCAAGTGCTGCCGACAACGCGACCTCGCCATAGGGCAGGCCGGAGGCCATCACGTTGCGCATCGTGGTGCCGCCGCCCTTGGAGGTGAGCACACCGTCGATGTCGAGGCCGGCATCCTTGTAATAGCCCTTCTCGATCGCGATCGCGTACGGCGCGCCATACATCAGCACGCCCCAATGCGTGACCGTGATCTGTTCGGCTGCAGCCGGGCGCGGCACGCCCCATGCCGCCAGGGTCAAGGAGCAACCCAGGACTATTTTGTACACAATGCTCATGATCGGTCCTCCACCCGGAATGATTTCTGGATCAACGCGGTCCGACAAATATCGGTTACATCGCTGAGCTACCCTGTTTTTCTCCAATCATATTGTATACAATAAGATCTCGTGTCCAGTGGAAGATGAGGCCATGAACCGACCTGAGCGCCTGCGCGCTTCCGATGTCGCCTACAGTTCGATCCGCCAGGGCCTGGCGGCCGGCCGCTGGGCGCCCGGTTCGCATCTGCGCGAGAGTGAGCTTGCCGCCGAGCTGGGCATCAGCCGCACGCCGGTGCGCGAGGCCTTGCGAAAACTCGCCAGCGAACAGCTGGTCTCGTTCGAGCCGCATCTCGGCGTCCGGGTGTCCGGTTGGTCCAATCACGACATCGAGGAGATTTTTGCGCTGCGCGTCGAGCTGGAAAGCTACGCGGCAGGACAGGCGGCGCGCCATGCCAACCCGGCGCAGGTGGCCGAGCTACGCGAACTCGCTGAAAAGATCGAGAAAGCCGCTTTCGGCGGACTGGAGCCGGACTATGTCGGGATTACCGAGCTGAATAACCGCTTCCACGGCCTGATCGTCGCCGCCGCCGGCAACCAGCGCCTGGTCAACCTCGTCGTCACCCTGGTGGAAATCCCGCTGGTGGTGCGCACCTTCGCACGCTTCGACCGACAGGAACTGGCGCGCAGCGTCAGCCATCATTTCGATCTGGTCGAGGCCATCGAAG
Organism: Hyphomicrobiales bacterium; assembly: GCA_038212905.1. Taxonomy (GTDB): domain Bacteria; phylum Pseudomonadota; class Alphaproteobacteria; order Rhizobiales; family Xanthobacteraceae; genus Bradyrhizobium. The sequence continues at coordinate 12,779 of JBBQUA010000019.1, forward strand.
GCGGCAATGCCGATTGGGCCGTGGCCGTGATGCGCGCGCACATTCACGCAGGCCGGCAGGTCATGCTCCGCAGGTCCACGGGCGGCGAGGCGAGCGAAAAGATGATGGGCGTAACACCCAGCCGCAACGCCGATTGAACGGCTAGCGCCGAAAAGCGCGTCGCATCGTTTCCTCAAGCTTTCGCTGTCGTTCCTTGTCTTTCGGATCGGAAGCGGTCTGACCATGGCCGCGGCTGTACGGTATTCCGCGTATGAAGAGCGTCCCTGTTGCCGATACATGGGTTCGGCTAGCGGTGCTGGGAACGATCCGGGTGCAGGTGTATTCGCTCTACATGCTCATCAATTCCGCAAGCCTTCACTTTGCCGGCCAGCGACCGGCCAGACAGAGCTAATACCGGGGGGCTGGTTCGGATTGCGGCAAACCTCAATCATGCCACGATGCCGATGGATCAGATCATGGATGCAACACTGGAGAACTGATTCTCAAGCATGACCGGCCATGACCTTAAACAGCTTCGTGCGGATCTGGCCGACGCCCTCGACAGGCCGCTGTCGGTCGCCGACATGGCGAAGCTATGTGGTCTCGCGGCAGACGCCGGCGCCAACATGATTCGCCGATGGGAAGTCACCGGTCCCAGCAAACAGGTCGCCGAGCAACTCCGCGTCCTGGCGATGGCCAGCGATCGGCATCCGATCCTCGACAACTTCAACATCTTCGACCGGCACAATGTCCCCGAGACGGAAAGACCCGCGCGCCGGGAAGCTTTTCGCGAACAGATGCGGGACGAGGTCCGACGCCGGCTGGGCTGAGACGGTCACGCGCGATGCGCGCTGCCGATTCGCGTCACGCGATTTCTGTCTTCAGCAGTTCGCGGCGATGATTCGCGTTCGAAGCCAAAGCGAACATCAATCACGGCGAAGTGACCGGAAATGGGAACCGTCGCTTATCGAGAGGCTCACGCCATAGACTGCGCAATCATCGATCGCGTGAGATGTGTTTGTTGGAATCTTCGACCGCGAAAAGGCCGCGATTGACAAAGCGCGCTACGAAACACGCAGCGATTAAGGCCTCATTTAGAGTTCATTAAGGCCTAATTAAGCACGTAAAAATCGATACTTCTTGAATCGAGTGGAACATCCGCGGTGTGACCGATGGGTGACAGCATTCTGCACAGAAGCAGTCTAACTGCGCTGCATGGACGACGCTGCTAACGCAGCTCATCTGAAATTAAAATGACTCCTGGAGACTACAACTAATGAAGAACTTCCTCCTCGGTACTGTAGCCCTGATCGCTCTCGGCGCGACCGTGCCCGCACTTGCAGCCGATATGGCCGCTCGTCCCTACACCAAGGCAGCGCCCGCGATGTACGCGCCGATCTACAACTGGACCGGCTTCTACATCGGCGGTCACGTCGGCGGCGCCTTCGGCGGCAGCAACAACATCCTGGCCCCCGGCTTCACCGGTACCAGCAGCAACGACGGTGTGTTCATGGGCGGCGTGCAGGTTGGTTACGACCACCAGTTCGCACCGAATTGGGTGATGGGCCTTGAAGCGAACTATAGCTTCCTCGACACCAACAACAATCCCTTCGTCAACCGCGGACTCGGTTCAGTCACCGGCCGCCTAGGCTACACTTGGGGTCCGGCTCTGCTCTACGTCAAGGGCGGTTATGCCTGGGCTGACTCCCGCCTCACCAACGGTTTCGGCGGCGGCACCTTTTCAAACGCCGGCGGCGGTCGCGACGGCTACACCGTCGGCGGCGGTCTCGAATACCTGTTCGCCCAGAACTGGTCGGGTAAAATCGAATACCAGTACTACGACTTCGGTACCCGGAACGCTCTCTTCACCAGCGGTGCTGGCGTCGTCACCGCCGTTGGGTTCCGTAATGACGAGCACACCGTCAAGGCCGGCATCAACTACCGCTTCAACCTGGGCGGCGCCCCGGTTGCTGCACGGTACTGATCTCCAGCCTCACGCGACACTGACGAAAGGCCGGCTTTATGCCGGCCTTTTTTCGTTAGGACACCATCGTTAGGACTCTGTTAAGCACGGCGAGCGGTTGGCCCGCAGGCTCGCTTCGCTCCGGCGATCTGGTCACGGCATTTTATTCAAATGCCGTCTAACTCCGCGACACGGACGGCACCGACAACGCCGCCCGCCAGAATCCGTCGGAGACCGCATCATGAAGCTCATTCCAAAGATCTTGCGCGCCATTGCTGCCCTCATCGTTCTCGGCGCCAGCGTGCCGGCCGCAGCAGCCGACCTCGGGGCTCGTCCTTACGGCCAGGCGCCGGCCTATGCGGCGCCGATCTACCAATGGACCGGCTTCTACCTCGGCGGCCATGCCGGCGGCGCCTTCAGCGGCAGCAACAATTTCAGCGGTCTCGTGCTGAGCAATTATGACGCCCGATTCCTTGGCGGCGTACAGGTCGGCGCCGACTATCAGTTTGCCGGCAACTTCGTCGTCGGCGTCGAAGGCCAGTATTCCTGGCTCAGCAGCAACAAGATCGGCGCGATCTTCCCCGCCGGCTTCGTCTACAGCAACAACCAGCGCGGGCTCGGCTCCGTCACCGGCCGCCTCGGCTACTCCTGGGGTGCGGCGCTGTTCTACGCCAAGGGCGGCTATGCCTACTCCAGCCATAGCGAAACCCTGACATTCGGCGGCGCTCCGGTCGCCTTCACGCTCAATCGCGATCATCGCGACGGCTACACTGTCGGCGCCGGCATCGAATATCTGTTCACGCCGAACTGGTCGGCCAAGGCCGAATATCAGTATTACGATTTCGGCAAGAGCCGCTTCGTTGCGCCGGCCCCGCTGGTCCCGTTCGGCACGTTCAACAACGACGAACACACCCTGAAAGCCGGCCTGAACTATCGCTTCAACGTGGGTTCGACCGCGGCAAGGTACTAAGCGAAAGTCGACCGATCGGACGGAAATCCCGGATGGTGGAATATGCGCCAGCCGGGCTTTTCGTTGCCGATTAGGCAAAAATTTTGCGGTCGTTCAAATCCTCGTAATTTTGTTAACCCGGTAACGCGATACTGTTCGCCAGAGGATTCATCCAGAAGATGTGGGCGGGGGCGACATGGCATTGCGATTCACGATCGGTAGGCTTGTCACGATCACCAGACCTGGCGGACTGCTGAGTCTCCTGCGTCCGCGATGGGGCGTGAGGGGCAGCCTGTTCGCCGCCTTCGCGGTGATCGCGGGCATGGCCATCGTCATCAGCGCCGGTGCCGGCATGGTGCTCGGACATCTCGGCGGCGCGATGGTCGAACTGAGCGGAAGGGACATCCCCCGCCTCGCAGCCAGCCTGCAGCTCTCCGAGCAGAGCGCCAGTCTCGCCAGCCAGGGACCGGCGCTGCTGGCCTCGCAGAGCGATGAAATCCTGAAGGATCGCGCCAAGAAGATGAAGGAAACCCAGGCGGTCACGCTGGCCAAGCTCGGCGAGATCACCGCGCTCGGCGCCGACAAGACGGTGGTGTCCAATCTCGCCGAGACCGTGAAGAACATCGACGAAATGATCCAGAGCCTCGGCAACGCCGCGCGCGAACGCCTCGAGACCGGCGTCCAGCACGAAAAGCTCTACGGCGCCGTGCGCGCGGCCCAGACCGCTTTCGTGAAGGCCGCCGGGCCCGCGATGCTCGACGCGCAGACCCAGCTGAACGGCATCTTCGGCGCCCCGAACTTCAACCAGGATGAAGCCACCAAGGCGGAGCAGGTCGTCGAGCAGCTCGGCGACGTCGTCGCCGGCGGCAATTTGATGGCATTCAACCTGATATCGGCGCTTTCGTCCGACTCCAGCGACGCGCTGGAATCCATCGAGAAGGAATTTCGCACCGCGCAGCAGCGCGTCAAAAAGAATCTCGAGCGGCTTCCCACCGGCTCGTCGACCACCGCGCTCCGCACCGCGGCCGCGACCGTGATGGGGCTGGGCGAGGGCAAGACCGGTGTCTTCAAGATTCGCCAGAAGGAGCTCGACAACGCCGACTACGGCCAGGCCGTTCTCGAAGAAAGCCGCAAGCTCAATGTCGGCCTCGGCATCAGCGTGCAGCAGCTGGTCGAGGGCGTGCGGAGCGAAACCGACGCCGCGACCGGGCAGGCTGGCAAGGAGATTTCGCTGGCGACCGTCGTCATGCAGGGGCTGGGGGCTGCGACCCTGATCGGATCGGTGCTGTTCGTCTGGCTCTATGTCGGCCGCAACATCCTGCGGCGGATCGGCAATTTGCAGCGTTCGATGCAGGTGCTGTCCAGCGGCGACCTTGAGTCCGAAGTCTATCGTTCGAGCCAACACGACGAGATCGCGGCGATGGCCGATTCGCTGGAGGTGTTTCGCGAAAGCATGATCGAGGCCCGCGCGCTGAATGCCGAACAGGACAAGGACCGCATCGCCAAGGCCGAGCGCGCCTCGCGCATGGAGGCCCGGATCGTCGAATTCGAGGCCACCGTCCGCACCACGCTTGATACCCTGCAGACCTCGGCCAATTCGATGCAGACCACGGCGCAGGCCATGTCGGTGACATCAGACCAATCCAGCGCGTTGGTGAGCGCGGTGGCGTCCGCGGCCGAGGAAACCTCGGTCAACGTGCAGACGGTGTCCGCGGGCACCGAGGAACTGTCGTCATCGATCTCGGAAATCGGCCGCCAGGTGGTGACTTCAGCGCAAATCGCCCGCAAGGCGGTCGACGATGCCGGCACCACCGACGCCACCATGCAGGGGCTCGCCGACAATGCCGGACGCATCAGCGTGGTGGTCGACCTCATTCAGACCATCGCTTCGCAGACCAATCTGCTGGCGCTCAACGCCACCATCGAGGCCGCGCGCGCCGGCGAGGCCGGCCGCGGATTCGCCGTGGTCGCCTCCGAGGTGAAGAGCCTTGCCAACCAGACCGCGAAGGCGACCGACGAAATCCGCCAGCAGATCGCCAGCATGCAGACGGTGACGACCTCGGCGGTCGGCGCCATCAGGAACATCTCCACGACGATCTCCGAGATCAACGAGGTGACCGCGGCGATCGCCACAGCGGTCGAGGAACAGGGCGCGGCGACGCGCGAGATCGCCCGCAACATCCAGCATGCTGCCGGCGGCACCTCCGAGGTTTCCAGCAACATCGTCGGGGTCTCCACCGCGTCCGCCGCGGCCGGCGCCGCCGCCGGTGAGGTGCTGAGCGCATCGGCGGCACTGCGCCGCGAGGCCGACGTGCTGCGTTCGGAAATCGACGCCTTCCTGAGCAACATCCGGGCGGCGTAGGCTTCGTCATTCCGGGGTGATGCGAAGCATCGAACCCGGAATCTCGAGATTCCGGGTCTGGTCCTTCGGACCATCCCGGAATGACGGCCATGCGTGTGGCGATTGTCGAAACCGGGGTATTTTTCGGCTGGCGCAGCACCGATTGTGCGGTTAAGCCGATACCAACAATCGCGAAACCGGACCGATGCATTCAAAAACCGACTCCGTTCCCTCCTCCGCCGAAGCGCTGCGCTACCCCTGGGAAAATCACCCCGGCCACGATCAGGTGGTCGAGGTGAGGCCTGGGGTGTTGTGGGTCCGGCTCAAGCTGCCGTTCCGTCTCAACCATGTGAACATCTATCTGCTCGCCGACGGCGACGGCTGGGCGATGGTCGATGCCGGGTTCGGCAACGAGGAAACCATCGCGGCCTGGACCGCGCTGTTCGAGGGCCCGCTCAGCCACGTCAACGTCACCCGGCTGATCGTGACGCATTCGCATCCCGACCACGTCGGGCTCGCCGGCTGGATCGTCGACCGCTTCAGCTGCCCGCTTGAGATGTCGCAGGTGGAATATCTGCAGTCGGTCTATCACCAGAACCGCGGCACCGAGGACCGGCGCAATGCGCAGCGGCTGTTCTTCCGCCGCCATGGCATGGACGAGGACCTGACCGATAAATTGCTCGGCCGCGGCCAGGATTACCTGAAGCGGGTCTCCACGCTGCCGCCGTCCTATCGCCGGATCTCGCATGGCGACGAGGTTTCGATCGGGACAAGGCGCTTCAAGGTCATCACCGGCGGCGGCCACGCGCTCGACCAGGTGATGCTGTATTGCGCCGCCGACAAGCTGTTCCTGTCGGCCGATCAGGTGCTGAGCAAGATCTCGCCCAATGTCAGCGTCTGGGCAGTCGAGCCCGACCAGAACTCGCTCGGCGAATATCTCGCCTCGCTGGCCAGCCTCACCACCACGCTGCCTTATGATTTGCTGGTGCTGCCCGGCCACGGCGTGCCGTTCTACGGATTGAAGACCCGCATCAAGCAACTGGCCGATCATCACGAGGAGCGCTGCGGACTGATCGCCGAGGCCTGCCGGGAAACCCCGCAGACCTCGAAGGAGCTGGTGCCGGTGGTGTTCCACAAGCACGTGCTCGACGTGCACCAGATGGGCTTTGCCGCCGGCGAACTGATTGCCCACGTCAATTACATGCTGGTCGAGGGTCGGCTGATATCAGAGCAAACCGACGGCGTGCTGCGCTTCAGGACCACCTGAAAACCGACACTGACCGCATCTAGCGACGGGGGCTCAGAGCAGCCGCTTGCGGATGGCTTCTTCGACGGCGGCGAGTTCCTGGTTGGCCCGGTAGAGTTTTGCCTCGGCCGCCTGGGCGCGATATTCAGCGGCGACGGTTCGTTCTTCTGCTCCCACGATGCGCGACTGAGCCTGCTGCAAGGCTCTCGATACGTCCTGAAGCTTGCCATTGAGTTCGTTGACGACATCGCGGCGCGCACGCTCGGCAGCATCCCTTTGCGCTTCGGCATGCCGCAGTTTGCCGGCGAGATCCTCGCACACCGCCTGCGCCCGCGCTTCGGTCTCGCGCGCGTGGTTTTCCATGCCTTTGAAGATCTCGGCCGCCTGGTGCACGAGGTCGAGCGCGGTGACGCCGTTAGCTTTGGGGGCGGAGGCAGGCAGACTCACAATGGTTTCGGGCTCGGCGGCGGCCGGGGCGGAAGACTTGTAGCGATAATCCCAGATGTCGTCGCGGAGTTGCTGATTTGCACGGAACGCCATACGCGTGACCCTTGTTGGAATCCTCAAGCCGGAAAACTACCGCCAACATGGTAAAGCGCGGGTTAATCATCGTCCCGTTTAGCGCGGCGGCGCGGACCTCGACGGCGCCTTGCCACCAGCAGACGCGGAGACCGTTTCAACCCCGTGCTTGAACGGCAACGAGGCCGCAAAATGCATCCAATGCATTGATCCGGATCAAGTTCTGGTCCGCGTGGGAAGCAACCCGGGGTCCCCGCCGATTGCGCGGCGGGGAGCCGATTCCGGCTCGACAGCCAAGCTGGAAACGCTCTAAAAAGGGGCTCGCCGCTCCGGCTTCACGCTCCGTTTCAGGTTTCGCGATGGATTACAGCCAGTTCTTCAGCACCGCCCTCAGCCGCCTGCATGACGAGCGGCGCTACCGGGTTTTCGCCGACCTTGAGCGGATCGCGGGCCGGTTCCCCCACGCGGTGTGGCATTCCCCGAAGGGGCCGCAAAATGTCGTGATCTGGTGTTCCAACGACTATCTCGGCATGGGCCAGCACCCGAAAGTGGTCGGCGCCATGGTCGAGACCGCGACCCGGGTCGGCACCGGCGCCGGCGGCACCCGCAACATCGCGGGCACCCATCACCCGCTGGTGCAGCTCGAGGCCGAACTCGCCGACCTGCACGGCAAGCAGGCCGCATTGCTGTTCACCTCGGGCTATGTCTCGAACCAGACCGGCATCTCGACGATCGCCAAGCTCATTCCCAACTGCCTGATCCTGTCGGATGCGCTGAACCACAATTCGATGATCGAGGGCGTGCGACAGGCCGGCTGCGAGCGCCAGATCTTCCGCCACAACGACATGGCGCATCTGGAAGAATTGCTGCGCGCCGCGGGACCGGACCGGCCCAAGCTGATCGCCTGCGAGAGCCTGTATTCGATGGACGGCGATGTCGCACCGCTGGCGAAGATCTGCGATCTCGCCGAACGCTATGGTGCGATGACCTATGTCGATGAAGTTCACGCGGTCGGCATGTACGGCCCGCGCGGCGGCGGCATCGCCGAGCGCGACGGCGTCATGCACCGGATCGACGTTCTGGAAGGCACGCTGGCCAAGGCGTTCGGCTGTCTCGGCGGCTATATCGCCGCCAGCGCCGACATCGTCGACGCGGTGCGTTCCTATGCGCCGGGCTTCATCTTCACCACCGCGCTGCCGCCGGCGATCTGCTCGGCGGCGTCAGCCGCGATCCGGCATCTGAAGACCTCGACCTGGGAGCGCGAGCGCCACCAGGACCGCGCCGCCCGGGTCAAGGCGATCCTCAATGCCGCCGGCCTGCCCGTGATGTCCAACGAGACCCATATCGTGCCGTTGTTCGTCGGCGATCCCGAGGCCTGCAAGCGGGCCTGCGATATCCTGCTGGAAGAGCACGGCATCTACATCCAGCCGATCAACTACCCGACCGTCGCCAAGGGCACCGAGCGGCTGCGGATCACGCCCTCGCCCTATCATGACGACGGCCTGGTCGATCAGCTCGCCGATGCGCTGCTGCAGGTCTGGGAGCGCCTCGGCCTGCCGCTGCGCGCGAAATCGCTGGCAGCCGAGTAACCCTTCCTTTCGGAAACAGCCATTTGGGCCGGTTGCACCATGTGCTGCCGGCCCAATCCGTTTATAATGGCTCCCGCGACGGCCCCGGGTGCGGCGCCTGACGCCAAGGGAGGTAAGCCGCCATGCTGCACGACTGGGGCGTGATCGCAGCCGCTTTCGGCTACATCGGGTTCCTGTTCGTGGTCGCCAGCTACGGCGATCGCCTCTCGCCGACCCAGCGCGGCCGCGCCAGCGCGCTGATCTATCCACTGTCGCTGGCGATCTACTGCACCTCCTGGACGTTCTTCGGCTCGGTCGGCTTCGCCACCCGCACCGGCATCGACTTTCTCGCGATCTATGTCGGCCCGATCCTGATGATCGCGTTCTGCACGCCGCTGTTGCGCCGCGTGATCAAGCTGGCGAAATCGCAGAACATCACCTCGATCGCAGATTTCATCGCCGCGCGCTACGGCAAGAGCCAGGCGGTCGCCGCCACGGTCGCCGCGATCGCGATCATCGGCTCGGTTCCCTACATCGCGCTGCAGCTCAAGGCGGTGGCATCGTCGCTCGGAACCATCCTAAGCGAAGACCAGGCCTTCTCCTCGATTCCGATCGTCGGCGATGTCGCGCTGATCGTCACGCTGGCGATGGCGGCATTCGCGGTGCTGTTCGGTACAAGGCAGACCGACGCGACCGAGCACCAGCATGGCCTGATGCTGGCGGTCGCCACCGAATCGATCGTCAAGCTGGTGGCTTTCATCGCCGTCGGCGCCTTCGTCACGTTCTGGATGTTCTCGCCGGTCGAACTGATCGAACGCGCGATGAAAACCCCGGAAGCGGTACGCGCCATCGAGTACACGCCTTCGATCGGCAATTTCCTCACCATGACGCTGCTGTCGTTCTTCGCCATCATGCTGCTGCCGCGCCAGTTTCACGTCAGCGTGGTCGAAAATTCCAGCGACGCCGAAGTGGGCCGGGCGCGCTGGCTGTTTCCACTCTATCTCGTCGCCATCAATTTGTTCGTGATTCCGATCGCCATCGCCGGGCTTGTGACCTTCCCGTTCGGCGCCGTCGAGAGCGACATGTACGTGCTGGCGTTGCCGATGCAGGCCAATTCTCCCGTGCTCAGCGTCGTCGTCTTTGTCGGCGGCCTGTCGGCGGCCACCGCCATGGTGATCGTGGAATGCGTCGCATTGTCGATCATGGTCTCAAACGACATCGTGGTGCCGCTGGTGCTGCAGCGAAGCCGGGAATCCCGCGCCGGCCAGAAGGATTTCGGCAACTTCCTGCTCCGGGTCCGCCGCTTTGCGATTTTCGCCATCATGGTGATGGCGTATTTCTACTATCGCGCGCTCGGCAACGCCCAGCTGGCGGCGATCGGCCTGTTGTCCTTTGCGGCGATCGCACAGCTGGCGCCGTCGTTCTTCGGCGGCCTGTTCTGGCGCCGCGCCACCGCAAGGGGCGCCATGGGCGGCATGCTGGTCGGCGTCGCGGTCTGGATCTACACGCTGTTTCTGCCGAGCTTCCTCGAAGGCAACGCCGCCGGCATGCTGCTGCTGCAGCATGGCCCGTTCGGCATCGAGGCGCTGCGTCCACGCGCTTTGTTCGGCGCCGACCTGCCGCCGCTGCTGCACGGCGTGCTGTGGTCGCTATCGCTCAATCTGCTCGCTTATTTCGTACTGTCGATGGCGCGCCAGCCGTCCTCGATCGAACGGCTGCAGGCCGACCTGTTTGCGCCGAGCACACTGGCGCCGATGAACCCGGCCTTCCGGCGCTGGCGCACCACGGTGACCGTGCAGGACATGCAGAGCACGGTGGCGCAGTATCTGGGCCCGGATCGCGCCCGGCATTCGTTCGAGGCTTTCGCGATCGCCCGCCACACCGCGCTCGACCCGGCCGCGCCCGCCGACTTCGAACTGCTGCAGCGCGCCGAGCATCTGATCGCCTCGTCGATCGGGGCGGCGTCGTCCCGGCTGGTGATGTCGCTGCTGTTGCGCAAGCGCACCGTCTCGGCCAAGGCGGCGCTGAAGCTGCTCGACGATTCCCACGCCGCGCTGCACTTTAATCGCGAGGTCCTGCAGACCGCATTGAACCATGTGCGGCAAGGTATCGCCGTGTTCGACGAGGAACTGCAGCTGATCTGTTCGAACCGCCAGTTCGGCGAAATTCTCGGACTGCCGCTGCACCTCGTGCAGATCGGGATTCCGCTGCGGGAGATCCTGGAATTCATGGGGGCGATCAGCCCTCCCGGCCTCGACGAGCGCGACAGCGCCGCCTTGCTGGACAGGCGCCTCGCCGCCTACACCACCGAAGGCGAGCCTTACCTGGAACGCCTGCCCGACCGCCATATGGTGATCGAGGTCCGCGCCAACCAGATGCCCGGCGGCGGACTGGTGATCACCTTTTCCGATGTCACGCCGTCGTTCGAGGCGGCCGAGGCGCTGGAACGCGCCAATGCGACGCTGGAAAAGCGCGTGCGCGACCGCACCGAGCAGCTCACTTTGCTGAATTCGGAACTGGCGCGCGCCAAGAGCACCGCCGAGGACGCCAACATCTCGAAAACGCGCTTCCTCGCCGCCGCAAGCCACGACATTCTGCAGCCGCTGAACGCGGCGCGGCTGTACGTCACCAGCCTGGTGGAACGCCAGAACGGCGGCGAGGATTCGCGGCTGGTCGAAAACATCGACGATTCGCTGGAGGCGATCGAGGAAATCCTCGGCGCTCTGCTCGACATCTCACGGCTCGACGCCGGCGCCATGACGCCGTCGATCTCGAGCTTCAAGATCGGCGACCTGATGCGTTCGCTGGAAATCGAGTTCGCGCCGATTGCCCGGGCCAAGGCGCTGAAGCTGACCTTCGTGCCGAGTTCGCTGGCGGTGCAATCCGATCGCCTGATGCTGCGCCGGCTGCTGCAGAACCTGATCTCCAACGCCATCAAATATACCCCGCGCGGCCGCGTGCTGGTCGGCTGCCGGCGTCACGGCCAGTCGCTGCAGATCGGGGTCTACGACACCGGCGTCGGCATTCCCGTGGTCAAACGCGGCGAGATCTTCAAGGAATTTCATCGGCTGGAACAGGGCGCGCGGATCGCGCGCGGCCTCGGCCTCGGGCTATCGATCGTCGAGCGGCTCGCGCGCGTCCTCAACCACGGCATCGCGCTCGACTCCAATGTCAGCGGCGGCTCGTTCTTTTCGGTGAAGGTGCCGGTCGCCAGCGCCGTCACCGTCACCGGGCCGGTCACCAGCGCGACGCCGCTTTCAAGGACGCCGATGAGCGGCTCGCTGATCGTGTGCATCGAGAACGATCCGGCGATCCTGGACGGCATGAAGACGCTGTTGACGGCCTGGGACGCCGAGGTCATCGCGGTGGCCGATCCCGACGCCGCCATCGAGGCGATCGAGGCCGCTGGCTGTGCGGTCACCGGCCTGCTGGTCGACTATCACCTCGACCGCGGCAACGGCATCGCCGCGATCCGGGACATTCGCCGCCGGTTCGGCGATAACATTCCGGCGATCCTGATCACCGCCGATCGCAGCCCGCATGTCCGGGACGCCGCGCGCGTCGAGAACATCGTTGTGCTCAACAAGCCGGTCAAGCCGGCGAGCCTGCGGGCGCTGCTCGGGCAGTGGCGGACGCAGCAGATGGTGGCGGCGGAGTGAAGGTGCGCGATCGACCGCAATACCTCGCGATAGCGAGCGCAGCCCGCGTCTCACTCGCCGCAAGAACCGGACCGGCCATGGCACCGAACAACTGGATCGAAACGAGAGAACTGACAAGTCCCACGACGATGCGACCTACCAGGCATCGCTATCGTCGCTGATCTTTTCAAACATCGTTCACGATCACAGGTACGACAGGATCAGGTAGGCTGCCAGCATGATGGTCATCCAGCATGCCATCGCGCCCGTCGTCCAGGTGCGGGCGAGAATGCCATCGAGTCCGTGATAACGCTGGATACCCGATGAAACACCCCGGGCCATGCGTCCTGCAGAATCGATGGCGCCATTCCACGCCGCATCTGCTGCTCGGTTCAGATTGTGAGCCAGCGCGAGACCGAGCCTCCGATACAGCCAATCAACGTCCAGTGTGATCGTGAGCGTGCGTTTGAGCCACTCAAGCATCAGAAAAAACGCGAGACCCGAGAACAGCAGCAGTTGCAGATAGAAAACCACGTGGCTCGGGGTATAGGGGACGTAGGCCACCGGATACGGCAAAATGGCGTAAAGCGGCCCGGGCAGCACTCCGATGCCGATGCAAAGAGTCGCGCACAGCACCATGGCCGCCCGCATGTTCCAGGGCGGATCCGCCGGCCGCAGTCCCGAATCTTTCTGGAAGAAGACGAACCAAGGAAACTTGATGCCGGCATGCAGGAAAACGCCGGCCGACGCAGCAGCGAGCAAATACCACACCATTTCCAGCCGCTGGATGCCCGCGGCATCCGAGATCATCGATTTCGAGACGAAGCCTGACGTCAGGGGAAACGACGAGATCGACAGCGCGCCGACGATGCCGCAAATGGTCGTGAGCGGCATGGTGCGAAACAGCCCGCCGAGTTCGGTACATTTGCGCTTGCCGGTCATGAACAGAACCGAGCCTGCTGACATCAGCAGCAGCGCCTTGTAGATGATGTGCGTGAAGGCGTGGGCGGCGGCGCCATTGAGTGCGAGTTCGGTACCGATGCCGATTCCGGTCACCATGAACCCAACCTGATTCACAATGCTGTACGCCAGGATGCGGCGCATATCGTTTTCGAGGATCGCGTACACGATCCCGTAGAACACCATGAACAGTCCGACATAGATCAGCAGCTCGGTGCCCGGAAAGCAGCGTAGCAGCACATAGACCGCAGCCTTGGTGGTGAAGGCTGAAAGGAACACCATGCCGCTCCACGAGCTCTCGGGATAGGCGTCGGGCAGCCAGGATGAAATCGGCCAGGCGCCCGCGTTGATCAGGAACCCGGCGAGGATCAGGCCTCGCGACAGGCTGTCGAGTTCGAGTTTGCCGAGCGCGAGCGAACCGGTCGAAGCGACCTCGCCGGCGATGCCGGCCATCAGCAGGACCCCGCCGAACAGATGGATCGCGGCGTATCTCAATCCCGCTCCACGCGCGGACGGCCCCGCGCTCCACACCACCAGGGTGGAAGCGATCGCCATCAGTTCCCAGAAAATAAACAGGCTGATCAGGTCGCCCGCGAACACCACGCCGATGGCGCTGCCGGCGTAGCAAAAGGCCGCCGCCAGCTCGACCACGCGGTTCTGGTTGAGCGCGAACAGGCCGCCGGCGAACGCCATGACGGCGAACACCGTCGCGAACAGGCGGGACAGCGCATCGCCCTTGACCAGCGTGAGTTCATAGCCAAGGAACGGCGTCCGCAGCGCCGCGCCGTCGGGCACCTGCCAGACCAGGAACAGCGTCACCAACGGCAACACGAGAATCGCGAACCCGCGCAGCCTGACAGGCAGCATCGGCAGAACCATGCCACCGATGATCAGCACAATGGCCGGAGGAAGGACGTTAGCTGTCATAATAGGTGTCCGGGCGCTTCAGGACCGCGCCAAGCGCCTTGGCGAACACGATCATGGCGACGCAACACACGAAACCGAACCAGGCGCCGAAGCCAAATGTGCCGTCCAGCCCGAAATGCGGGTGGTGGTCGATCGCGAGATCCATCACCACGGTTGCCGCCAGCACGATGATCGATCCGATCCACAGTCGCTTGATCGTGCTTGCGCGGGTAAGCCAGTGGTCGTCCATGGTTCAACGCCCCATCATGAGTGTTGTCAGCGCATAGGGAACGCCGGGGAAAATGAACATCAGCATCGATCCGGCCGCCGTCGCGGTCAGCGCCAGCACCATCGGCCATGGCGCCTCGCCGGACTTGGGCCCATGCCCGTCGTTCGGAGGCTCGCGGAAGAATGCGCGAAAAACGATCGGCAGAAAATAGCCGGCGTTGAGCAATGTGCTCGCGACGATGACCGAGACCGCCAGCCAGTTGGCGGTCTGCATCGCCCCGGTGAGAATGAACCATTTGCCGAGGAAGCCGGCGGTCGGCGGAATACCGATCATGCCGAGCGCGCCGACCGTGAAGGCTGCCATGGTCCACGGCATACGCCGGCCGATGCCGTCCAGCTGGCTGACCTCCGTTAGATGCGCAGCCGTGTAGATCGAGCCTGCAGCGAAGAACAGGGTGATCTTGCTGAAGGCGTGGGCGGCAATATGCATCGCGGCGCCGGTCAGGGAGATCGGCGCCAGGATGGCGACGCCGAGCACGACATAAGAGAGTTGCGAGATGGTCGAATAAGCCAGCCGCCGTTTGAGATTGTCCTGCCGCAACGCCACGATGGAGGCGGCGATCACCGTCGTTCCCGCCACCGCCGTAAGCCATGCGGATTGCCCCAATGAGCTCAGATTTTCGATGCCGAAAACGAACACCGCCACCTTCACCACGGTGAAAACACCGGCCTTGACCACCGCCACCGCGTGCAGCAACGCGCTGACCGGCGTCGGCGCCACCATCGCCGCCGGCAGCCAGAAATGCAGCGGCATCACCGCCGCCTTGCCGATTCCGAAAACGTAGAGCGCGAGCAAAACGACAATCACCGGGGCGCCGGCTTTGCCGGCCAGGATGCCGCCCGGCGTGAAATCGAGCGTGCCGGCGAAGGTCCAGGTGGCGACGATGGCCGGCAGGAGCAGCAGCAGCGACGTGCCAAGCAGGAACAGGAGATAGATGCGGCCGGCGCGCACGGCTTCCTCGTTGCGCTTGTGCGTCACCAGCGGATAGGTCGAGAGCGTCAACGCCTCGTAGAACAGGAACAGGGTGAACAGGTTCTTGGCGAACGCGATCCCGATCGTGCTGCCGAGCGCGATGGCAAAGCAGACGTAGAACGTGGTCTGGCGCGGCTCGTCGTTGGCGCGCATGTAGCCGATCGAATAGACTGAATTGACGACCCACAACGAGGCGGCGACCAGCGCGAACAGCATGCCGAGCGGTTCGACCTTGAACGCAAGGTCGAGGCCCGGGACAACCCGGAGGATCTGCAGTTCGGGCCTCGCACTATCGAGCACGGGCCCGAGCAGGCTGAACGTGACCAGGCACAGCATACAAGCTGCAATCAGCGTCACCGTCTCGCGCAGGTTTGGAGATTTGCGAAACAGCGGAATGAGCAGCGCGCCGACGAACGGCGTCAGCATGGCCAGGACAACGAGGTCCTCGGTGGTCAGGGCCGCCATCATCGCAGCCCCCCGAGCAGGTCCTTGGCAGCCGTGCCGGCGATTCCGGCGGTCCACTGGGTGTCGAGGCCGAAATAGATCGTGGCGGCAGCCAGCACGACGAGCGGCAGCAGCATGGACAGCGGAGGATCGCCCGCATTTGCGATGGCGGCCGATGGCTCACGCAGCCAGACCACTTCGAGAACGCGGCCGACATAGACGAGTGCGATCAGCGAACTGCCCACGATCAGGAAGACCAGCAGCCACCAGCCTTTGTCGAACGCACCAAGCGCCAGATACCATTTGGAAATGAACCCGGACGTGCCGGGCGTGCCAACGAGCCCGAAACACGCGATGGTGAAGGCGGTCATGGTGAGTGGCATTTTGCGCCCGATGCCGGCAAGATCCGACAGCTGCACCGAGCGGACTCGGAAGAATATCGCTCCAACCGCGAGAAACAGCGCTGCTTTGATCAAAGCGTGATTGACGATGTGGACGAGCCCGCCGGTCAATCCGGCCTGGTTGGCGAGCCCGATACCGAGCGTGATGTAGCCGATCTGGGCTACCGAGGAGTAAGCGAGCATACGTTTCAGATCGGTCTGGAATACCGCGATCAGCGAGGCCACGAACATGGCCGCGACCGACAGCACGATGAAGATTTCGGTAACCGGCAGATCGCGGAAGTCGATTGCGACGCCGAAGACCGAAAAGAAATAGCGCACCAGCAGGTAGATCGCGACCTTGGTCGCGGTGGCGGACAGGAAAACCGTCACCCAGGAGGGCGCGTAGGCGTAGGCGTTCGGCAGCCAGGCGTGGAGCGGAAACAGCGCGAGCTTCAGGCTGACGCCGACGGTGATGAAGGCCAAAGCCGCCACGATGGCGCGCGAGTGGCCAGCCCATTCCGGCCCGAGCCGTGCGGCGATGTCGACCATGTTGAGGCTGCCCGTCAGCAGATAGAGCAGGCCCACGCCGATGATGTAGAAGGTCGCTCCGATCGTGCCCATCATCAGGTACTGGAAAGCCGCGAGCAGCGCGCGCCGGTCGCGGCCGAGCGCGACCAGCACATAGGTCGACAGCGACGAGACCTCGAGAAAGACGAAGGCATTGAAGGCGTCGCCGGTCGCCACGATCCCCAGCAGGCCGGTGAGGCAGAGCAGATACATGCAGTAGAACCAGGTCTGCTGTCCGTCCTCGACCTCGAACGCGACCGAGCGCCGCGCGAACGGCATGATGACGGCGCCGACCGTCGAGACCAGCAACAGCACGAACCCGCTGAGGACGTCGACCCGGTACTCGATGCCCCAGGGCGGCGGCCAACTGCCGATGTGGTAGGAAATCGGGCCGCTGGCCAAAACCTGCCACAGCATGGCGCCGGCGATGAACGGCATCAACCAGCTCACCGCCAGCGCAACCGCAAAAGCCGGGCCGGGGCGGCGCAGGAATCCGGCCAGCACGGCGCCGAACAGCGGAATGACGACCTGCAATATGGGGAGATGCGGCCAGACCGCGTTCATGTGTCGCGGTCCATTTCGAAAATCTCGTCCTCCTCGATCGTGCCGTAGGCCTCGTTGATGCGCACCACCAGCGCAAGGCCGAGCGCGAGGGTGGCCACGCCGACGACGATGGCAGTCAGCATCAGGACATGGGGAAGCGGGTTCGAATACACGGTGAACGCCGGGTCGATGATCGGCGCGGTTCCACCGGTGATCTTGGCCGGCTCGACGTAGAGCAGGTACACCGAGGACTGGAAGATCGACAGCCCGACAAGCTTCTTCACCATGTTGCCGCGAGCGGCAACGATGTAGAGGCCCGCCATCATCAGGAAGATGGTGATCGCGTAGTGATAATGATCGGTGATGATCGCCAGCGCCGGCATCAGCGGCCCCGCTCGACAAAAGCATAGAACAAGGTCGTCATGGTCCCGGCCACCGTGATCAGAACGCCGGCCTCGACCAGGAATATGCCAAGCTCGTGCCCGTGCGCGGAGTCGTGGGCGAGCACCGAATAATCGAGATAATTCTTTCCCATCGAGATCCCGGCGATCCCGGTCCCGGCATAGATCAGCACGCCCAGCGGGACCATGCGCTGGACCACCGCCTGCGGCGCGATCCGATGCGCCAGATCGAGGCCGCAGGTGATCGCCAGCAGGATAACGGTGCTGGCCGCAATGACGCCGGCCTGGAAGCCGCCGCCCGGCCCGTAATCGCCGTGGAACTGGACGTAGAGCGCGAACAGCAGAATGAACGGCAGGATCAGCTTGGTGCCGACACGCAGGACGAGATCGTAGCTCATTGCGATGTCTCCCCGTCGTCGCGACGACCCCGACGCCTCGCGTTGCGCAGCAGCAGCAGCACGCCGATGCCGGCGGTGAAGATCACCGTCGTCTCACCGAGCGTATCGTAGCCGCGGTAGTCGGCCAGAACCGACGTCACCACGTTGGGAACGTTGGTGTCCTTGATCGAGTCGGCGATGTAGCGCGGCGCGACATGATTGTGAATGGCGGCGTCGGGTGTGCCGAAGGGCGGCAGCACCAGGGTCCCCCAGACCAGAACGGCGCCGGTACCGAACGAGACCAGCAGCGGCACCAGATTGGGACGGACCCGCTTCATCTCGGTGGTCTTGACCAGATGCAGGGTCGCCAGCAACAGCACCGTCGACACGCCGGCGCCGACCGACGCCTCGGTCATCGCGACGTCCACAGCGTCGAGCACGATCAGCACGCTCGCCATCAGGAAACTGTAAATGCTCGCAAGAATGACCACCCCGAACAGACTCCGTTGCCGGACGATGGCGATGGTCACGACGGCAAGCAGCGTCAGCAGCACCGTGTTGATGAGAGTTATGATGGCCGCCTCCCCTCGTCCGGATCGGTCGCCCCGGAAGCAACCATACCGCTGCGGTCTTCCGCCAGCAGCGGTTTGATACCCTCATGCAGGCAGGCCTGCGCGAGGGCGTGCGTTACGACGGGCGCCGTGAAGAAGAACAGGGCCAGGAGAAACCCAAGCTTCAGCGACACCAGGCCGAATCCGGCCTGCAGGCACATGCCAACGATCAGCAAGCCGACGCCGAGCGTGTCCGTGACGCTGGCCGCATGCATGCGGGTGAAGACTTCCGGCATGCGGACGAGCCCGAAAGCACCTACGATGGTGAAAAAAGATCCAAGAAGGATGAACCCCCAGCTGGCAATCTCGACGGCTAATGTCATGATTTCGGCTCGCTGTCGGCGTCGTAGGCCAGATCGCCGTGGCGAAAGAACTTCAGGACCGAGAGAGTGCCGATGAGATTGAGCAGGCCGTAAGTCAGCCCGATGTCCAGGAACTCGGGACGTTCGGTCAGGAAGCCGACAACCGCAAGAAGCATGATCGCGAGAGTGCCCACGGAATTGCCTGCGAGTACCCGATCGAACACCGTCGGTCCCTTGATCGCGCGCGTGATCGCGAGAGCCAGAGCGACGAGAATGGCGGCGGCCGCGGCGGCAAACATCACGACGCACCTTCGAACTGGCTGACGCGGCGGTCCATCCCGCCGCCCTCGAGATCAATGGCGCCGTCTCGCACCAGCGCATGAACGGTGAATTCGTCGCCGTTCACCCCCACGGTAATCGTGCCCGGCGTGAGTGTGATCGAGTTGGCATAGGTCGCCATCCCGGCCGCCGTTTTCTGGCTGGCCCGCACCACCGTCATGGTGGGCGATATCGGAAGACCCGGATGCAGGATGACCCTGGTTACGCTCCAGCCGGATTTGGCGATCTCCAGGAACAGCCAGGGAAAATAGGTGACCGCGCCCAAGAACAACTCGATCGGATGTCCCTCCGGATCGACGGTGCGCATGCGGACGGCAGCGAAGAGGCACGCCACCGCGCACACGGCGCCGACCGTGACCAGCATGGGCGAGTAGTGCCCGCTTAGCGCGAGCCAAAAAACGAACAGCAAACCTGCCAGGCTAACGTACCGCATCCCATTCCTCTCCGGTCGCCATCAAACCAGCGCGACCCTCGCCGTCGAGGTGGTCCTATTGAGTTACACCAGCGACATGATCGTCCGGATCAGCCGTATGATAATCGATGGTCAGCACTCCCACCACAACCAGCACGCTCGCGACGACACCGGCCAAAATGCCCAGGCATCCTACCGCCGTAATTCCCAGCAAGAGAACGCAGAAGACATCGGCGGCAATCTTGCCGCCGCGCTCGATGCCGTCCATTTTTCTTTGAAAGTAGGCCATGACGTCCTCGCTATTGCGGCATCCGGATGTAGCCGACGATGCACAATACCAGCAAAGCGACGACTGACCACTCCAACGTCATGGTTTCAAGGCTTCGGATCGGTCTGTTACACCGACGGCGCGCCTTGCCGCCACTGGCCGCCGGAAATCCTGGCGGCGGCGATCACGGCCTGGGTGCGGCTCTCGACGCCCAGCTTTTGCAGGATCGCCGACACGTGCGCCTTGATGGTCGCTTCCGACACGGCGAGCTCGTAGGCGATCTGCTTGTTGAGCAGACCTTCCGACAGCATCATCAGCACCCGCACCTGCTGCGGGGTCAGCGTCACCAGCCGGTCGCGCAGGCGCGTCATATCCGGGTCGGCGGTGGAGGAGAGATCGGTGTCCGGCGGGATCCAAACGTCGCCTTCCATAATCTTGACGATCGCGTCGCGCAGCGTATCGACCCCGAACCGCTTGGGAATGAAGCCGGAAGCGCCAAAATCCAGCGAACGGCGGATGGTGGCGCCATCGTCGCTGGCCGAGACGATCACCACGGGGATCGCCGGGTATTGTGCACGCAGGTAAATCAGGCCGGAAAAGCCGCTGATTCCCGGCATGGTCAGATCGAGCAGCACCAGATCGACATCGGAATCCCGCTCCAGCAGCGCGGTCAATTCCTCGAACGACCCCGCTTCGCCGATCTTCGCCGAGGGCACGACGCTGGCAACCGCCTGTCGCAGCGCATCGCGAAACAGCGGATGGTCATCGGCGATAACGAGATGCGTGCTGACAGCGGCAGTCATTGATTTCTTGTAAGACGGGTTGCGGCAAACCCTTGACCGCTTAGTAAGAAAGCCTGCCAAGCGCGTTTTCCAGCTGATTGTCGTCTGACGGGCGGTCGCATGCAAGCGCACAATGGCATCACGCCGCAAAGCGGTTAACCCACCCGTTGTGCATCGCAACATTCCGGTGCCCGGATCATTGCCTGAACAGCAGATCACGGGTCAGGGAATCAATAGCGGCGACCGCTCGAAGCGCAGCATGCAAACGGTCGCGGTCGCGGG
The DNA here is from genome assembly GCA_038212905.1 of Hyphomicrobiales bacterium. Classification (GTDB taxonomy): domain Bacteria; phylum Pseudomonadota; class Alphaproteobacteria; order Rhizobiales; family Xanthobacteraceae; genus Bradyrhizobium. Next base: position 33,820 of record JBBQUA010000019.1, read on the forward strand.
CCGACAATCGCTTCACCGAAACGGTATTGGAGGGCGGAGTTCCGTGGGCGATATCCTCGATCTGCTGCGACAGGATGAGATCGAGAAACACGCCCTGGGCCTGGTCAAGCGCATCGAGATCGCTCTGGCTGACCTGAACAATCGCTTTCACGCCGGCCAATCGCGCGGGTGTCGATCGGTCCATTGCATGGTAGCGGATCGCCAGGGCCCGCGCCGCGGCGACAACGCCGAATAGCCCGGCCGCCTTGAGGTCGATGCGGCCATCTTCGGTGCGGATACCGCCGAAAAAATTCAGGCTCGTGGGCGTGCTGACGCCCTCGACCAGAAGCTTGGCGAACGCGGTCTGACCCTTGGCTGCGTCGAAAGCAGCCTGCCTCACGAGGACGGCAAGGCTGCCATCGCCGTGGACCGCCCGTAAGTCGAAAAAAATGTCGACGGACAGCAGATCCACAGGCCTGGAGCGCGTGATCCAGTACTCGACCCGGTTCCGCCAGGTCGCGACCGAGCCGCGCCAGGGCGCGTTTTTGGCCATCACACCGCCCTTGCAATAGGGCACGCCGACCTCATGCAGGATATCGGCGACATGGGTTCCGAGCGCCGCAAACCAGCGATCCTCCGCGCCGTCCGGCTCGCCCTGTTCGAAAATCACGGCATTGTCCTGGTCCATCGCCAGCAGGCTTTCACCGCGTCCGGCCGATCCGAGCACGATCATGGCGTAGCCGCATGGGGGTTCACCGTGGCCGCGCTCGCGCATGATCCGCTCGGCGATCACGGCAGCCTGCCCGGTCAGCGCGCCGAGTTCGCGGGAAATCACTTCCGCGATGTCACGGCCGGACAGTCCTTCCGCCAGCAGGGATTCCGCGACCCGCGGCAGTTTCGCCCAGGCCACCGCCAGCGCGTGCGCGTCCACCGCCTCGTCGATCTCATCACCGAGCGATACCGCCTCCCCGGCGCGCAGGCGCAGCAGATCACGCGCCGACAAGGCGCCGACAATGCTGCCGGTTTCATCGACGACAGCAAGATGGCGGGTCTTGAGGCGATTCATGCGACCGATAGCGCGATAGACGAAAGCATCCGCGGGAACCGCTGCGAGCGGCTGGCTCATGATCTGCCCGACCGGCAGATCGAGCGCGGCGGCGCCGAGCCGGGCGATCGCGCGCAGCAGGTCGCGCTCCGTGACAATGCCCGCCTGCGCCGCCTTGACGCCACCGGACGCAGCGTGCGGCGCCACGTAGACCGAGGATATCCGCTCACCAGCCAGCTGCGCGAGCACGTCGTGGAGCGACGCGCCGGCTTCCACGAACACCGGAGGCGCCCGCATGATGTCGCGATTGCGGTGCCGATAGGCGTAACTATCGAAGCGCTTCAGGGTCCGCTCCACGTCCGCTCGCGCCGGAGCCTCGACGGCCTCGATCCAGCCGCTCCGCGCCTGACCGTCGAGAACGGTGGTGAGCGCGAGACAGGCCCGTTCGGCTTCGGCCATGGTCCGGATACGGTGGTCGCGCAGCTTCGGCACCAGCGCCAGAAACACCCGTGCCGTCGTTGTCGCATCGCCGAGGGCGGAATGCCGGTCGGCGACGGTGACGCCCAGCCAGGCGGCGAGTTCCTCCAGCGCAAATCCGGCCAGTTCGGGTGCGACGATCTGCGCCAGCAGCCGCGTATCGAGCGTGCGCGGCCGCAGCCACGGCAGGCCGGCGAGACCGCATTCGCGCTTCAGCACCGCCAGGTCGAACCCGACCGTGTGCCCGATCACGACAGCCTGACCGAGAAACCTGTTGAAAACTGGCCAGACCTCCGCGAACGGCGGCGACCGCGCGACCATGGCATCGTCGATACCGTGAATGCGCGTCGTCTCGGCCGGGATCGATTCACCGCCCGGGCGCAGCAGTTGGCGAAACGAGCCGTCGGCGTCCAGCTTTCCGCCGGCCAGGCGCACCCCGGCAAGCTCGATCACCCGCGCCTTGCGTGGATCGAGCCCGGTGGTTTCGGTGTCGATGACAACGGCATCGAGCGACAAAAGCGGAGCGGCGCCACTTGTGCTGTCCATCGCCCCCCCCCTCACTCCGCGTCGACCCGAAAATGAAAATTATGCGGCGGCATCCGCGAGCAACGCCTGTTGCACCGCGGCCCGGTCCATCCGCGAGGTCAATTCGTCGTGGATGTTGCACAGGCAGACGCGGAGATAATTGCGCGTGGTCTGCAAATCCCGTCCACGCAGCTTTTCGTGGATCGGCATCATGGCGAAATAGGTTTCCGCCAGCGGATCGGGAATGTCCATTACCCGTTTGGGCGCATGTCCTCCGGCCAGATCAAGCCGGTGCGCAAGGTCGCGACGCATTTCAAGCCAGCCGGCGTCCCCGACCGATGGAGGAACCGGATAGCGATCGAACACCGAAAGAACGACGATGATCAATTGATCGAGAATTTGGCGGCGCTGCATCCCGTCGGCTTGAGAAGCCAGCACGCCATTGATCATTTCGCCCACCATCGAGAGGCCCAGCGGATAGGCCTGCCAGCGCGAATGCTCGACGGATTGCGCGAAATCCTTCTCGGCAAACAGAACCTTGGCGTAGTGACCCGCCCGCGCGCGCGAATATTCGTAGATTCCCTTTTGCACGATGAAGGCCGATTGCGCGTCGACGAAGTCCGCCAGCGCCTCCCGGTCGCGAATCGGCGGACGGGGGCGAAACAATTTTTCGAACAGCTTCATCGCCGTCTTTCCCGCAAGGTGAACCGAGGCCAGTTCGCCAGTTTAACCGGCATCTGCCAAGTCCAATGTTATCAGCACCTACTCGCTTCGCAGTTGCAGCATTCTCTTATTCTCCGAAAGTATAATAAAGCCGGAACCGCTCCTGATGTTAGCGTTCGTTGTTTCCATACCGGCGCAAGACCGGATGGAGAGGCGGCAGGGGGGGCGCCGCACTGAAGGGATTTGCATTCCCCTCGATCAACCATCCGGCAGCATTGCTGACCGGTGCTTTGAGGAGGATTTGCTGCCCATGCCTGAATCCACAGACCTGAAACAGAGAGAAGAAGCCCACTGGGCAAAGACCTCGCGACTGATGTTCATGCATCTCGGAGTCTGGTTCTTCTTCGGTTACGTCATCCACATGTTCGTGGTGCCGCTCAACAAGATCACCATTCCGATCCTCAATTTCCCGCTCGGCTTCTACATGGCCGCGCAGGGATCACTCATCGTGTTCGTGGTCATGCTGTTCATGTTTGCGAAACAGCAGGACAAGATCGACCGCGAATTCGGCTTTGCCGAGGAAGATTAAGGGGGAACGGACATGGCTACAAAAACAGGCAGCGCCGACTTTCTCAGCAACCTTGGGCGGGTCTACGGCCTCTACACCGGAGGCTTTCTCGCCTTCGTCATTTTGATCGCAGTACTCGAGCAGATGGGAGTCCCGAACCGGATTCTCGGCTACCTGTTCGTGTTCTTCACCATCTCGGTCTACGCCATCATCGGCGTTCTCTCGCGAACGGCGGAGGTCTCCGAATATTACGTCGCCGGTCGCAGCGTGCCGGCCTTTTACAACGGCATGGCGACCGGCGCCGACTGGATGTCGGCGGCTTCCTTCGTCGGTATGGCGGGCACCCTGTTCCTGCTCGGTTACGACGGCATCGCATGGGTGCTCGGCTGGACCGGCGGATTCGTGCTGGTGTCGATCCTGATCGGGCCCTACCTGCGCAAGTTCGGCGCCTACACCGTGCCGGACTTCCTGGCGTTCCGGTACGGCGGCAATTTCGCCCGCGGGCTTGGCGTGCTCGTGCTGGTCGCCTGCTCCTTCACCTATGTGACGGCGCAGATCTACGGCACCGGCATCATCGCCTCGCGCTTCCTCGGCATGCCGTTCGAAATCGCGGTGTTCGCCGGGCTGGTCGGCATCCTGGTCTGCTCGATGCTGGGCGGCATGCGGGCGGTGACCTGGACCCAGGTGGCGCAGTACATCGTGCTGATCATCGCCTATCTGGTCCCGATCGTCATCCTGTCCACCAGGAAGTACGGGATCCCGATCCCCGAACTGACCTACGGGCAGGCCATTGCCGATATCACGGCGCGGGAGCAGCAGATGATTGCGACCGGTCTTGCGACCGTCGCCAACCTCAAGCCGCATATCTCGCCGTTCATCAACTACAC
>JBBQUA010000020.1:0-37852 GCA_038212905.1 Hyphomicrobiales bacterium
ACCGGAACGCCTTGTCGTGCGCGTCGAATACCAGCTCCTGAGTTTCGCGGAAGTAGACGCGCACAAACGGCATGCGGCTGTGCGATAGCTTCATGTGTGCCGCCTTGACCGTCAGCGGCAGGCCCGCAAGCGTGATCGTCTCGTGGCTCCAGTCGAACTGGTAGGCTTCCCCGGGCGCAAAGCTCATCGGCACATAGGCATGATCCGGAACCCGGGCGCGTTCGTCGCGCCCGGACTTGACGAAGCGTTGCACGCTGTCGTGCGCGCCGTCATATCCGCGCCCACGTAATTCCTCGAACAGCCGCTGCGTCGAGCGGCGTTCCCGCTTCGGCAGATTAGCTTCAGTTCCTAGAATCTCCGTCAGAGCCTCAACCCAGTCGCCAAGCTTAGGCGTTGGCTGAACGCCCCGCGCGTATTTGAACTCGATCTTGTGGCCCCGAATGACCTTGCGCACCGTCGCCCGCGATACCAAAAGCGTGCGCACGATCTCCTTGATGGAGCGGTCCCGCTCGAAATAGGCGCGCCTTATCTCGCCGATCTTGTCCACGCCAATCATCCCCATCAGCCCTTCCCAGCCGACTGAGGCCAAAGGGAAGGACGCTGACACACAACGTCAAAGGGGGTCGTTATTGGACGCGAAAATTGCCCCTCAGGGGGTCACTATTGCGCGCGATTTTGCGGCGCGGGCTGCGGCCCGCCAGTTTGTGATCGGCGATGCAACGGCGATTCGGTGGACCAAGCGGTGGCGGGAGACCGGCAGTTTTGAAGCCAAATCCACCAAGGGCAAGAGCCGGTCGCCCCTAAAGAAGCACGAGGAGTGGTTGCTTGCACTGGTGAAACAGGAGCCCGACCTGACACTGGAGGAGATCCAGCGCCGTCTCCTGGAACAGTGTGAACAGAAGGCGGGGATCGGCTCGGTCTGGCGGTTCTTCGACCGCCACGGCATCAGCTTCAAAAAAAGCCTGCGCGCGGCGGAGCAGGATCGGCCTGACGTCGCCGCGGCGCGGACGGCATGGGCGGACAATCAACCGAAGCTCGATCCCGAGCGCCTTGTTTTCATCGACGAAACCGGCACTTCAACCAATATGGTACGACTGCGAGGCCGGGCGCTGCGCGGCGAACGGCTGGTCGGTAAAGTCCCGCATGGCCATTGGAAAACCACAACTTTTGTGGCGGGGCTGCGCTCCAACGCGCTCACCGCACCGTGCGTCATCGACGGCCCAATGAACGGCGATGCCTTCCTCGCCTATACCGAACAAGTCCTGGTGCCGACCCTCAAACCTGGGGACATTGTCGTGATGGACAATCTCAGCTCTCACAAGCTGCCCGCGATACGCAACGCGATCGAGGCCGTCGGCGCAAAGCTGCTTTATCTGCCGCCCTATTCGCCGGACTTCAATCCGATCGAGCAACTTTTTGCCAAACTCAAAGCCGCGTTACGGAAAGCAGCAGAGCGTTCAGTGGAGAGCCTCTGGAACCGAATCGCAATTCTGCTCGACATCTCCCCCCCAGATGAATGCGCCAACTACTTCCGAAATTCCGGATATGCATCGCATTAAGTGGAAAATGCTCTAGGCATTTTCGTCTGCTCGTAGATTTCGACCGATGCGAAGACGCCGGACTGTCGCAGCGCCAACGCTGTCATCAATCCGCCCATTCCCGCACCGACAATCACTGCCCGCATCCTGTCTCCTTGCGAAGTAAGCGAACGCACCGCTTTCCCACCTCGGGGCGACAGGAGTGAGATGGATGTCGCCTGAATAGATGGGTCGATACTAGCCGCGGGCCGACCGGAATTGAAGCAGCTTCCCGCGTGGACAGGGAAGTCGTTTTGCGCCAAAGGCCGCCGTACAACGAGCGGGGCTCTCCGGCTAAAAAACGGGTCTGTACGCGGCCGCCTGAAGGCGCGTTCGTCCGACCAATACACAGACGATGAGCAAATTGAGAATGTTGGCGCCGATGCCGACGGCGAATGCGGGTGCATAAAATCCGAGATGGTCGTAGATCAGGCCGGCGAGCCAGCTGCCGGCAGCCATGCCTCCCCCACTAAACAGCAACAGTGTCGGGATTCTCCAGGAAGCTTCCGAAGCCGGAAACAGCTCGCGCACCGCCAGGACATAAGCCGGGATGATGCCAGAAAAGCCGAGCCCGAAAGCGGCAGCTACCGTGAAAAGGCCGACTTCATTCTGTGTCAGCAGAAAGGCCGTCATCGATGCCGCCTGCCAGGCTGAGCCAATCAGTACGGTGGCCAGCCCGCCAATACGATCAGAGATGACGCCCCAGACTTGCCGGCTCAGGAACGCGGTGCCGAGCAGGACCGACAGCATCAGCGCGCCCATCGATCGGCTGATACCGAGGTCGCTGCAAAAGGCGACCAAATGGCCCTGCGGCATCGCCATGGGAATGCAACACAGTACCCCGGCGCCGCACATCAGCGCGAAAACGGCATTGGACGGCCAGCCGAGGACCCGCGCTTTGCCTGGATTTTCGCCGGACACCGCCGCCGGATGAATCACTTCGGGTGGCGCCCGGAAATAAATGGCGGCAAGCGGCACGACGACAACGATCTCGGCGAGAGCATACCACACCATCGCCTGCCGCCAGCCGAAATTGGCAATCACTTGCTCGAATATCGGCGGCCAGAACGCGCCGGCGACATAGGTGCCGCTCGAGATCAGCGCCAGTGCCGAACCACGCCGACGGTCGAACCAGCGGCTGACGTAAATATATAAGGGCGCATTGATGCCGCCTAATCCGATCAGGCCGATAAACAGTCCGTGGCCGATCCACAACGGCCATGACGGTCCGAAGGTCGAGATCAAGAGGCCAAGGCCGATCATCAGCGAACCAACGATCACCGTCGAGCGCGTGCCGACCCGTTCGGCAATTCGCGACATCAGGATGCCACCGATTCCGGAGCCGAGCCACGCCAGCGCGCTGGCGAGCGCCGGAACGGAACGCAATCCGCCCCCTTCGCTGGCGATGTCCTTGAGTGCCACCACGGTGATCCAGGCCGCGCCGAACGACATCCCCAGAATGGCCAGCGCTACCGAGGCGACGGCCCAGGAGGTTTTGGTCTCAACGGAATCTGAAGGCAGCATCAGGAGGAAAATCCTGTTGGCCAGTCCTTTTACAGGCCGCGCAGGATTTCACCACCCGCGTCCGCGTGGGGTCTGCTCTACATGCTGCATTGCACTCAAGATGCGCAAGCATTGCCAATGCCGGAAAACTTATGCGCATGGTGCGGCAGTCAGGCAAAAGCTTGATTACCCGGCCTCGCCAGACCACACCCTAACGGCGTACACGCCCCACAAGGGCCAAGCTGCCTCCATGTCACGGCCACTGCAAAAAGAGCCGGCCAAGCCAGGCAGTCGTCATCAAAACGCGACGACTGGTAACAGGCACCAACGATAGCAATCAAGGGAAACGCGAAGCGCGACGTGAGCCTGTTAGCACTTGCGGACATAGAGGCTCTCCCGATTGGCCGCCTCGGTCCAAAGCCGGACATTCCCTCTAGGGCGGCATACTTCGCGTTACATACAGGGCTAGTGACTCAGCCAAAATAAGCTTGGTGAACTTCCTTGGTCTTTCCGAGCTCACTTGGCTTGCCTTCCATCACTACTCTGCCCTTGGATAAGACATATCCGTAGTCTGAGATGGCAAGCGTTTGATGCACGTTCTGCTCTACAAGAAAAATTGAAATGCCACGTTCGTTGATCTTGCGGATGATGTTGAAGTTCTCCTTAACGAAAATCGGCGACAAGCCAAGCGAAGGCTCGTCGATCAACAACAGCTTCGGCGCCCGCATCAGACCCCGACCGATCGAGAGCATCGCCTGCTCGCCGCCCGACATGGTGCCGGCGAGTTGCATCCGGCGTTCGGCGAGGCGCGGGAACAAGCGAAAGATTTCCGCCATGCGCTCCTGGGTAATGGCATCCGAGGGTTCTTGGTAGGCGCCGAGCCGCAGATTCTCCTCGACCGTAAACTTGGGAAAGACCTTGCGGCCTTCCGGGATGCAGGCCACGCCCGCGGCGATGACTTTGTGGGTCGGCAGCGCGGTGATGTCCTGACCGTCGAATGCGATATGGCCCGCGCGCGCAGGCGTCAGCCCCAGGATCGAGCGGATCAGCGTGGTCTTGCCGGAGCCGTTGGAACCTAACAGGCAGGTGATGCGCCCAGGCTCTACCTTGAGCGAGATGCCTTCGAGTACATCCGCCTTGTCATAGGCGGTGTAGACACCCTCGATTTCCAATCGACCGGTCATCTACTCCACCCCCAGATAGGCTTCCTGCACCTGTCGGTCGACGGCGACCTGACGGTACGGCCCTTCCGCGATCTTGCGACCGAAATTGAGCACCACGCAACGGTCGGTGATACGCTCGATCAACCCCATTTCGTGTTCAACGATAACGATGGTGAGGTTCCGATTGAGATCGCGGACCTGCAGGATATCATCCATTAATTCCTTGGTCTCGTCATGCGTCATTCCGGCCGACGGTTCGTCCAGCAAAAGCAGCTTTGGCTGACTGATCAGCGCGCGGCAGATCTCGATGCGGCGCCGGTCGATCATCGGCAGCCCCGCGACTGGTTCGAGCATCCGCTCGGCAAGCTGCGGCTCGAACACTTCGATGAGCGTGCGGGCTGCAGCATAGCTGACCTCGAACTCGCGCTTGAATTCTCCGCGACGGACCAGATTGAACCAGAGTCCTTGATTGAGCCGCTTGTGGTTGCCGATCATGATGTTGTCGAAGATCGACAACGGCAGCGATAACCGCGAGCGCTGAAAGGTCCGGGAAACGCCGGCGTGATAGACTGCGCGCGACGAGGCGCGCGTAATGTCCGCGCCGTCGAAGGTGACGGAGCCGCCGTGCGCGCTGTAGATTCCCGTGACGACGTTGAAAAATGTTGTCTTGCCCGACCCATTGGGTCCGATCAGGCCGATGATCTCGTTAGGCACGACGGCAAGATCAAGATTGTCCAGCGCCACGACGCCGCCAAATCTTCGGGTCAGCCCGCGAGCCTCCAGCAAATAGGTCATGCCCGCCCTCCGGGAAAATAACGCCGGACCGGCCGCGGCAGCAGCCCCTCAGGACGGAATAACAGCACCACAATCACGATCAAGGCATAGAGGAGGAACCGGTATTCCTGGATGGTCTGCAATTTCTCAGGCAAGACCACGACGATGAAGGTGGCTACCACCACGCCCCATGGGTTGCCTATGCCGCCGAGCAGCAGGATTGACACCATGATCAGCGAATCGGCGAAAGTGTAGTTGTTCGGAGCAACGAAGCCCCCTACCATCCCGAAGAGCGCGCCAGCGAGGCCGATAACGAAATTACCGAGCACGAAGGCGGTGATCTTCCAGCGCGCGATATCCAGTCCGAAGCAACTCGCTGCGGTCTCATCGAGACGTATCGCATCGAGGTTGAGCCCGATCCATGACCGTTCCAGCCGCCGCACCAGGACGAAGGTGCCGCACAGCAGCAGCATGCTGATCACAAAATAGTTGAGGTAGAACGACATCTCGATGTTACCGATCTCGAAATTGTCGTTGAACGACCGGCCGAGGATGCTCATGCCCTTGACCTGCATGCCTTGTGGCCCGCCGAGCACGTCGTTGACTTCCAGGAATGTCTTGAGCAGCAGCGCAAATGCGATGGTGACCAGCGCGGCATAATGGCCGCGCGTACGTAACACCGGGAGCAGCAGCAGCGAACCAATCAGGGCGGCAAGCGCCCCGCCGATCAGGAGGACCAGGAGGTGAGGCACGGCAGTGTAGGTATTGAGCACCGCCGAGGTATAAGCGCCGATACCGAAGAACGACGCACCCGCGAAGTTAAGCACGCCGGCATAGCCAAACTCGATATTCAGCCCGAGCGTCGCCACTGCATAGAGCAACACGGTGATGAACAACAGCAGCACGAAATGATTGTCGTGGAAGAACACCGCCACCACGCAGGCGGCGAGGATCGCGCATGCGCTGAGCATACCCTCGCGCTCGGCAAAACTTCGGCTTACGGGATCGAGCCAGTCCATGTAATGGGTGGCGAGCACGGCGACGATGCCGAATGCGAGCAGGCCAATGACGAGCGACTGCTTTTCGACAGCCAGCAACGCGATCAGATAGGCGGTCGAGAGCGACACAGCGACAAGGCCCGGCAACAAGGGAGCCTGCGGTTTCTGCTTGACTTCCGGCATGCGCTCAAACCCGCTCACTGATTTTTTCCTGAATCAGCCCGGTCGGGCGCCAAGCCATCAGCGCGATCACGACGGTGAAGGCAAACACGTCCTTGTAGGCGCTGGCGAACGGCAGTGCGACGGCGCCGATGGTCTGCAACGCCGCAAACAGGAAGCCGCCCAAGATGGCGCCGTAGATGCTACCGAGCCCGCCGATGATCGCGGCGGAAAAGCCGATCACGCCGAGCAGCAGCCCCATGCCGAAGTTAATCTCGTTGTAATAGAGGCCGTTCATCACGCCACCGATGGCGGCCAGCGCCGACCCGATCGCGAACGTGATCAGCACGATGGCGGTGAAGTTGATACCCATCGTTCGCGCGGTCTCTTCATCCTGAGCCACCGCGCGGATGGCGAGACCGAGCTTGGTGCGGTTGAGCAGGAGTTGCAGCCCGACGATGATCGCGACGCCGGTCGCCAGCATGATGGCGTTGTCGAGCCGCAGGTTGAACTGGCCGAGATTGATGGAATCAGTTGGGAGCAAGGCCGGGAACGGCTTCGGATTGGCGCCTTGCGGGTAGAAGAGCCGAACCATTTCGCGCAGCACCGTGCCGAGCATCAACGTAATCAGCAGCGTGTTAAGCGCCGGCGCCGAGCGCAGCGGCAGCACCAGATAGCGCGCGATTAGCATGCCAAGTGCCGCCATCGCGAGCATCGCGACGACCAGTACCGCAAGCAACAACAGCGCGGTGGAACTGACCCCGACCGAGCGCAGCCCGATATAGGTCGCCAGCCCCGTGAAGGCGCCGACCGTCAGAACATCGCCATGCGAGAACTTGATGATATCGAGCACACCGAAGAACAGCGTAAAGCCGACGGCGACGAGCGTATACATCATGCCGAGCATGAGACCGTTCATGATGTATTGCGAGAGGAGCCCCACGTCCATTTTTCTGATCCCGTGCGCACCGCGAGAGGCGGAAGCGGGACGGAAGCTGGCGCCGCCCGTCCCGCTGTTGGCTATTTCTGTCCGGGGAGCTTACGCTTGCCCGTGGCATATTCGCTGTCGTCCCACTCCACGAATTTGGCGTCCTGCACCACATATTTGGTGATCACGGCCACCGTATTCTGGCCGTGATCGTCGAACGTGATCTTGCCTATGATGGAGTCGCGATCCTTTACGTTGGCCAGTTCCGCGATGACCTTCTTGCGATCCGGTCCGACCTTCTCGATTGAGTCGAGGATCAGGTCCATGGCGGCATAAGAGAAAGCGCCGTAAGCTTCCGGTGGGTTGTCATACTTCTGTGCGGCATACTTCTCCAGGAAGAATTTCCCGCCCGGCAGCTTCTCGGTCGAAGCGCCTTCGCGGAATGCGAGTGCGCCTTCGGCGAGCGGTCCGAGCCCTTGGATGAAAGCATCCGACACGATACCCGAGGTGCCATCGAACACAGCCTTGATACCGAGCTTGTCCATCTGCGAGCGGACGCGCACGCCGATCGGCGTTAGCCCGCCGAAATAGATCACCTCTGGATTGAGTGCCTTGATTTGCGTCAGTTCGGCGGTGAAGTCTTGCTGGTCTGCGGTGACGCCGAAGGTGCCAACGATCTTACCACCCAGCTTGGCGAGAGATTTGCTGAAATACGAATTGTGACCTTTGCCGTAGTCGGTGGTGTCGTGGATCACCGCGACGGTCTTGAAACCGAGTTTAGAGATGAGTTCGGCGTTGGCGTCGTTCTGGTCGATCATGGTGCCGTTGACGCGATGCACCTCCGCATACTTGTTCCGATAGGTGATGTCCGGCAGCACTGCGCCCCACACGATAACGGGAAAGCCGAACTTGTGATAAATATCGACGGTAGCGATCGCGGTGGCGGAGCAATAATGCGTCGCCCCGGCGATGATTTCCTTGTCCGCCGCCATCTTGGTGGCGACCTGCACGGCCACGTTCGGCTTGCATTCGTCATCGAGCACAACGAGCTCGTACTCGTATTTCGCTTTCGCATCGGCATTCCGCAGTTTGACGGCTAACTCGGCGGAGTTTCGACCGCCGATCCCATTGACTGAAACGCCGCCGGTCAACGGTCCGATGAAACCGACCTTGACCTTGTCCTTCGCCTGCGCAGTCGCAACCAGCCCTCCGACGAAAAGCGCGGTTGCAAAAAAACGACCTAGTTGCCTGACAATTCTCGACATTAGTTCCTCCCGAATGGATCGGACTCCTTACTTATCCTCGTTCGAATTTTTATGAAAGCGTTGTTGCGCTTCCTGATTGCCCAATGTCCGCGTTGCGCCAATATCGGAATTCGTCCGCGTTCGGCCTTTTGACACTAATACGCTGGGCCAATTTAAGTCTGGTGCCCTCCAGAACATGCTATACTGTCGCCGGGCTTCTTCGTGTGCAAAGGCCGGCAGTACAGTTCACCCTGCGCATTTTGCAGGAATTTCCCTGCCACGGTGATGGAGCATCGGATGCTGACGACACGCCGAACGTTCGTGCGGGCCTCCTTGGCGACGGCCGCTGCGGCGCTCTTGCCAACCTCTCCGCATGCCCAGGAAGGCTCGTCCACCCGCAGACCCATACCCTCGACCCGCGAGGCCATACCCATCGTGGGGTTAGGCACATGGATCACTTTCAACGTCGGCAGCGACCCGGTGCTCAGGGACGAATGTGCGAGCGTCATGGCCGCCTTCTTCGAGGCGGGCGGCCGCATGATCGATTCCTCCCCCATGTATGGCTCGTCGCAGCCGGTGATAGGCTACGGTCTTCAAAAGCTCGGGCGACCCAACACGCTGTTTTCGGCTGAAAAGGTCTGGACGTCCTCGGCAACGGCAGGCCCGACCCAGATTGCGCAATCGCGTCGCTTCTGGGGCGTACGAAAGTTCGACCTCGTTCAGGTTCACAATCTCCTCGCCTGGAAGGCGCATCTGCAGACGCTTTTTGAGATGAAGGCGGCTGGTGCGGTGCGCTACGTTGGAATCACCACTTCCGAGGGGCGCCGCCATGACCTTCTCGAACGGATAATGCGGAAGGAGCCTATCGATTTCGTGCAGTTCTCCTACAACTTCGTCGACCGCGAGGCGGAGGAGCGACTGCTGCCGCTGGCGTCGGAGCGCGGCATTGCCGTGATCGTCAACCGGCCGTTCCGGCAGGGCGCGCTGACCCGCCGGCTCAAGGATGAGCCACTCCCCGAGTGGGCGGCCGAACTGGGCGCGTCGCGCTGGTCGCAGCTCATCCTGAAGTTCATCCTTTCTCACCCAGCCGTCACCGTCGCCATTCCGGCGACCACCCGCGTCGACCACGTGCGCGAAAACCTCTCGGCTGCCGCCGGACCCATGCCGGACCTGGCCATGCGGAAGCGCATCTCGGCCTACGTGCAGGCTCTTTGATGTCGGAGTGGTGGACCTACCGGCCGGAGGATTTCCTGCTCTTTTCGCCGCGCGTCTACTGGCGGATGTTCGAATTGCACAATGCGGCCCTCTGGCCTCTGCAAGTGCTCGCAATTGCCGCCGGCCTCATCATCATCCTGCTCGTCGCGTGGCGGCCGAGAAGCTCTGCACGGTGGCTCGCAGCCCTGCTCGCGATTCTTTGGATCTTCGTGGGATGGTCCTTCCTGTGGAACCGCTATGCTGACATCAACTGGGCTGCCGCCTATGTCGCGCCGGCCTTTGCCGTTGAAGGCGTGCTGCTTCTCGTCGCCGGTTCCTTGCTCGACGGCCTCGCCTTCGACCGACGCGGGCTTGCCGGTTGGACAGGACATCTGTTCCTTGCCTTCGCAATCGCCGCACAGCCGTTGCTCGCACCGCTACAGGGACGTGGCTGGCCCTCGTCCGAGGTTTTTGGCATCGCGCCGGATCCGACGGCGATCGCGACGCTCGGCCTTCTGCTCCTTGCCCGCGGCAGGCTTTTGCCATTGCTCCTACCAATCCCCGTTCTCTGGTGCCTCTTGAGCGGAATAACCCTTCAAACGATGAGAGAGTCGCAAGCGTGGGCTCTTCATGCCGCGCTGGCACTCTCCGCTACCGCCTGCATCTGGACGATCATCCGTCGGCGCAGATCGCCATCAACCCCGTGATGCACGCAAAGGACGACGATCGAAGCCAAGCAGCAAGCAACACCGCGGTGGACGAACTCGTCGGCACTGCCGGGTTCGGCGGCTACGACTTTAATGCAGTTCGTCGGAACGGCCGCTTTGCGCCAGAAGCTGCCAGTCCCGATTCAATACGGACAATGTCTGCTTCTCGGAAGTAGAAATCGCCCATCAGATTGGCCATGTCTCTGCGACCTAAACGGCCGCTTTGCGCCATATGCAGCCGCTCATCTTTATGTGTTACTGCTGGATCACCCCGGCAATACCGGATTCCCGAACACGGCATGCTCGCGAAGCGCAGGGGTGAACAGGCTGTAGAGCATGCGCTGCTCGCTTTGGCTGACAAGGTCGAGCGCCGCGCGATGTTCGGACGACAGCGCAACGTCAAGCGCGGAGATGTTGTCATTCAGCTGCTTCACGTTGCTGACGCCCATCAGCGTCGTGGAGATTCCCGGTCGGCCGATCACCCAGGCAAGAGCGATCCGCGCCGGCGTCTGGCCGGTTTCCTTCGCCAGCTTCCGCAACATGTCGACGATCGCCCAGTTGCGCTCGGTGAACAGCGTGTCGCCGAACGGATTCGAGCCGTCGAGGCGCTTGTCGCCCTCGGGGCGGATCTCGCCATCGACGGCGGCATTGCGGGGAAGTCCGCCCGCGCGCGGCGCAGATGCCTCGACCGTCGCCCTGTCATACTTTCCGGCCAGCAGGCCGTAGGCGAGCGGACTCCATGGGACCATGCCCATGCCGTACTCCTTGGCCAGCGGTAGATGCTCATCTTCGATGTCGCGGTTTGCGAGGGAATAGAAGTACTGCATGGCAATCGGCACCGGCAGGCCATGCGCGCGGGCCAGCGCAGAGATGCTGGCGACGTACCAGGCCGGCGCATTCGACATGCCCCAGTAACGGATCTTGCCGGAGCGGACCAAGGCGGCCATCGTCTCGAGCAACTCCTCGGCCGGCGTGACCGAATCCCAGACGTGGATCCAGTACATGTCCACGTGGGCGGTCTGCAGCCGGCGCAGCGACGCCTCGATTGACGCGTGAATGTGCCTGGCGCCGTTTCCGCCGGCCAGCAGGCCGCCGCCCGTCGCGAAACCGGCCTTTGTCGAGATCACGATATCGCCGCGCATGCCGCGATCCTTGATGAAGGTGCCAACCATCTCTTCGCTGCGACCGCCCGAATACACGTCCGCCGTGTCAACGAAATTGCCGCCGCCGTCTACATAGGCGTTGAACACCTCGCGGGAAGCATCCGCGCCGGAGCCCCAGCGGGCAGTGCCGAACGTCATGGTGCCGAGGGCGAGCGGACTGATGAGGAGCCCGGACCGTCCAAGCGTCCGGTACTTGCGAAGCGACATCTGATGTTTCCTAGTGATCGATATGAAACGCGTAGACGGCTTGCGCTCTCGCGTCAATGGTTTCATATTGACCACTATGAAACAGAAAGACATTGAACCAGGGCGCCGGACGGGACGGCCGCTGTCGTTTGACCGTGACCTGGCATTGCGCCGGGCGATGCTGGTGTTCTGGCGGCACGGCTATGAAACGACGTCGCTGAGCGATCTCACTGCCGCTATGGGCGTGACTCCGCCCAGCATCTACACGGCGTTTGGCGACAAGAAGCACCTCTTCCTTGAAGCGGTGGGCCTTTACCTTTCCGGGCCCGTGACGTCGGAAACGATCATCACGGAAGCGGAATCGGCACGGGACGCGGCGGCGGGGTTGTTGAGGGCCGCTGCGATCGGTTTTACCGGCGCAGACACACCGTCGGGTTGCCTGCTCGCGAGCTCGGCCATCAGTTGTTCCGCCGCAGCGTCTGATGTTCAGAGTGAACTCGCTGACATTCGCAAGGGCATTGAAACACAGCTTCGTCATCGCATCAGCGCAGACATCAGAGCCGCAAAGCTCGCGAGGTCGGCCGATGCGGAGGCCTTGGCAGCGCATGTCATGGCCGTCATTCAGGGTATGTCGACGTTGGCGCGAGACGGCGCGCCGCGAAAAAAGCTGATGCGCATCGCATCGACAGCGATGGCTGCCTGGCCGGCGTCCACTTGAGCATCATGCAATAGCGTAAACTAACACAGCCGGCCGGGGTGTCCTCGAAACGCCCATCTGCGATGACGGTAAGCAGCCGCATCATTCTCTGCCGATGGCGCTTTGCGCCGGAAGCGGACGTAAGACGTCTATTCAATAATCTCGTCTGCGCTGGCTAATAACGTCGGAGGAATGGAAAGGCCAAGCGCCTTGGCCGTTCTCAAGTTTACAACGGTCCCAAATTTCGAGGGCTGCTCGATTGGCAACTCGGAAGGCTTTGCACCTTTCGCGAAACGATCAACCTGAGCCGCAAGATACTGCTCAGATTGCAGCGGTCCATAAGAGCAGATAGCACCGCTTCTGGCGAAAGCAGGCCATGCGGCAATCCCGGGGATGCGCTGTATCGTTGCGTAGTCAATTATCACGTTTCGGTTTTGCACCGCAAAGCCGTCGGAGAAAATAGAAATCGCCTGCAGGGGTTGTCTTTGATAGCCGAAAGAGCTGCGTCAAACTGTGCTCGGGCCGGCGTTGGGTAGTCGCGGATTTCGATGCCGAGGCGCTGACCGGTTTCCTCGGGATTGGCACGCTCGAGATTGCCCCCATGATGTTCCGGGTTGGCGATGATTGCGACTCGGCGCAACCCCGGAACGATGTCGCGCAGGATTTCCAACCGCTTGCTGTTCAACTCGGCAGCCATCAGCGTCACGCCCGTCATGTTGCCGCGGGGACGGGACGAACTTTTAGGATAATTCGAGCCTCGTAGCGAATACCCGAGTGACCATAGTTACGACTTAGATCGCAAGCCCGCGCAGGCTACTGATCGACAATCTTGTCTCGCTCAAGCCGATGTGTCATCTTCCCTGGTGGAAGTACTAGGGTCGTGCCTATTCCAATTGAGCGAGGTTCCCGGTGGCGATACGGGATCGACGATACGGCACGCGATCGGCGCGCGATGTTCACGTGCTCTGGGGCCAGACCACGCAGGTGCTGACGGGGCGTGTGTTCGTCGAGACCGTCGCCGGCGTGGATGAGACCCTAGCGGCTCATCGTGCGGCAAATGCCGATTTCAACTACGAATTCAGGCCGGTGTTTCGCTGCGTGCTCGCCGGCGACGTCTATTCCGGCTTCGGCATCAACGTCGATCGCGTCACCGGAGTCGTCTCGTTCATCGGGGCTGCGCCGCCGGCGGTCACTCGGCACAACTTCATCCTCGAACTGATCATCACGCAGAATGTCGGCGGGCCGGCGATGGATGAGCCGCTGCCATTGCGCATTCACCTACACCGGGCCGTCACCAGCCTGCGGGTCACGCCCGACAGATACCGAGTGCGCCTCGCTCCGAGCGGCGACACCTATAGCCGCAGGTTCGCCCTGCGGGCTCTGTTCGACGACAACGTCGTCGGCGACATCAGCGAGCATTCCGGCGTCGCCTGGGATTGCCCCGGTGGAGCCTTCTCGATTTCGGGGGCCAGCATTGAGTTGAACGCCCCGGCGGCCGGTGCCAATCAGCCGGTGACGGCGAGCTACCAACACACCGTCGGCCAGCCGGCCCTCGTCGCCAACGCATCGCTCGAGGTTTTGGGGCCCTGGGACGCAGCGACCAACGCCACCACGATCGACCTTGTCGACGGTCACCCCAATACCTGGGACTTCACCATCATGCCCGAGGCGGTTCCGAACGTCCTCATTGTCGGAGCAGGCTACCTCCCGGGTGACGTCGAGCCCTTCAGGGGCGTCACCAACAAGATCGTCGATGACCTGCGACGGGATCCGTTGACCAGCCCCTACAACCGGCTGGCGACGAGCATGAACTATTGGCGCGTGATGCCGCCGGCCACCTCGCGCGGAGGAAAGCGCGTGCTCTGCGAAGTCTTCACCCGCGGAACCGGCGCGGCCATGCGGGCATATTCGGTTCCGATTTCCACCCGCATCCGCGTTGCGCCCGCTCCTGCCTGGACGATCCAGAACCTGCTTTATCATGTCGGGTTGCCGATCCCGGCGGAGACGAGCGGACCCACCGAGAAGAATGCACAGACGCTGCGGGCCGAATGGACGGCCGCCATTCCGGCAACGCTCGCGCTCAACGTCTCCGACGATGTGATCGCACACTGGAAAGAACTCGGGACTCGGCAGTTCGTCGATTTCGAGGATCTGTTTCCAGTGATCACTTTCGGCAGCCTGCCGGAAGCGCAGGAAGATTCGAACACTCCTCTCCTCACGTCCCAGTCCGGCGATGAGCAGGAGTTGCGGGACTTCTGCGCTATCTGCGGAGCCTCGAACAATGTCGCACTCGCCGGCGCCACGCCCACCGACAGACTGTTGGGCCGGCTCTGGGCCGACGACGACCCCGCTGCCCGCAGCTTCAACAACAGGTCGCTGATGGTTGTGATCGCCGCCACGCCGGGCGGCAGAGCGTCTCGGGGAAGCTTCATTCGTATGACCGTCGACGACTCGGTCGGCAGCCGGTTTCCCGTGCGCGAGGTGGGAGGCGGCATCAAGAGCCTGCTGCCCAACTTCACCGCCGCGCCGCAAAGCAGCGTGTCGCGGGATGTCTGGCGCACCATCAGCCATGAGCTCGGCCACTCCTTCGGCCTCGATGATGAATATGTCGAGCGGCCCTATGCCTCGACCCAGTTGGAGGCCGACTTCGATGTATGGGGCAATACGATGTCGTCGGCCATCCGGCCAGCAAATCCGGGCCCGATCAATCCCGCGGACATCAAGTGGAACTGGGTGAGGGCGCGCAAAGGGGCGGTGACGGAAGGCCCAGCCATGGTTCTCGTGGGAACCACCGATGTCGAGGTGCTGCTGCTCAAGGAACACGCCAACCAGTTCGCCATCGGCAACACGCTATTGCTGCGCACCAGGCGCCGGCACGCGCCGCTTGGCGGCCCGCTTAACGGTGCAGCATCCCAGGTGCAGCAAAGCCCGGCATTGACGCTGACCGCAAAGACCGACGACCAGGTAATGGTAAATGGCAATCCAGTGCCGGGATCCCGTCTTAAGCTGACCTGGCCCGGGGTGACCGCTGCCGCCGCCGCCCCTTTCACCAAGGGCAGCACCCTGATCCTGCCACTCGCGGTGAAAAGCGGGACCGCCGCCTCCTATGGTCCCTTCAAGAAGATCATAGCACCGCGCGTCGAAGACTATATCCGAAGCAACCAGCGCCCCCTGAGCCCTGAGCCGCTCAACGCGCAGGAGGAGGCGAAATCGCGGAGCGCCACGCATACGCCGCCGAGCGATACCTATCCACTGCTCTTCTCCTTCAAGAACACCTCCCGGATCGTCGGCCTCTATCAGGGGGCCGGAGGAGAATTTGCCCTCGGCGTCTATCGGCCGGCCGGCCAGTGCATGATGCGCGGCAGCCGTGCCGACCACGAATTCTGCCAGGCGTGCCGCTATGTGATGGTCGACATGATCGACCCCGGTAAGCACTGGTCCATCGACCGCGACTACGACGACTACTACCCCGAATAGATCAGGGGGCCCGCAATGAGCTCAGGGACTATCGAGACCGCGGCCCGCCATCTGGCGCTGCTTGCCGCGCCGCTTATCGAAGCCAGCCGGAGTCTTGGCGCCTTCCGGCGGCTGATGGGCCGGCTCGGCTTCAGCGTCTCCTCTCTGCCTCCGGCCTATGCCGCATTGGGCACGGCGGCGGAAAGGCTGGTGACTGCCGTCGAGGCGTTGCCGCCGCAGCCGTCTGCCGGCGACGTGTTCGGGCTCGTGGACGAAGTGAAGGCGATGTTCGACGCGATCGCGGGGCTCGCCGGAGCTGGCCCGCCGCCTGGCGCCGATGCCGGCGCCTATGCCGGAGAAATCGCCGACCGCCTCGTCCAACTGCTCATCGGCGACTATGTGGCGTCCGCGAGCCCGACCATGCAGGGCATCCTGCAAGTCTTGGACATTCTCTCCGTCGAGACGGTGCCAGCGACATCCACGCGTCCCTCTTTCGCGCGCACCGTCATTCGTTGGGATTCCATTCCGCGCGTACTTTCCGAACCGGCAAGTCTGCCGGAACGGACCTACGGCTGGGGCACCCCGGATTTCGATGGCCGCCTTCTGCTCGAGCACCTCGGCGATCTTTTCCTTGGCCTCAACTTCCCGGTCGAGTTCGAGCGCGAATCGAAGGGGACCGAGCCAGATTACGCGCCGTCCGCGACCGACGAGGAAGCCCCCCACCAGCGGTTGGTCCTCCCCTTCCTCCGGACGAATTTCAGCGGAACCCCGGTCGAGGCGGGTATTGCGCTCCGCGTGCTCACCGCGCCGGAAGGTGGGGTGCCGGGTCTCGTGCTCGAGCCGGACCTGCCCGCGAGCTTCCAGCTCTCGATCGAGCTCCACCCCAAGGCGACGCTGCGTCTCCTCGCCGGTACCAATGCCTTTGGGATGATTGGCCTTCTGCTCCAGCCATCGGGCGTCTCGGTGCGGTTTCCGTTCGCGCCGGGACAGCCGCCGGTCTCCGGCCGGGTCGGCGTCGGTTTCGATTTCCGCTCCGACGCGCCAATGCTGATCTTCGGCGACGCTGGCGGGTCGCGGCTGGAATTCGGCGGCGCGTCGATCGACCTCGATCTGCATCTGGGCGGGGCCGACGTGGGGGTGAGTTTCGGCGCCGAGCTCAACGGGCTGAAAGCCGTACTCTCCGGCGGCAACTCGGACGGCTTCGTGCAGGCGATCCTCGGATCGGGCAACAGCGAGGTGGCGATACCACTCGGTATCGAATGGTCCGATCAGGGCCTCCGCTTCAAGAGCAGTTCGGCGTTCGAGATCGCGATCGCGCCCCATCTGTCGCTCGGTCCGATCAAGATCGACACGATGACCTTGAGCCTCGCGGCGCTCCCCGGAGGGCCCCCAGCCCTGCGGTCCGAAATCGGCGCCGGCATTTCGGGCGCCTTCGGGCCGCTTGCCTTCGTGCTCCAGGGCATCGGCATCAGGGCCGACGTGACGTTCGCGAACGGCAACCTGGGACCGCTCGGGATCGCCCTGGGGCTGAAGCCGCCCACGGGCGTCGGTCTCTCGGTCGATGTGGCCGTCGTCAAAGGCGGCGGGTTCCTCAATTTCGATACGGTCCGTGAGGAATATACGGGCGCCCTGGAACTATCGATCGCGGACACGGTGTCGGTAACCGCCGTCGGCATCGTCACCACCCGCCTCCCCGATGGATCGAAGGGCTTTTCGCTGCTGCTCGCCATCACGGCCGAGTTCGGAACCGGCATTCAGCTCAGCTTCGGGTTCACGCTCCTCGGCATCGGCGGGCTTCTCGGCCTCAATCGCACCATGCAGCTCGACGTGCTGGCCAATGGGCTGCGCAGCGGCGCGATGGATTCGATCCTCTTCCCGCGCAACGTGGTGGCGAACGCGCCGCGCATCATCTCGGACTTGAAGCAGGTCTTCCCCGCGGCTCCCGACCGCTTCCTGCTCGGACCGATGGCAAAGTTCGGCTGGGGCACGCCGACGCTGATCAGCATCTCGCTCGGGCTGGTCATCGAGATTCCTGGCAATATTGCGCTGTTGGGCACGCTGCGCATCGCGCTCCCGACCGTCGATGCGCCGCTCATCATCATCCAGGCCGCGTTCATGGGCGCGGTGGAATTCGACAAGAAGCGCATCTGGTTCTACGCGACCCTGTTCGAGTCGCGCGTCCTTTTCGCGACCCTCGATGGCGGCATGGGCTTCGTCATTACCTATGGCGACGACCCGGAATTCGTCATCAGCATCGGCGGCTTCCATCCGTCCTTCGAGCCGCCGGCGTTGCCGTTCCCGGCGCCGCAACGGATCACCATTTCGCTGGTCGACACCTCGTTCGCCCGCATCCGCGCCTTGGCCTATATGGCGGTCACTTCGAACACAGTGCAGTTCGGCTCCCGCACGGAACTCTTCTTCGGCTTCGACTCGTTCAACGTGCAGGGCCATATCGCCTTCGACGCGCTGATCCGCTTCTCGCCGCTCTACTTTATCATCGAGGCTTCCGCCTCGGTGGCGTTGCGCGTCTTCGGCGTCGACGCCTTCAGTATTCGTCTTCGCTTCTCACTCGAGGGCCCGACGCCCTATCACGCCGTCGGCCGCGGCTCGATTTCGTTCCTGTTCTTCGAGTTCTCCGCCGACTTCGACGAGACCTTCGGCGAGCGGCGCGACACGACGCTGCCCCCGATCGAGGCCCTGCCCCTGCTCGCCGCCGAGATAGGCAAGATCGAGAACTGGACGGCGCGGGCCGACACCGGAAGCAACAGCCTCGTCCGCGTGCGTGTGCAGCAGCCGGTACCCGGCAGCGTCGTGGTGCATCCGCTTGGGGCGCTTCGGGTCAGCCAGCGGGCGGTTCCCCTCGACGGCGCGCTCGCCAAGATCGGCGCGCAGACGATCGCCGATGTCGAGAACCTCCACATCCGGCCCGGAAACGGCAGCCTCGCGCAACAGAATGCCGTCGATGAATTCTTCGCCCTGGCGCAGTTCGAAGACCTGTCCGACGCCGAGAAGCTGTCGCGTCCATCCTACGAGCGGCGGCCGGCCGGCGCGGACCTTGCGGCCACAGGCGAGCAATTCGACTGCGGTCCCTTGAGCCAGCGCACGGCCCGCTATGAAGAGAACGTCATCGACACCTTCTACACCAGCGTGCTGCGGCGCTTTGGCCTCGCCGTCATCGGCATTTTCAACCATGCGCTGCGCGACAATGCGGCGGCCAAGTGCGCGCTGGCGAAAGAGCGTGCCGTCAGGCTCGATCCCTTCGACAGCCGCGTGGTCGTCCAATCCGCAGGCTTCGCCGTGACGACGATCGCCGACAACAAGAAGGCGAGCGGCACCGTCGTCTTCCTCACCGAGGCCGCGGCGCACGCGCATGTGAAAGCCCAGGCCAAGGCCAATCCCGCATTCGCCAGCACGCTTCAGGTCGTCCCGTCCCACGAAATGCGGAGTGCCGCATGAGCGCCGCCTATTCCTTCGTGCCCTGGGCCCGCCAGGGAATGGCGCGGAGCATCACCGCAGCACCGGCCGGACCGCGCGCGTCCGTCGATGTCCATGTGCAGGTCGTGGGCACGCCGAAGGGCGGCGGAAACGAGCTGGTCCAGGATGTCCACCGCTCGGTCGAACTCTACGGACCGGGAGACGTGATTGGGCTCGATCCCAAGACCATCATACGCACCGAACCGAAGGACTGGAGCACCGACTTCGAGCCCAATTATCTCGTCTCGATCGAATTCTACGACGAGGATCTGCCGTGGCGTCATACGCCGCTGGCCCCCACCCCGGATGGTCGCAGGCTGATGCCCTGGCTCGCGCTCGTCGTGCTCAGGGAGGATGAGTTCGGCAATCGTCCAGCCGATCCCGACAAGCCCCTGCCGGCGATCGAGGCGACCGGCCTCGATGTATTTCCTCCCCATGACGATTTGTGGGCCTGGGCCCATGTGCACGTGAATGCCGCGCTGTCGGGCGGTGTGGTGGACCAGGACAGATCGAGGGTAGGGGTCGCCTTGAGCGCCACCATACGGGCCAACGCGGACCAGGCGTACTCGCGGCTCCTCGCATCGCGCAGCCTTGCGCCCGACACCGCCTATCATGCCTTCGTCGTGCCGGCGTTCGAGTCGGGCAGGCTTTCCGGTCTCAAGCTCGATCCGGCGACGACGCCCAGCGCGGGACACGGCGCGTGGGTCGACTATCCAGGCCGCAACACGCAGCAATCGTTCGTCTTTCCCTATTTTCACCGCTGGTACTTCCGCACGGGCGGAGCGGGTGATTTCGAATCCTTGGTGCGAAAGCTCCGGCCACGGGCGGCGGACCCCCAGGTTGGCCGGCGCGATATGGATGCTTCGCGCGCGGGCGTGGGGACGACCGGCCCTCTGCCTCCGCCGCCGCACGACCTGCTCAAGCTCGGCGGCGCCCTGCAGGCGCCGCGCAGATACCTGCCGGCCGACGTGCTGGCGGCGATCGAAGCGGACGACACCTGGTATCTGCCCTATCCCCATCCCCTTCAGACGGGGCTCGCTGAGGTTCTCAATTTGCCGGAGGACCTGAGGGACGCTGGGGACCCCGACCCGGTGGTGACGCCGCCGATCTACGGTGCCTGGCATGCGCGCCAGCATCGGCTGCTGGAAGAGCGCGACGGCACCGCGATCGCCAATCCTAAATGGCTGCACGACCTGAACCTCGACCCGCGCTATCGCGCGCCTGCCGGCATGGGCGTGCGGGTCGTACAGAAGAACCAGGAAGACTACATGGCAGCCGTCTGGCGGCAGGCAGGAGACGTGCTCGCCGCAATCAAGAAGGTGCGCCTCGGATGGATGGCGCTGCGGGTTGCCCAATCGTGGAACAAGCGCTTCCTCGTCGCCGTGCAATCGGCAACGCCCTCGCGCTACCTGTCCCTCGTCGCGCCCCTCCGGTCCAGGCTGATGCCCGACGACCTCAGCCTCCACGCCAAGCTCAGCGCGAGCACTGTCAACCATGGCGTTGTCTCGGCCGCCCTGAGGCGGCAGTTGCGGTCCTTCGGCCCCGTCGCGCGGCGCGCTGGATTTACCACCGCGGAGGGGCCGATGCGCGATCTCGCTGCCCGCA
The DNA here is from genome assembly GCA_038212905.1 of Hyphomicrobiales bacterium. GTDB lineage: Bacteria > Pseudomonadota > Alphaproteobacteria > Rhizobiales > Xanthobacteraceae > Bradyrhizobium. Next base: position 20,829 of record JBBQUA010000020.1, read on the forward strand.
TCGATGCCGGTGAGGTTCAGGTCGCGCCACCCAAGGTACCGCCCGCCGGAGCGGTGATCGGCAGCGACATTGCCGACGATATCGTCGGTTCGGGCTCAGGGTTCGGTCTCGAACAATGGCTTGCCGGGGCACCGTGGCGCCTGCTGCTTGTGCTCGCGATCCTTTTGCTCCTCGCGCTTCTCGCCTGGCTCATCCTTGGCCCGATCGGCGGCATCATCGTCGTCATCTGCATCGCGGCGGCGATCTTCGCCTATCGGGCTTTCCTCGCGGGCAAGCAGCAGCAGGCGGCTGCGGCGATCGTCACGGGGACGTTCCCGGTGGATACCCTGCCCACCAGCCCCGGCTTCGAGGTGGAGATCGGCGACACCGCAACCGGCGACGCAGTGCCCGGGACGACCGACAGCACCGACGCGCAACGTTTCAAGGCGGCGCTCAAGAATGCGCAGAAACTTGTCGACGCGCACCGCAACCGGACACGCAGTCCGGATAGGGCTCCGCTCGATCTCGGTCCAACCGTGGACAAGCTGGGCGTCGCGGTCGACCCGCGCAAGACCATTCCAGCCCTCGTCAAGGCCGGTGTCGCCCTCCCGCCGCGCATCATCGACGGGCTGGTGTTCGAGTTCGACGAGCCTATGCATTATCCCCGCATCGACCTGCCGATGTACGAGCCGCTCAGCAAGATTTCCTCCGAGCTCCTCGCGCCCAACCTGAACCTGATCAAGCCGGACACGGTGACCCTGCTCGAGACGAACCAGGCGTTCATCGAGGCCTATATGGTCGGTCTCAACGATGAATTCGGGCGCGAATTGCTGTGGCGTGAATTCCCGACGGATCAGCGCGGAAGCTATTTCCGCCAGTTCTGGGACGTCGCCCCGTTTCTCGATGCCGCGACGGTCGCCAACGAGGCGGCGCGGGATAAGCTCTATGACATCGCCAAGCTCCACCGCTGGCGGCCGGACCAGCCGCTCGGCAGCAACGACAACCGCGCCGGTACGGGACGGCCACGTGAGGAGGCCGTGCTCGCCATCCGGGGGCAATTGCTAAAGCGGTACCCCAATACGCTGATCTATGCGCACAAGGCGGAGTGGCGATTGCACTCCAACGGTGCCATCGACCGTACCCAGCCGCGCAAGCTCGTCGACCTCTCGGCGGCCGAGCAGGAGAAGCCACCTACCAGCAAGGTTCGCACGCCGATCTACGGGGCGCACGTGGACCCGGACCTCTATTTCCTCGGCTTCGATCTGACGCCCGAGGACGCGATTGGCGATACCTCGGTCGACAACAATCCCGGCTGGTTCTTCGTCTTCGAGGAGCGGCCCGGCGAACCACGCTTCGGCGCCGACCTGGAGCGTACCGGCTCCCTGCAGGTCTGGAACGATCTCGCCTGGCCCGACATCGCGCCTAACAACGCAGCCTTCATCCCGGTGGGCGCCGGTGCCGCGACGCCTGCGCTGACCAACTTCAGCAGCAGCGACACCAACCTCGTCACGCAGGGACAGGAGGATCGGCAGATCGCCTGGGGGCCAAATGCCGATGCCGGCAACATTGCCTATATGCTGTTCCAGGCGCCGATGCGGGTTGCCTATCATGGCCGCGAAATGCTGGCCGCAGGCGCGGTGGAGGCCCCGTGACGGACCTCGGGACCATACGCGCCAAAATGCGCAAAGACGCTCTCAACCGCATGGCGGCGGCAGGTGGCACCGCCTCGGCGGCCGCCGACCTGCGCGCCGCCGAGGCGACCGTCAACGAGATAGCACGTCTCGCCAGCGGCGATCGCGACGGGAAGCTGGTCGCTGCGAAGGGCAAGGCCGAGGCCGCGCGGACCAAGCTCGCGGACGCGCAGAAGGCGGCGGCGGGCCTTGCAGCCGGCGCGTTCGATGAAGCCGTTGTGGCCGTTCTTGATCCCGAAAAAGGCATTGCAAAAATTCCGGCGTCGACGCCCATCCTGCTGTTGCCGCTGCGCATGGAGACGCGGTTCCTCGACGACGGCAAATGGGGTCCCGGCCCCCGAATGCTGGTTCGGCTCTATCCCGACGACTGCCTCGTTGAGGACTTCCATCCGGACCTGTCCGAGGCACAACGCAATGCGACGCGGCTGTTCTGGGCGCAGGTCTGGGCCGCCGGAGGGTTTGAAGAGCAGAAGAAGGCGGCGTGGAGCAGTCTCATCCGCCTCGTGGATACGGGCCGGGCAAGCTGGGCGATCACGCGCATTTCGCCCTCCTCGCCCGGAGATGCCCCGCAAAAGACCAACGCGGACGACGTCATCATCGTGCTGCGTACGGCGCTGCCCACAAGCGTCCCCGAGCAGACCGCCGTGGCCGTCTATTGGCAGAGCGTCGCGCGCTCTGGTGGAGAGCCGGTGGCCAGCGAACGGGCCTACGGGCTGCTTGTTCAGGCGTTGGGTGCCGACGCTGCTGCGGCTGCGACCGCCACGCTTCCCTATAACCTGCCGCGTGAAGCCGTGCCGTCGTCGGCCAACATCGCCGTCGTCGACATGCCTCTCGAGGAACTGCCGCCCGAACCGTTCTGGCCCAAGGGTGGGCGGGCAGAATTCCTGCCCGACCGCTTCGTGCTGATCGGTGTCAGCGGCGGCGCGTCGCGCATCCTCGGCAAAGGACCCATCATCCGCGGCCCGCTGATGTGCAGCCCCGACCCCGATGCGCCGGTGACCGACTGGCAGACGGCCAGCGGTGCCCGCATGCAAATGCCCGACGCCATGCAGTGGATGACGGACTTCGGCCGCGCCTTGGACGAAGGTATGGCCTTCAATATCGACCTCAAGGCCATTGGGGCGGAAAAGGGCTTTGACGAGCTGATCGTGCTCGGTCTTCGCCTCGACGATGACGTGACCCAGGGAGCCGCAGACCTCGCGGAGCTTCTGCGGCGTCACCGCCATGCAAGCGGCCTCTCCTTCGTGCCGCAAGGGACGCCCACCAACAACACCGAAGAGGAAACGGCGCCTGTCGCCGATGGCTTGGCCGCCGAGCAATCCTACAGCCTGGTATTCGGTGCGGACGCCACGATCGCCGACGGACCAGACGGCGAGGCTGCCGACGGGAAGGTTCTCGCCTCGGCGTTCGCACTGCCCGCCCAGCATTTCGGGGGCGTCCCCGGCGCTCGCAATTTCGACATCGCCGAGGCAAAGGCAATGAACACCGCACTCTGGCCTGCGACCTGGGGCTTCAGCCTCGAAGCCATGCTGAAGCCGGCGGTGAGCAGCGGCAACCTCCAGGATGCGCGCAGCTACTTCATCGACTACGTCAGCGGACGCGGCGCGCTCCCCGCGCTCCGCATCAAGCGGCAGCCCTACGGCATTCTGCCGACCACGGTCTACTCGCGCTTCGAAACTCGTGAGGGTTTCGAGAGCGGGTTGAAGCGCCTGCTGGACACCATGGCAGCGGACTGGACGGAGATGGCCCGATCGCTGCCAACCGTGTTCTCGGGCGGCGACCCGCACCAGCGGCTGCTGGAGATCATCGATCTCCACCCGGCCAGCATCGAGCACTATGTTCGCGTGGCGCAAAGCGAAGACCAGGTCCGCAATCATTCCCGCCTCGCCCGCCTGTCGCTGCTGGTGAAGGCCGCAATGCGGAGGCGCACGACGAAGGCGCAGGTTCTGGCGCTGCTGCGCAAGCTCGGTTATGGCGGCGAAGCCGAGCCGCCAATACTTGGCCGCATCTTCCAGGCCGACCCGCCGGAGCGGAGCTATTCCCCGCTGATCGAAGATCAACCACTGTCGGAAACGCGTACCCTGTCTGCCGTCACCGATACCGGCCTCAACTATATCGACTGGCTTGCCGTCAATGCCGAAGCCGCGCCGGACACGATTCGCCGCCAGAGCGGCTTCAGCACGGGCGCCCGTCCTAGTGCCCTGCTCTTTCGCTACCTGCGCCACGCCCTACTCGAGACGTTTGCCAAGGCGGCGGACGGTTTGCTGCTAAACGCCGGCGCCATCGACCGCTCCGTCTATGAACGGCGGCGGGCAGACCTGCCATTCCTCGACATAGCGGCGGCCGACACCGGTCCATCCGCCAGCCACTTCGCGTCGCTTTATGCCGTGGATGCGCGCGTCACCGGCGACAACTCTACACTGCTGATCGACTTCCTGACCCAGGTCTTGCCGAGCAATCCGGATTTTCTAGGCGACACGATCAAGGCGCTGTCGTTCCTCCGCGGTCTCCCGACTGCCCGGCTCGAGAGGCTGTTCTGCGAGCATCTCGACTTGTGCTCCTACCGGCTGGACGCTTGGCGCCTCGGGATGGTGCACCAACGGCTCGCGCGCATACGACAGTCGCGGGATCCGCAGCAGCCTGACCGGACGAGCCGCGGGCTGGTTCTAGGGGCTTTCGGCTATCTGCACGACGTCCGTCCGAAAGTGGCGAAACGCGTGCCCGTCGCGGTCCCCGCCGAGATGCAGGCCGCCTGGCCCGACGTCCAGTTCGCGGCCAAGACCGATTCCGCCAACAGCGGCTTTGTGCTGACCCCGAGCCTCAATCACGCAGTGACGGCTGCGGTCTTGCGGGCGGGATATGACGGAACCGGCGACGAGACCCTCAAGGTCAATCTGCAGTCCGAGCGCGTGCGCCTTGCTCTGCTGGTGCAGGATGGTCTTCGCCAGGGGCAGAGCCTTGGAGCGATCCTCGGTTACCTATTCGAGCGTGGCGTTCACGACGCGGCCGGAACCGGCGAGGCCGAGTCCCTGCTGCAGACCTTGCGCGGCCAGTTTCCGCTTGTCTCGAATCACATCGAGGATACGGCCGTGCCCGGCGCGGCGGTCGAGACTATCGAGGCCCGCAACGTCGTCGACGGCCTGCGCCTGCTTGAGCGGGTTCGCGTTTCCTCCGCCACCTATCCGTTTGGCTTGGCCTTGCCCGCGGCCTCCGCGGCCATAGCGGGTGTGATCAACGACCAGGTGCAGGTCTTGCTGGAAGCGGAGGATGCGCTCGCCGATGTGACCCTCGCCGAAAGCGTGCATCAGATGCTGTTGAGCAACGCTACCCGTGCCGCGGGCGGGCTCGAAACCATGTCGCAGGGCCGCTTGCCGGGCGATGTGCCGGACGTCTTGAAGACGCCGCGAAGCGGCCGGGCCCTGACTCAGAAACTGGCCCTGGCCCTGCGTGGCGGCGTTGCGCCGGCTGCCGGTCAAGGGGGTCGCAGCGCAGCCGACCCGGCGGTTGCCGCCTTCCTCACAACACGTCTCCCACCGATGCAAGACATCGCGCTTTCGGTCGATGTCCGAACCCTCAACGGCGCCACGGCAACCCACACGCTGACTGCGGCGGACCTGAGGCTGTCCGCCATCGACCTGGTCTGGCTGCTGGGAGACAGCGCGTCCTCCGGCATGCTCGACGAACTGGTGGCGACCGTTGCGCGGCAGCGGTTCACCATTCCCTCGACCGCCGGCCTGACGCTGTCCTACGGCGCAGCGGCCCCGAAATTCCGGTTCGCCGACGTATCGGCGCTGGCGCGCAACTGGCGATCTGCGCTCGGCGCCGCGCGCGGCCTCATTCCCGAGGACATGATGCGGACGGGGGAAGCCAATTCGGCGGAAGCAGGTGTGGCGCAGCAGATCGCGCCGGAGCGCGTTTCGAAAGTCCGGACGACCTTCGACACGCTGGCAACCAGACTCGAGGCCGAGACCACCGCACTTGCTGCGCTCGTTGCCGCCCCGCCCGCCGCGACACGTGATCTGGTCGCTGCCATCGAAGCGCGGTTCGGCACTGCCGTTCCCCTTCTCGCAGAGGCGCAGACGCTCCGGCTCCCAGGCGCGGAAACCGCCTGGCTGTTCGGCTGGAAGGCAGCCAGGGTCAGAGCGACGCTTGAGCAGTTGCAGACGATTGCGACTCGCTGGGTCGAGAAACGCGCCGCCGCGCAGGCCGCCTTCCAGACCTACAATGCCCTGCCCAATACAGCGACCGCGGAGGAACGCCAGGTGCTGCTCCAGGCAGCCGAGCGCGCCAGCAGCGCGGCGATTTCCTTGGAACCCGGCAACGACGCGGCCTACAGGGTGACGGTCACGGCCAGGATGACGGCCTTCGACAATCGCCTTGGTCAGCTCACGGCCGCGCTCGGCGCAGGAGACAGCCTCGCCGGTCTGATTGCGGGGCTCGAAGACGCGCCGCCGCTTGCAGATTTCGACCGCTCCGAGCTACCGGACCTCGGCCTCGTACGCACTGCCGCGCTCGCATTTGCGCGCGATATGGAGTCCCAGCTGCGGAAGCTTTCAGCCCTGATCCGCCAGCGGATTGCAGACAGCGACGCCCTTATCGCCGGCATACCCGCCGGGGAGCTGCCCCTCAACGTAGATGCCCTTCGCAGCGCAGGCAGAGCCTTGCTCGGAGAGGACGCGCCCTTCAGCTCTGACTTCACGATGCCGGCCAGCAAGGCTCAGGAATTCGTCCTCGCTCATGCGGCCGGGCAAGGGACGCTGATGCGGCACGCGGACACGATGTCGCCGGCCCCGCTACAGGATTGGCTGCACGGACTGGCACGCCTGCGGCCGAAAGTACGCGCCCTTGAGCAGGCCACGATGATCGGAGACGTACTGCTCCAAGAGGAAACCCCGCTCTCTGCGGTCCAGTTGCCGCATCGGCCCGACGACTACTGGCTCGGGGGCGCGCTGCCTCCCGCCTACGTGATCCCCAACGACGCCCTGCTGTTCACCGGCTTGTTCGGCTCGTCGTTCGACGGAGCGCAACCCGTCACCGGCATGCTGATCGACGAGTGGGTGGAGGTCATCCCGGGCACCGAGGAAATACTGGGCCTGACCTACCACTACAACCGGCCCAATTCCGAGCCGCCACAGGCCTGGCTGCTTTCCGTTTCGCCCAAGCTCTCCGGCTCCTGGGAATGGCGCGACCTCGTGGACGGCGTGCGCGAAACCGTGGACCTCGCCAAGCTTCGAGCGGTGGACCCGACGATGATCGAGAAGACACCCTACGCGCAGTTGCTGCCCGCGACGGTGCTGCAATTCACCTCATCGCCGCTGACCCTCGCGACGATCCTGTCCGAGAAGATAAACCTGGCGGATTTCCATGGTTGAGATCACATCGCAGCAACTGCGCAGCGGCATCTCGGACCGCCTTTGGCCGACCATCACCATGTGGAACCGCACGGAGCCGCGGCCGCGCTCGCAGGAGTTCATGCGGGCGCTTCGGGCGGAGGTCCGCGACGCATTGTGGATGCTGTCCCGACAGTGGCAATTCGGGGAACTGGCAGGCGAGGACGCGGGCACTCCGTCCGAGGCATTCCTCCTCACGCGCACGACCCCGATTTCGTCATTGTCGAGAGGCGGGAGTCCGCCGGTCGCCATGAACTCCACGGCGCCGCTCGAGGCGCAGGTGGAGCCCATGGCCATACCGCTCACGCTCGGGGGCCTGCCGGTGGCGCTCGACCTGCGGCTGGCGCTGGGGCGCCGCTGGCTCGCACTCGTCGGCAAGATCGGCGCCTATTCCAATCTCTACATCACACACTACGCTTTCACCCTGCCGCCAGCCGGTGCGCCGGGCGCCGCGCTCTCCGCCCATGCCGAGACCGTCGCTCTCCTGGAGGCGCTGGCCGGCCGCGCCATGGATGGCGGAGCATTGATCGAGCATCTGCAGGTCCCGGGGGCCCTCGCCTCCGACAATGTCGCCGTTGCTGCCGTGGACAAGAATGCCGTGGATGACGCGGGGCGCGAATTTCTGGCCTGGTACCGTGCCACCTTCTCGCAGCCATCGACAGCGTCCGAACAGAGCTGGAATACAACGCGGCTCGAACACCAGTTTCAGTTGGCAGATGCGGGGGATGGCACCCAGCTCGGAGCCCCATCCTACAACGGCTCCGACCTCGACTGGTTTACCTTCGATCATGGCGATGCCGAGCCGAAGGTCTCGGCTCCGGCGGTTGCGCACGCCTCGGTTCCCGCGCTGGCCGGTTTCACGGGCATGCCCGTCGCGCGGTACTGGGGCTTCGAGGACGGAAAGGTCAATCTGGCGCAGGTCCGCCCCGCCTTGACGGACATGGGCGGGCTGCTTCTGCTCGAGTTTCTGCTCGCTTCGTCAACCGACTGGTGCCTGTCGCCGGTTCGGGTTCCCGTGAACGCCATGGCGCATATCGAAGGCCTCGTCGTCCGCAACGTCTTCGGCGAGGACACGTGGATCAAGCCTGCCCAGCATGGTTCCGGCGGGCGGCATGCGTGGTCTCTCTTCGATATCGCACCGCAAGGCCCTGAGGGGCCGAGTAGCCTACCCCTCCTCGCCACGAGTGCCGAGCTGATGCGCGGGCAGCCCCTCGAGGATGTGACGCTCATCCGCGATGAGATCGCCAACCTGGTGTGGGGCGTCGAACTCACCATCCAGTCCCCGGCCGGCGGGCCGAAACCAGGATCGGAAGCGGGCAACGAAGTGCGCACGGCGATCGGAGGAATGGAGCTGCCCGCGCCAGCGGCAAAGCGGCTTACCTACCGGCTCGAAACGTCGACGCCCGAACACTGGATCCCCTTCCAACCGGCGCGCGTAGAAGGTTCGGATCGAAGCATCAGGCTACAGCGCGGCAGCATGCGTCGCATCATCGGCGACAGGCCCTTCGGGTTCGTCAAACCCCGTACATCGCTGCTGCGTCCCGGGCTCGACCAGTCACCGGCGCAGGCCTACTACATCAACGAGGAAGAGGTGCCGCGCGCCGGCGCGGAACTGACCCTGCAATACAAGCGCAGTCGCGGCAGCGATGGCGGGGTCCACGTCTGGCTGACCGCCAGCAAGGGCGTCGGTCGAGGGAGCGGTTCCAGCGGGCTGGCCTTCGATCTGCTGATCGAGGGCAAACCGGATGACGGCTCATAAGACCGCCTTTTGGCTTTTCGCAGGGTGGGCCGCGAGATGCTGACTGCACATCGCTCACGGGTTCGACTTGAAGGTCGGCGCGGCAATAACCATGATCGAGCGAACGGAGGAGCGCTTCGGCCTTAAAGCCCGAGCGGCTTGTCGGAGATACCGCTTACGGGGCAGCTCCGACGCTGAACTGGCTGGTTGAGGAGAAAGGCATCGCGCCACACATCCCAGTGTTCGATAAGTCGACGCGGGATGACGACACCTTCTCGCGCAGCGACTTTCCATATGACCCGACCGATGACGTCTACCACTGCCCGGGTGGAAGGCGGCTTGGGACCAGTGGCACCGTGCATGAGGGCAAGACGCGACTGTATCGCGCCAGTAAGCTCGACTGCGATGTATGCCCGCTCAAACCGCAGTGCTGCCCGAAAGTCCCATCGCGCAAGATTCCGCGCGACATCCACGAACACGCCCGAGACATTGCTCGTTCCCTTGCTAACACTGAAGCCTTCGAGCAGTCGCGACGTGGGCGCAAGAAGATCGAGATGCGGTACGCGCACCTGAAGCGTATCCTGAAGATCGGCAGGCTGCGACTGCGTGGTCCACGAGGCGCTCAGGACGAGTTTGTTCTGGCCGCCGTTGCTCAGAACCTGCGGCGGCTCGCATCACTGGTCGCACGACCACCACCAGGGACACGACCCCTGGCGAAGCGTCCGATTCGTTGAATTCGTTGAAGATTTTCGGGAGTTGGTACTCCCACAGCTATTGGTAGCGAGAGAGGGACTCGAACCCCCGACCCCAGGATTATGATTCCCGTGCTCTAACCAGCTGAGCTACCTCGCCACAGTTCAACGTTACGGCTCTCTATATACCGCAGTCGCGAACGCGCGGCATATAAGAAGCCGGTCAGGGGCATGTCAAGCAAACCCGTAGGCGCTTCCAGGTAACTGCCAAGTGCCTGCAAAGCGGGGTTATTTCGGGCGCAACGTGGGGTCGCCACCGGGGCTGCCGGGCGGCGGAATCACCCGCATCGTGCCGGTTTCGGGGGCCGGCGCGCGGATTTCCGGGTCGATGCCGGCGGGCGGACACAATACGCCGTCGGACCGGGCCAGTTTATCGGTGAGCGGCTCGGCGCGCTGGCCAGTGGTGGCGCCTTGCTGTGGCGGCATCGGCGCGCAATTGGTGGTCCGCGCGGGCGGCAGCGCGGTTTGCGCCGGAGGCGTCGCTGGCGACGGCGGTGCCTGCGCACCCGCCACGCCGGAAAACGCGATCAGCACGCCAGAGAGAAGCAGTGTGGGTTTCATTCGCATGCGGGGAAAACGGCCCGTGGGCGCGAAATGTTCCCGGCTAACGCCTGTTCCGTTTCGACCAAAGCGTCGCAGGTCTCAGGATTTGCGGTAGCGGATCAACGAAAAATGCCCCATCGGCGGCATCGGGCGGCGTTCGGTCAGGGTGACACCGCCGTGTTTCGCGGCCCAGTTGGTCAGCCGCGCCCAGGCAAATTCCGGCCGCCAGCCGAGCCGGCGGGCCAGCGGCGCGAATGCCAGTTCGAAGATGCGGCGCGGGCCGCTCTCGGCGCCGATGTGGTTGACCAGAATGAGCTCGCCGCCGGGCTTCAGCACGCGGATGAAATCGTCCAGCGTGGCCTCGGGATCGGGCACCGCGGTGATGACATATTGCGCCACCACCGCGTCGAAGAACGAGTCCCTGAACGCCAGACTCTTGGCGTCCATCACCGCCAGCGTCTCGACATTGTGCAGTCCGAGCGCGCGGACGCGGCTCTGCGCCTTGCGCAGCATCGGTTCGGAAATATCGACGCCGCACAATTTCGTGGTGGAGGAATAATCCGACAGCGACAATCCGGTGCCAACGCCGACATCGAGAATTCGTCCGCCGATCTTGTCGGCTTCGGCAATCGTCGACTGCCGGCCGTGATCAAACACCTTGCCGAATACCAGGTCGTAGACCGGCGCCCAGCGCTCATAAGCCTTGGCGACCCCCGCGCGGTCGATATCTGCAGCCATGCCAGCCCTGAAAATTATGTGCTAAACTTTTTTTTATCCGCGCACGGCCTCGACCAGCGGCCGCGGCGCGGCTTCGCGCAACGTTGCCTTGGCCGTCGCGCTCTTGATGAATCCGCCGCCGAGCACGCGCGCCTGCCCCGAAGGCGCATCGTAGAACACACAGGCCTGGCCCGGCGAGACGCCCTCCTCGCCCGCGACCAGTTCGACTTCATAGCCGTGACCGGTCGCGCGCAGCCATGCCGGCTGCGGCGGCCGGGTCGACCGCACCCGCACGAACATCTCGAGGCCGTCGCCGACCGCGGATTCGAGCGCGCCGTCGCCGATCCAGTTGACGTCGCGCAGCTGGATGCGATCCATCCGCAGCGCCTCGCGCGGACCGACCACCACGCGGCGGCTGGCGGCGTCGAGCCGCACCACATAGAGCGGGGCTGAGGAAGCGATGCCGAGACCGCGGCGCTGGCCGACGGTGAAGTGAATGATGCCCTGATGCTGGCCGATGATCCGCCCGTCGAGATCGACGATGTCGCCGGGGTCGAGGGCATTGGGCCTGAGACGGCCGATGATGTCGGTATAGCGCCCTGATGGCACGAAGCAGATGTCCTGGCTGTCCTGCTTGTCGGCGACATCGAGATCGAAACGTCGCGCCAGTTCGCGGGCCTGCGGCTTGGTCATGTCGCCGAGCGGAAAGCGCAGAAAGTCGAGTTGCTCGGGGGTGGTCGCGAACAGGAAATAGCTCTGGTCGCGGTCGGCGTCGGCGGCGCATACCAGCGCGCGCGATCCATCGGCGAGGCGGCGCGAGGCGACGTAATGGCCGGTGGCGAGCGCCGAGGCGCCGAGCTCGCGCGCGGTCGCCAAGAGATCGCGGAACTTGACCGAGCGGTTGCACTCGATGCAGGGCACCGGCGTTTCGCCCGACGCATAACTGTCGGCGAAGTTGTCGATCACGGACTCGCGAAAACGGCTCTCGTAGTCGAGTACGTAATGCGGAATGCCGATCCGCTCGGCGACATTGCGGGCGTCGTGGATATCCTGCCCGGCGCAGCAGGCCCCCTTGCGATGGGTGGCCGCGCCATGGTCGTAGAGCTGCAACGTGATGCCGACCACGTCATAGCCCTCGGACTTCAATAGCGCAGCCGTCACCGAGGAGTCGACGCCGCCCGACATGGCGACGACGATCCTGGTGTCCTGGGGGCGGCCTTGCAGGTCCAGACTGTTGAGCATGGTTCCGGTCATCGATGCGATCGCGGCTGGCAGGGCTTCGCGATCAAAATAAAAAGCCTAGCAGTTAGAGGGCCTTGCAGTGAGTTCTCGGGAGCGGCACCGGGAAAGCTTGTCGGCTTTTTCGGAAGCGGCCGAAAGCCAGCCCTTTAATATAGGCCGTCGTCCCGTGAAGCAATCACGCCCGGCGGTTTTGCTCACCGACCACGGCAAATCTTGCCGCCGGGCACAAAAGGGGACGCCGCAGCGGCTCCGCAATTCATCCTCGAATCAAATAACTATCTGAAATCACTGTATATTTCTTGGAACCCCGGGGTGGCCCAGTCCTTGCTGATCTCACTCCACATTCATCGCGAAAGGCCGCCCGTGTCCAGCGTGACAACAGATCCAGTAGCCAACCTGTCCTTCCAGGGCGCGCCGCCGTCGAAATCCGGCAAGTCCGACCAAACGCGCGGTAACGACAGTTTCGCGGCGCTGGTCGACAACAGCGCGCCTGCCGACGGCAATAACGCCCGCGCAGACAATCAAGCGCGCGCCCAGGAGAAAGCCGACTCGCAGACCACCTCGCAGCGCCGCTCCGACGACGCCGCGGCGAACGCGGCTGACAGCCGGCGGTCGCGCGACACGGCCGATCGGGCGGCCAGGAGCGATTCAGCCGATCGTAACGCCAGCGCCAGAAAGCGCGCCGACGCCGCCGCCGATGCCCGGACGAACGCCGATGCGCCCCCGCGCGCCAGTGCGAAGCCCGCCGACTCGAAGGCCGCGCCCGCGAAATCGACCGAGGATCAGGCTTCCGACCAGGCTTCGGCCACCGATTCCACCGTTGATCAGACGACCCCGCCAGCGCAGGACACAGCGGCCGCGACGACGCCGGACCCGGTCGCCGTACCGATTGCCGCGCCGACGGCGGCTCCCGGCAATGCCACGGCGCCGCTGGCGATCGCGGCTGCCGCCATCGCCGCTGCCGCCTCGGCGGCCGCGGCATCTGGCCAGACCAAAACCGATCCCGACGCAGCCGCGCTGGCCACCTCGGATGCCGCCCCCGCCAAAACCGACGCGAAAGCCGCGGCAAGTGCGATTATCGCGGCATCCGCGGACCAGCCGGCGACGTCAGCCGACGCAAGCGCGACACCCGGCGTGGCCGTAGCCGCTGCCGTGGCCACGCCGAAAGTCACTGCGCCCGTCAAGGCGGCGGCGGCCCAGACCGGCACCGCAGCATCGGACGATTCCGCAGACGCCGCGCCTGTCAGCGCCGATCCCTCGGCGACGGCGATATCGACCGCGACCCCCGCCGGCAACGCCGCGCCGCCGCTGGCCGCGGCGGGCAAGGCCAATGCCGGGCACGGCGCCAGCGAAGCCGCGAAGGCGGATGACGCCGCCGCCCCCTCGCCATCGGCAGCCCATGCCGCAGGCCGCGCGCAAGAGTTCGTCCCGGGAGGGCAGGCGTCGATCGATCCAGGCACGCACGTCGCGGGCGCGATCCAGCCACACCTTCACGCCGGCTCGGCCGCAGCGACCGCCACAGGATCCATCAACGTCACGGCGGCATCGGATGCACCGGTGCCCCTGAGCGGGCTCGCGGTTGAGATCGCCGCATCGGCGCAAAGCGGCAAGAGCCGTTTCGATATCCGGCTCGATCCGGCCGAGCTTGGCCGCATCGATGTTCGCATCGACATCGACCGCAACGGCCTCGTGACGTCGCATCTGACGGTCGAAAAACCGGAAACACTGGCGCTGTTGCGCCAGGATGCCGCCCAGTTACAGCGCGCGCTCGATGACGCCGGGCTCTCGACCGGCAATAGCGGCCTGCAGTTCAGCCTGCGCGACCAGTCTTCATCCGGTCAGGACGACGGCAGCGGATCCGGGCGCAATGCACGTCGCCTGAACCTGAGCGAAGAAGACAGCACGCCGCCTGTCGTCGCCGGACGCACCTATGGCCGCATGCTCGGTTCGAGCAGCGGCGTCGATATCAGGATCTGAGGAGAGAACCATGGCAGTCGAAGCAACCCTCCCGACGACAGTCGTATCGGCAGCAGGATCGAACACCAGCAAGACCACCACCACCGCCGCGACGACGTCGACGGGGCTCGCGGATAATTTCCAGACCTTTCTGACGCTGCTGACGACGCAGTTGCAGAACCAGAACCCGCTCGACCCGCTCGATACCAACCAGTTCACCCAGCAACTGGTGCAGTTCGCCGGCGTCGAGCAGCAGCTCAAGTCCAACGACCAGCTCAAGGCGCTGATCGCGATCGAAAAGAGCGCGCAATCGACCCAGGCCCTGGTTTATGTGGGCAACACCGTCGCCGTCGACGGCAGCACCCAGAAGTTCGACGGCTCCGCAACCTGGAACCTGAAGGCCGACAAGAGCGCGACCGCCGCGATCACCATCACGAATTCGACCGGACAAACCGTTTATTCCGGCAATTACACGCTGAGCCAGGGCAACGCCAGCTTCGTGTGGGACGGCAAGGGTAATGACGGCACCCAATACCCGGCCGGCACCTACAAGCTGACCGCGACGGCCAAGGATTCCAACGGCAAGGATGTCGGCATCGCGACGGAGATCCAGGGCATCGTCGATTCCGTCGATCTCAGCGCCACCCCGCCGCTGCTCTCGGTCGGCGGTGCGAACTACACCACCGATCAAATCAGGCGCGTGGTCCGTCCGGGCGCCGCCGCTGCGTAAACGCGGCTTCGCGCCTCGCTGGTCCACCCTTCAATCGCGATCCCTGCCCGGCCCGGCGTCTCCCAGACGCCGGGCCGCAGCGCGTTGGCGATCATTTTCAAGGAGATTCGTATTGAAGCCTTGAGCTTAGGCAAATTTTAAGCCGCGAGGCGTAAGTTCCTATTGTGAGTTCAGTGGTTGAGAGTTTGTGAGTACGCCATGACAGAACCCCATCGCCCGAGGGTAAAATACGTCATCGGGCCTGACGGCAGTCCGTTAACAATTGCGGATCTGCCCGCGCCCGGGACCAAACGGTGGGTTATCCGCCGTAAGGCCGAAGTCGTTGCCGCGGTTCGCGGCGGCCTGCTCTCCCTCGAGGAGGCTTGCAGCCGCTACACGCTGACGGTCGACGAATTCCTGTCCTGGCAGTTTTCCATCGATCAACATGGCCTTGCCGGGCTGCGCACCACGCGTATCCAGCAATACCGGCAGTAAATCGCCCAAGATCCGGGCAAGACTTGGCATTTGACGAAAATCGGCTTCGTTTTGCGAGGCCTATTTTTTTCATGTTGAAGTTTTGCCATGGCTCTTAACCTTCGTTAACCATATCGAAACCATCCCATAGGCAATAATTGCCCAGTCGGCTCCCGGGGGCCGAATCTAGGGGCGGATTGGTTTTGCAGGGTCTGGTAGCTTTCCTGAAGGGTCTGGGCGCTTCGCGCCTGATGGCGATGGTCGCGGTAACAACCGCGCTCATCGGATTCTTCGCCTTTGTCATCATGCGCGTCACCACGCCGCAGATGACCACCCTGTTTACCGACCTCTCGACCGAGGACTCCTCGGGGATCATCAAGGATCTGGAACGCCAGGCGATCCCGTTCGAGCTGCGCAACGACGGCGCCGTTATCATGGTGCCAAAGGACAAGGTCACCCGGCTGCGCATGAAGCTCGCCGAGGGCGGCCTGCCCAAGGGCGGCGGGGTCGGCTACGAGATTTTCGACAAATCCGACGCGCTCGGCACCACCAGCTTCGTCCAGAACATCAATCATCTGCGCGCGCTCGAGGGCGAACTGGCCCGCACCATCCGCGCCATCGACCGGATTCAGGCCGCGCGCGTCCATCTGGTGCTGCCCGAGCGTCCGTTGTTCTCGCGCGAAACGCCCGAACCGTCGGCCTCGATCGTGGTGCGGGTGCGCGGAGCGCTCGAACCGCAGCAGATCAGAGCCATCCGCCACGTCGTCGCCTCTGCCGTCAACGGCCTGAAGCCGCAGCGGGTCTCGATCGTCGATGAAGCCGGTCAATTGCTCGCCGACGGCGCCAAGGGCGACGCCGATAACGCCATCGGCGACGAGCGCCGGGCCGCCTTCGAGAAGCGGATGCGCAACCAGGTCGAGGCGATCATTTCCTCGGTGGTCGGCGCCGGCCGCGCCCGGGTCCAGCTCTCGGCCGATTTCGACTACAACAAGATCACCCAGACCTCGGACAAATACGATCCCGAGGGCCGGGTGCTGCGCTCGAGCCAGACCCGGGAAGAATCCTCCGCGACGGGCGAAAACGGCGGCCAGGTCACCGTCAACAACGAGTTGCCCGGCAATGCGAACAGGGAAGGCTCGGCGGCCGCGCGCGACCAGAGCAAGAAGAGCGAAGAGACCAACAATTACGAGATTTCCCGCACCACCAAAACCGAAGTGACCGAGGTCGGCCGGGTCAACCGCATCTCCGTCGCCGTGCTGGTCGACGGCAGCTA
Source organism: Hyphomicrobiales bacterium (assembly GCA_038212905.1). Lineage (GTDB taxonomy): Bacteria > Pseudomonadota > Alphaproteobacteria > Rhizobiales > Xanthobacteraceae > Bradyrhizobium. Next base: position 37,293 of record JBBQUA010000020.1, read on the forward strand.
CGCCAAGAACGAAAAAGGCGAGCAGATCTATCAGGAACGCAGCAAGGAACAGCTCGACCGCATCGCGACACTGGTGCGCTCGGCGATCGGCTTCGACCAAAAGCGCGGCGACCAGGTCGAGGTCGTGAACCTGAAATTCGCCGAAGCGCCGGTCGTGCCGGCGGTCGCAGAGCCTGCCGGCCTGCTCGGCATGCTGCAATTCACCAAGGACGACGTGATGTACGTCATCGAACTCGGCGTCATGATGATGCTCGGCCTCGTGGTGCTGTTCATGGTGATCCGGCCGCTGGTCAAGCGCATCCTGGCTTCGGAAGAGGTCGCCTCGGTGAAGGGCGCATTGCCGGCGCTGACCGATGGCAGCGACGAGGTCGACGCCAACGGCCAGGCTCTGCTTCCCAACTCCACCGCAGCGCTGATCGACGTCGCCCAGGTGCAGGGCCAGGTCCACGCCCAGTCGGTGCATCGCGTCGGCGAGCTGGCCGAACGAAACCCCAATGAAACCGCCACCATCGTTCGCCAGTGGTTATCGGAGCCCGCAGAGTAACATGGCCGTACCGCAA
>JBBQUA010000021.1:0-36931 GCA_038212905.1 Hyphomicrobiales bacterium
GCCTCGGTGATCTCGACGAACTGGCCGCGCTTGTCGATCTTGCATTCGCGGCGCGCCGCCAGTCCCTCGTCCACCAGCCGGTCGATCAGCCGCGATGTCGAGTATTGCGGAATCAGCATATGCTTTTCCAGCTCGACCGGACGCAGTTCGCCCGACGGCGCCCGCGACAGTTCGAGCAGCGCGTCATACCAGGCCAGCGGCGGATAGCCGGCTTTCTTCAGCTCCTGCTCGACGGCATCGAGCACCCGGCTCTGCACCCGCATCAGGCGGATCCAGGCGGCGGTCGCCTCGGTCGATGGTTTGCGCTTCATGGTCAGCCCACAATGTCAGAAGGAGTGTAGCGCACTAAATGCACCTGCATCAATCTTGACTATTACATGCAGATGCATTTAATCACCCGGTCCCGTATAGCCAATAATGCAAGGGAAGGAAAACCCCGTGAAACTGTACTATTCCCCCGGAGCCTGCTCGCTCTCCCCCCATATCGCGCTCTTGGAAGCCGGCCTGCCCTACGACCTGGTCAAGGTCGATCTGAAGGCCAAAAAGCTCGAAAACGGTGACGATTTCCTCAGCATCAACCCCAAGGGCCAGGTGCCGGCGCTGGCGCTGGACTCAGGCGAGGTTGTGACCGAAGGCCCGGTCATCGTCCAGATGATCGCCGACAAGGCCTCGGGCAAGAATCTGGCGCCCGCCCGCGACAGCGCCGAGCGCTACAAGCTGCTGGAGTGGCTCAACTTCATCACCACCGAGTTGCACAAGAATTTCGGTCCGATGTTCTCGCCGGTGCTGGCCGACGACGCCAAGGCGTTCTTCAAGGACCGGGTGATGGCCAAGTTCAAGTACATCGACGGCGCGCTGGCCGGCAACGACTACCTGATGGGCAAGCAATTCACCGTCGCCGACGGCTATCTGTTCACGATGCTGTCCTGGGCCGAGCGCATGAAGTTCGACCTCGCCGCAATGCCGAACCTGTTGGCCTACAAGGCCCGCGTCGGCGCGCGTCCGGCCGTGCAGGAAGCGCTGACCAAGGAAGGCCTGATGAAGGCGGCGGCGTAAGCCTTCGAGGATAGCGACAAACGCGAAGGGCCGGATCGATGATCCGGCTCTTGGCTTTTGTTGTCCGTTACCTCGCAGCCGAATGCCGGAATATCGTCATTGCTTGATCGAAACGAAGGACGCCACAACGCCCGCCGGCGCTGAACCATGAGGCTTCGCCCGAATCACGGTTCCCACGAAGGCCGGAATCTGGTTGACGCCATTGGGCCACTTAGGCGTCATGAATGCCTTGTAGTCGTACTCCCAGTTCTCGGTTGGCGTGCCCGCGCGGCCGGTGCCGAAAATCTCGAGGGCAAGAATCCCCGCGCCGGCCAACGGCTGCATGGTGCCCTTCAGGTCCAGCACAAAGCCCCCACCCATGTCCAGATTTCCGGAGATCGAACTTCCCGACGGCGGATCGAAGGTCATGATGCCTTCACCGAAGACCAGACTCAGCGCCTTCAAGGCAGCGTTCGCCGTCTCCACTTCCTGCCCGTAAATCGCGCCGAGCGCCTGGACGGACGGCTCGGCGTCGGCATTCACGATGATATCGGCCCTGTTGCGATAGCTGCGATAGGTCCATTTTCCCGTGATTGAGGCATCCGCGCTGGTGGCCGGCACGGCCTCGCTCGCGGCCGGCACCGTTCTGGGGCGCGTCTGCGCGAGCCCGATTGTCGTGGAAAGCATCAACGCTGCGGTAGCGATCGACCACATTCTCATCGATATCTCTCCCAACCGCTCATTATGCATCGTCTCGCAATGACCGCGCCGACGGCGGCGGAGTTCAATTGTTCGGAGCGCCGGCGGCAAGCCAGTCGTAAATGTCCTGCTTAACCTGATCGCCTGTGACGACCGTCCCATCCGACAATGTAAGCGAATAATTGTGGTCACCCAGAAACGGGCCGCCGAGCGGCATTTGCGCTTTTTCGCAAAACCCATCGCTGTCGATCAGGATGACATAGAGAGGTGAATTGTCGGCATCGACCTTCGTTCTCTGCTCATCGAGAAACTTGACCGGGAATATGTCCTGACCCTGGCATTTTGGCCGTGGGATGGGATTCCGCGTCAGTGCCTCATGAGTCACCCAGAATCGGCGGTGAGGCGAAACTCCCAGATTTCCGTCCGCCTTGCGAACCATGAGGTCGAGGTACTCTTGCAAGCGGGCAAAGGTCATCGGCATCGTCATATCCTCAGCTACGTTCGGATTCGACTGACAATCGTCGCCCTAGTTCGCCAAATCCGGAATTGACCAGAGAAAATCCATGCGAAGCCTGCCCGGTGCATACGCCGGATCTTCGAAGTCCGGATTGCCGCGATAGATCGGCAAGAAGCATCGGTTGTTCGGGCAACTCGCGCCGGGACGGTTTGGCCAACTGGCCCGGTTGTGACAATTCATGCAGTTGCTGACGACACCGCCACCGCCATGCCCGCCATCGCTGAAACGCGCCTCGAGCCACGGATCGAAGGTAACGTGAGGACTACCGTCCTTTTCTGCCGGAAGGTTGAGATCATAGGCCACATCCATCAGGTAGTTTCGCCAAACGCCGCTAATCGAACCGACGCGGTTTTGAGCGAACGGGCCATCGCTCGGCCTGTCGTGCCACCAGTAGGTTGCCCACACCCAATCATCGATCTCCTTGGTGGTGACGTGCAGCGCAACGAGAACGGCAAAATCACCGACGGCCAAGGGCCGACCGAAAGACGACTGGGCGACCTGAGCCAGCAGCGTTTGATTGTTGACCGCGTCGACGACATCGCGGTCCTCAAGAACTCTTGCATGGAACCCGCCGATGCCGACGATGTGCGAATTTCGCTTGGTCTGTCCATCGTAGATAATGTCGCCCGTTTCGCCGGCCGGAATCGGCCGTGTCGCGTCGACACCAATAAACCGCGACCATGTGGGGATCGGGTTACCCGCTGCCTGCGGGGGATTTGTCTCAGGATCCCAGATCGGCATTGCCGAAACCTTGTCCTTCGCAACCGGCCACCAGACCGTCTTGAGCACGACTGCGTTGGAGGGGAATGGCGGTATCGTACGGCTCTGGGGTATTTTCAAATCAAAAGCACCGTTCTTTACGAGATTATCCAGCGCGGTCGCCTGAAAAAGACGGTTTGTCCTGACGTGATTGTAACCCGCAAAATTATAGAGCACGAATGACAGCACCGCGCTTCCCGGCGCAGCAACATCGTTCGTACCCCGAGAGGTTCCGAATTGCCTTGGCACGCTGAACCTCGGAATTGGCATCGAAGGGCCGCGCCCACGCAAATTTGACGCGCTGCTGGCAAACGTTTCGTCTTCAGAGAACCAAGTTTCGAAGATCGAGAACTTCCCGTCCGGAGTTGGGCGGGACAATCCGGCAAGTAGGTTCCAGGCATGAATTCGTTGGGCCGCAACATTCGGCTGCGAGCGGTATTGCTCAAGCAGCCTCTTGTCGGCCGGAAAATCAAATCCCGCCGGAATATCGAAATAGCCCGGCGGCGGGTTCGCTGCGTTCTGCCCGAGGGCGGGCTGCGAGAAAGCCGCAACAAACAAGGCAGCGGGCAGATAAAGCGCTTGAGTGAAAATCTTCATGGCTCCCTCGATTCTTGTTCGCCGGGGTCCGGTCTACTTCGAAATTTATTCACTTCAATTGGTCGTCAATCGATAATCTCGACGGCCTGCATCATGCCCTGATCCTCGTGATCGAGGATGTGACAATGCAAGACGAACTTTCCCTTGAAATCCTCGTATCGGGTCAGGAGCCGCTCCGGCTTTCCCTTCTCGATGATCAGGGTGTCGCGCCAAACGTTCTCCGGCAATCCGCCTGGGCCGATCCGCGTATACATGAACGGATTGACGTGAATGTGAAACGGATGCCGGGGGTAAAGCGACGTCGCGTCGGTCGACACGATCCATTCCGCTGCAGTGCCCAGCCTTGCCGTACGAACATTATTGTCATCGTAAGGCCGGTTGTTGACCGTGAAGGCCACCTTCCTGCAAGCCGGATTGGTGTTCGGGTTACACGGCAGGCATGCTCCATTGCTACAAATTGCAAAAGTGACGTTGAAATTGACGTTTTGAGGTTCACCGTTGAGTTCACCTTCGTCGATCGGCTTGAACGGAACGTTTGCAGCAAGATCGCCATCGCTCGGCAGGGCATCGTTCGCCGGTTCGCCCTCGACCACTATTTTGGCCAGCAGGCGCCCGGCCTTGTCCTGCAGCGGCGCAGCGTTCAGGCGAGCACTGAGCGCGGGCGCGACGGCCTGCAGGCGAAGTCCGGCGCCGAGTGGAAGATCACGCAGAAAATACTCCGCCCGTGCCTGCCCCGGCAGCAAGTGATTGGCCTTGACCAGGATATCGCTCCGATACCCCGGCTGCAGGGTCAGGCCGGATGACCACGGCGCGACCTTGCCCAGTGTCAATCCATCGAGGGCTATCTCGTTCAACAAATGACTATCGAGCTGAAGATTGATGGTCTCCCGAACGCCAGCATGGACGGCGCGCCATCTCTGAACTTCTCCCGGGCGCATTTTTATCTCGGGAACGATCTGGCCGTTGATGGTGATGTGGCGTTTTGAATCGTCCCAGCCGCCGGGCCCAAAACTGTCATACCCTTCAAGGACACCCTGGGCGTCGTAGGAAAGTTGCTGGAAAATCAGCACCTGCTGCTTGATTGATTTCAGGCTAGGCAATTCATCGATGCCTCCCTCGATGATCAGCATCCCCGCCATGCCGCTCGAAACCTGCAGCGCCGTCGAGCCGTGCAAGTGAGCGTGGTACCAGAACGAGCCCGGCGCATGGTTCTTCGGAACTTCAATGATGTAGTCGAAAGTTTGACCAGGTCCGATTTCGCGGAAAACATTGTCGCTCTTGTCGCTCGGCGAAACGTGCAGGCCGTGGGTATGCAGGTTCGTGGAGTTAAAACCGTGGGGAACGTTGTGATCGCCGCCATGGATATGTAATTCGGGAGGCAGTTCATTTTTCAGCTTGATGTACAAGGTGTCCCCAGGCTTCGCCTTGAGTGTCGGCCCGGCAAGCTGTCCGTTGTACGACCGCAGCTTGACCGCGCAGCCGGCCACCTCGTTGGTCGCGTAAGCAACCGCGAGCGTCGTATCCAGACGTCCATTCGCTGACTGAACGATCTGCGGCTGGAGCAGCGGAGCTCCACCAAATTTCTGAATATCGATGTCGACGAGTTCGCAGCCAGGTTTCGCGGCTTGACTTACGACGGGAGTTGGAAGCGCGGCAAGGATACTCGCGGCCACAAGATAAGCAGGCACTACGCGGTAAGTGGCCTCGCCCGACATGCGATAACTCTCATGTTGCGCCGATAATCTGAAGCAACCTGAGAGAGCAGTCAAGAACTTTGCGCGCCTTGATGACGCAAGAAGTTTGATCGTTGCAGCCCAGCCGAAAATTGTGAAGGGTAGGCGTCTGCCATAAAAGGGCCGGATCGATGATCCGGCCCTTCGCGTTTGGCGGGGAGATCAGTATCGGGCAGGCCGGAAGGCCGATGCGTCGGTGAAGGTTGGTTCGCCGCTCATCAATTCGGCCAGCATGCGGCCCGTTGCCGGGCCAAGCGTGAGGCCCTGATGGCCGTGCCCGAAATGCATCCACAATCCGCCGTGCTTCGGAGCCGATCCGACGACCGGCAGCATGTCGGGCATACAGGGACGGACGCCACTCCAGGGTTCGGCTTCGACCGCAGCACCGAGCTCGACAAGTCGCCGTGCCGTCTGCTCGGCCCGTGCGAGCTGGATCGGATGCGCGGACTTCGACGGTCCACCCAGTTCGGCGGCCGTCGTGATCCGCAACCCCTTCGACATCGGCGCCAGCACGTATCCAAACGCGGGATCCTGCAGCGGCAAATCGAGCGTGCTGCCGCCGTTGAAATGCAGATGGTAGCCGCGCTTGCGCACCATCGGAAAGCGATAGCCGAACCGGCGCAGCAGATCGGGGGACCACGGACCGAGCGCCACGACGGCGGCCTCGGCGTCGAGGCGGCCATCAACCGTATCAACGGTCCAGCCGCCCTCAGAGCCGGCCGCGAGGGTTGCCGCATCGCCATTGATAAAAGTCCCGCCGGCGCGGAGGAAGAGATCGGCGTAGGCCGACACCAGCCCGCCGGGATCGCAGACCGACCAGGGATCGAGCCAGTGAATCGCCCCCACCCCTGTTTCGTTAAGCCCGGGCTCGACCGCTGCAAGCTGCGCCGGACCGAGAATTTGCGAGCGCACCCCGTGCTCGGCAGCAAGCGCCTCGGCCAGCAGCGCCGCGCGATCCATCGCGGCCTGGGTACGGTGCAGCGTGCGATAGCCTTTTCGTCGCACCAGCGTATCAGCGCCGGCCTCGGCGATCAGCACGCCGTGCTCGGCGGCCGCCTGTGCGATGATCCTGATGTAGGACTGCGAAATGCGCTGGTGTCTTTCGGGCGCGGAATGCCACCAGTATCGCAACAACGGACCGATGTGCCGGGGCAGCGACGCCACGCTGTAATGCACATCGTTGGTGCGTCGCATCGCGATCGCCGCCAGCGAAGCCAGATCGCGCGGCATCGGATAGGGCCTGATGGCTTCACTCTGGATGATGCCGGTATTGCCGTAGCTGGTCTCGCGACCCGGTGGCTTGCGATCGACCAGCACGACCGACCAGCCGCGACGCTGCAGATGCAGGGCCGAGGCGACCCCGACGATCCCCGCGCCCAGAACGATAACGCTTCGCATCGGGATCTCGATCCTGGGTGCTTGCTCCGCCGCGCTCTCCAGCGGCGGGGGAGAGCTGGGTGGGGCGGGGACTCTCGCCGCATTGAGGCCTGAGGAGACAGCCCCCACCCGCCTCGCGGAGTTTATCATCGGGCGGCGCTTCGCGCCGACCCGTTGGCTCGGCCACCCTACCCCGCAAGCGCGGGAGAAGGAAGCTTCCGCGCATTGCGACCGCCGAACTGGGCGGCCTGCAATAGAAACATCTCGACCCCGATACGCTCGACATCGAGGAGATGAAGCCGCGTTTCCTGGTGGTGCGGCCCGGCCGTCAGGGCCGGGCCGTCGTGGAGGTGTGGATTTGCCTTAGTGATGAGCCCTCTTGGTTCGCGCCGGAGGCAGCAAGACAGTGTCGATGACGTGAATAACGCCGTTCGATGCTTCAATGTCGGGCTGGATCACGTTGGCGCCGTTGACCTTCACACCAAATGTGCCATCGACATTTACCGGCAGCCCGGCCGCGGTCTTGACCTTCAGCGACTTGCCTGCGACGTCAGCGGCTTTCACCCGACCCGGCACCACGTGATATTTCAGGATCGTTGCGAGCTTGGCCTTGTTCTTGAGAAGGGATTCGACAGTGCCGGGCGGAAGCTTGGCGAAGGCCGCGTCATTAGGTGCAAAAACGGTATACGGGCCCTTACCCTTGAGCGTGGCCACCAAGCCTGCCGCCTTTACTGCCGTGACCAACGTATTGAACGAACCTGCCGCAACAGCCGTATCGACGATGTCCGCAGCCTTTGCGAAGGTCGGTGCGAGCAATGCTGTGATCATCGCGAAGCCGGCAGCAGCAGAACGAATTCCGGTATTCATCAAGTTTCTCCATTTCATATTTGCAGGTGCTACGGCTGAGCTGCACTCTCGGACACGAGAGCTTGACCAACCATCGTCGCTCAAAGGAACGACGGCCGATACGATTCGGATCACATTGACACTATTTTTTCTCTCGCTCTCCTGAACGGTGATCTGCCGCCCCGCAAAAGACGTTTCAGTTCTGTAGTTCGACGGATCGGATTGGAACAATCGGTGACGCTCACATTGAAATTGAAGCTGCTGCCTCCGGCGCACGCGATCGAACTGACGGACGCGATTCTTTGCGGTATATCTGATCGGGCAGTGAGAGGCGTGCTCCGGGATTCGGCGCGCGGTTGCGGCGACGGCAGCTATATCGTGGCGGTTCGCCTGGTGGCTGCACCATGAAGCAGGCGACTTCAGGAATGACCGGGCTCGCCGTCTTCGTCGTATGCGTGGTCGGGACTGGCTTCATGCTCGGCTATTTGAATATGCCCGATTCATGGTACGCAGGGCTCGACAAGCCATGGTTCAGTCCGGCGAACTGGATCTTCGCACCGGTCTGGGCGGGGATCTACGTACTGATCGCGATCGCCGGGTGGCGAACTTGGAATTTTGATCGCCGCGGAACGGCGATGCAACTGTGGTTCGCGCAGATGGGACTCAATTTTCTTTGGCCGCCCGCGTTCTTTTCGGCACATTGGCCCGTTGTAGCCCTCGCGATCATCCTGTTGCTATTCGCGGCTATTCTTGCGTTCATCGCGTGGCAATGGAAGAGAGACGGGATTTCATCGACTTTATTCATTCCTTATGCCGCCTGGATCGGCTTTGCCTCGATGCTCAATCTGGCGATAGTTAGGCTGAATTGAAACGTTCGCATGCCTGCGCGAACGAAAGGCATTACGATGGCTCGCCCGCCTGACCTCATCGAATCATCGAGGCGCGCATGGACAGGCCGATGAGTTTCCGGCGCCGCTGCGCTCCCTCTCCCGCGCTTGCGGGGGAGGGCTGGGGTGGGGGCTCTCTCCGCAGCACCGGTGCGGGCGGATAGAACTTCCCCCACCCGCCGCGCGGAGTTTATCATCGGGCGGCGCTTCGCGCCGACCCGTTGGCGCGTCGACCTCCCCCGCAAGCGGGAGAGGTAAGAGACGTTACGCCGCCTTCTCCGCCAGTTTCTTCGGCGGGAAGCGGCCGTAGAAGGTTTCGCCCTTGGCCGCCATTTCGACCAGCAGTTTTGGCGGCGTGAAGCGGGAGCCGTATTTGGCCTCGAGCTTGTGGCACAGTTCGACGAATTTTTTGGTGCCCATGAAGTCGATATAGGACAGCGTGCCGCCGGTGAATGGCGCAAATCCAAAACCGAGGATCGAGCCGACATCGGCCTCGCGCATGTCGGTGATGACGTGGTCTTCCACGGTGCGCGCGGCTTCCACCGCCTGTACCACCAGAAAACGCTGCTTCATCTCCTCGATGTCGAGCGTATCGGGATCGAGATGTTTTGACTGCAGGCCGGCGAGCTCGGTCCACAGGCTCTTCTGGCCCTTGCCCTTTTCGGGATAGTCGTAAAATCCCTTGCCGTTCTTGCGGCCGAAGCGGCCCTGCTTCTCGACCATTTCGACCAGCAGCTTCTTCTGGCTCTGGTCGATGGCGTTGGCGCCGAGATCGGCCTCGGTCGCCTTCATGATCTTGAGCACCAGATCGAGCGCCACTTCATCCGACAGCGACAGCGGCCCGACCGGCATGCCCGCCATCCTGGCGGTGTTCTCGATCATCGCCGGCGGCACGCCTTCCATCAACATTTCCAGCCCTTCGGCGGTGAAGCGCAGCACGCAGCGGTTGGCGAAGAAGCCTCTGGAGTCATTGACGACGATCGGGGTCTTGCCGATCACCCGGACGTAATCCAGCGCGGTGGCGAGCGCGACATCATTGGTGTTCTTGCCGACGATGATTTCCACCAGCATCATCTTCTCGACCGGCGAGAAGAAGTGAATGCCGATGAACTTGCCTTGGTCCTTGAACTCTTCCGCCAGCGAATTGATCGGGAGTGTCGAGGTGTTGGAGGCGAAGATCGCGTCGGACTTCAGCAGCGGCTGCGCCTTGGCGTAGGTTTCCGCCTTGACTTTGCGATCCTCGAACACCGCCTCGATGATGAGGTCGCAATCCTTCAACACATTGTAATCGGCGGTCGCGGTGATGCGGCCGAGGATCGCTTCGCTGTCGCTTTCCTTGGCGCGGCCCTTCTTGATCAGGTCGTCAATCACGGCCTTGGCGTGGCCCTTGCCCTTGTCGGCGCTGGCCTGGTCGCGGTCGATCAGCACCACATCGATGCCGGCACGCGCCGACACATAGCCGACGCTGGCGCCCATGAAGCCGGCGCCGATGATCGCGAGTTTCTTCACCTTGGTCGGCGGCACGTTCTGTGGACGCCGCGCGCCCTTGTTCAATTCCTGCATCGACAGGAACAGGCTGCGGATCATCGCCGCCGCTTCCTTGCTGCGCAGGATCTTGGTGAAGTAGCGCGATTCAACCCGCAGGGCGGCATCGATCGGCAATTGCAAGCCTTCATAGACGCAGCTCATGATGGCGCGCGCGGCGGGATAATTGTCGTAGGTCTCGCGGCGGAAGATCGCGTTGCCGGCCGGGAACATCATCATGCCGTTCTTGGAAAACACCGGGCCGCCGGGGAGTTTAAAACCCTTTTCGTCCCAGGGGGCTACAGCCTTGCCGCCGCCCTTGATCCAGTCCTTTGCCGCCTTGATGAGATCGCCTGCCGGCACGATCGCATGGATCAGGTTCAGCGCCTTGGCCTTGTCGAGATTGATCGCCTCGCCTTTCAGCAGCAGCTGCATGGCGTCCTGCGGCGACACGATGCGCGGCACGCGCTGGGTGCCGCCGGCGCCGGGGAACAGGCCGACCTTGATTTCGGGCAGGCCGAGCCGGGTCTTGGGATTTTCCGCGGCGACGCGGTAGTGGCAGGCCAGCGTCAGTTCAAAACCCCCGCCGAGCGCGAGACCGTTAATCGCGGCAACCCACGGCTTGCCCGAGGTTTCGATGTTGCGAAACACCTGCGAGAAGCGGCGGCTCTGGTCGAATAGCACCTGGTTGGCGGCTTCCTCGCCCTTGGCCTTCAGCATCTCGGCATATTGCTTGCCCATGCCCTCCAGCATCGACAGGTCGGCGCCGGCGCACAGCGCGTCCTTGCCCGAGGTGATGACGACGCCCTTCACGGCTGTGTCGGCGGAGGTCTGCTTGATGATCTCCTCGAGTTCGGTGACCGAGGTTTCGTCGAGCACGTTCATGGAACGGCCCGGGGTGTCCCAGGTCACCAGCACGATGCCGTCGGTGTCGGTTTCCAGCTTGAAGTTCTTGAAGGCCATGGGTCTGTTCCTCTGTCCGGTTCCGTTGATATGCCTTTAAGGAGCGGTCAATCTCTTGTGGTCTAGGCTTTCACCCAGATTCAGTCAGTGACGGGCCAATCCATGGGTAATGTTTGTGTCGGATGCCGCGACGACGTCGCGCTCCCCTTTGAATTCAAGATGGCGTTCCAGCCGATCGTCGACGTCACCAACCACCGGGTCTGGGGTTACGAGGCGCTGGTGCGCGGCGTAAACGGCGAATCCGCGTTCTCGATCCTGAGCCAGGTCACCGAGGAACAGCGCTACCGGTTCGACCAGGCCGCGCGGGTGATGGCGATCGAGACGGCGGGGCAGCTGTTCACGGGACAGGACCTGCGCCTTTCCATCAATTTCATGCCCAACGCCGTCTATGAGCCGAACGCCTGCATCCAGAAATCGCTCGCCGCCGCCAAGCGCGCCGGGTTCCCGCACCGGAACCTGATGTTCGAGTTTACCGAAAACGAAAAGATGCAGGATGTCGCTCACGTGGAGCGCATCGTCGAAGCCTACCGCAAGCTCGGATTCTGGACCGCGCTGGACGACTTCGGCGCCGGCTATGCCGGATTGGGTTTGCTGGCGCGGCTGCAGCCGGACTTGATCAAGATCGACATGGAATTGCTGCGCGACATTCACCTCAGCCGCGCCAAACAGGCAATCGTCGCCGGCATCGTCGGCATCGCCCGCACGCTCGACATTCACGTGTTGGCCGAGGGCGTCGAAAGCGACGAGGAACTCACCGTGCTGCGCGCGGCCGGTATTTCGCTGTTCCAGGGTTACCATTTTGCCAAGCCCGCTCTGATGGCGCTTCCGGATGTTCCGCTGCTCATGAGCCCGGTCGCAGTAAGCGCTGCCCGGGCGTAGATCGCAAATCGTAGGGTGTGCAAAGGCGTTCTTCACGCCGTGCCCACCACCTTCGTCCATGCACCTGTCTGGTGGGCACGGCGCAAGCGCGCCTTTGCCCACCCTACGGGTCACACCCGCTCGATGATGGTCGCGGTGCCCATGCCGCCGCCGATGCACAGCGTGATCAGCGCCGTCGACTTGTTGGTGCGCTCGAGTTCATCGAGCACGGTGCCGAGGATCATCGCGCCGGTGGCGCCGAGCGGATGTCCGAGCGCGATGGCGCCGCCATTGACGTTGATTTTGGCATTGTCGATGTCGAAGGCCTGCATGTAGCGCAGCACCACCGAGGCGAAGGCTTCGTTCAGTTCGAACAGGTCGATGTCGGATTTCTTCATGCCCGAGCGCTCGAACAGCTTTTCGGTGACGTCGACCGGACCGGTCAGCATCATCGCCGGCTCCGAGCCGATATTGGCGAAGGCGCGGATTTTGGCGCGCGGCTTCAGGCCATGCTTGCTGCCGGCCTCCTTGCTGCCGAGCAGCACGGCGCCGGCACCGTCGACGATTCCCGAGGAATTACCGGCATGGTGCACGTAATTGATGCGCTCGATTTCCGGGTGCGACTGGATCGCCACCGCATCGAAGCCACCCATCGCGCCGACCGCCGCGAACGAGGCCTGCAACTGGCCGAGCGACTGCATCGTCGTGGTCGGCCGCATGTGCTCATCTTTGGCGAGGATGGTGAGGCCGTTGATGTCCTTCACCGGCACCACGGAATTCTTGAAGCGGCCTTCGTCCCAGGCTTTCGCCGCGCGCTGCTGACTCTGCACCGCATAGGCATCGACGTCGTCGCGCGAAAAACCGTATTTGGTAGCGATCAGGTCGGCCGAGACGCCCTGCGGCATGAAGTAGGTCGGCACCGCGATCGAGGGATCCATCGGCCAGGCGCCGCCGGAGGCGCCGATGCCGACGCGGCTCATCGATTCGGCGCCGCCGCCGATGACAAGCTCATGTTGCCCGCTCATGATCTGGGCGGCGGCGAAATTCACCGCATCGAGGCCGGAGGCGCAGAAGCGGCTGATCTGGACGCCGGGGACGGCTTCGCCGAGGCCGGCATTCATGGCCGCGAAACGCGCAATGTCGGAGCCGGCTTCGCCGACCGGATCGACCACGCCGAGGATGACGTCGTCAACGATGTCCTGTTTCAGATTGTTGCGCTCCTTGAGCGCCCTTAGCGGCACCGTGGCCAGCGCCACCGCGGTCACCTCATGCAGCGCGCCATCGGCCTTGCCGCGGCCGCGCGGCGTGCGAACGTGATCGTAGATATATGCCTCAGGCATGAAGCCCTCCGGGTATGAGGATCATAATTTTACAGGCGATTTGGAAGCCGTCGCAGATCAGGTCGAGGGTGGCGGGAGGCTTCTGCGATCAGAAAGCTTCCGCCGCCAATTCCATGGTGGTGTCGCATCCGGTCTGGATACGCGCGAGGTGCAGCGCGGTTTCCGGCAGCATCCGTTCCATGAAGAAGCGGCCGGTAACCAGCTTGGTGGAGAGATAGGGCGTCGCGCCGCTGCCCGCAATCTTGTCCTGGGCGACTTTCGCCATCCGCGCCCACATATAGGCGAAGGTGACGAGGCCGAACAGCTGCATGAAATCGGTGGCGGCGGCGCCGGCATTGTCGGGCTTCATCATCGCGTTCTGCATCAGCCAGGTGGTGGCCTGCTGCAGATGGCCGAGCGCCGTAGAGAGCGGCGCGACATAGGGCTTCATGGCCTCGTCGGCGCCGTTATCTTTTGCAAAGGCCGCGACTTCGCCAAAGAAGGCCATCACCGCGCGGCCGCCATCGCGCGGCAGCTTGCGGCCGACGAGGTCGAGCGCCTGAATGCCGTTGGCGCCCTCATAGAGCATGGCAATGCGGGCATCGCGCACGAACTGCTCCATGCCGTGCTCGGCGATATAGCCGTGGCCGCCATACATCTGCTGCGCCAGCACCGCGTTGGAGAATCCGACGTCGGTCATGACGCCCTTCATGATCGGCGTCATCAGCCCCATGTGATCGTCGGCCTCCTGGCGATCCTTCGGATCGCTGGAGCGGTGGGCCACATCGCTCTTCAGCGCGGTCCAGATCACCATGGCGCGGGCCGCCTCGTTGAAGGCGCGAATGGTCAGCAGCGTGCGGCGCACGTCGGGATGCACGATGATCGGATCGGCCGGCTTGTCCGCCGCCTTGGCGCCCGTCAGCGAGCGGCCCTGCAGCCGTTCGCGGGCATAGTTCGCCGCGTTCTGGTAGGCGACTTCGGACTGCGCCAGCCCCTGCACCGCGACGCCGAGCCGGGCTTCGTTCATCATCACGAACATGCCCTGCATGCCCTTGTTTTCCTCGCCGATCAGCCAGCCGGTGGCGCTGTCGTAATTCATCACGCAGGTGGAATTGCCGTGAATGCCCATCTTGTGTTCGATCGACCCACAGGTGACGCCGTTGCGCTCGCCGAGCGAGCCATCGGAATTGACCAGGATTTTTGGCACCACGAACAGCGATACGCCCTTGATACCGGCGGGCGCTCCTTCGATACGCGCGAGCACCAGATGAATGATGTTGTCGGTGAGATCGTGCTCGCCGGAGGAGATGAAGATCTTGGTGCCCGTGATCTTGTAGCTGCCGTCGTCCTGCCTGACGGCCTTGGTGCGCAGCAGGCCGAGATCGGTGCCGCATTGCGGCTCGGTGAGATTCATGGTGCCGGCCCATTCGCCGGCCACCATCTTCGGCACGAACATCTTCTTCTGCTCGGGCTTGCCGTGCACCATCAGCGCGGCGGTGGCGCCCATGGTCAGGCCGCCATACATCGAAAACGCCATATTGGCCGACGACTGGAATTCGGTGACCGCCTGGGTCAGCGTCACCGGCAGGCCCTGCCCGCCATATTCCGATGGCGCCGACAGACCCAGCCAGCCGCCCTCGGCGACCTGCTTGAACGCGGCCTTGAAGCCTTTCGGGGTGGTCACGGAGCCATCGTCATGGCGTTTGCAGCCCTCGAGATCGCCGACGCGGTTGAGCGGCTGCAGCACCTGTTCGCTGAGTTTGGCGGCCTCACCCAGGATCGCGTCGCGCACATCCGCGGAGGCGTCGCTGAAGCCTGGAAGATTGTCGTAGCGGTCGATCTGAAACACGTCGTTGAGCAGGAAGGTGACGTCTTCCACAGGGGCTTTGTAGATCGGCATTCGCATCCTCCCGGCTGGCTCGCTCCGTGCAAGAGAGCCTTCGCAGCAATCATTGGGTTTCAGAAAGAACCTTATCCGGTTCCAAAGGTCATAGGGAGCTACTTCAAGGTCGCGGTTACGACCCTGCGGCGCTACTGGCCGCACTGGCCGCCAACTGCTCTCCCATCAGCCGGTGCAGCAGGTTGATCGCCTTGAGCGGGCGCACCATCACCTTGAAATTCGTGATCCGGCCATCTGCGGCAAAGGTGATGATGTCGACGCCGTTGAGCTTGATGCCGTCGATCTCGGTCTGGAATTCGAGCACGGCGCCGGTGTCGCTGCGCCATTCGCCGATATAGGCGAAGCCGGGGCCACCCAGCACCTTGTCCGCGCTCGCCAGATACTTGAAGGTGATGTCGCGACCGCGCTGCGGCGTGTGCACGACGGGGCTTTCGAACACCGCATCCGGATGCAGCAGATCCCATAGCGCCGCGCGGTCATGGGACTTCATGTAGCCGTACCATTTGTCGAGGCCGGTCAAGCTCATCGGACGTCTCCTGTCCCTGAAGGCGCGACGGGCGCGCCATCATATGCGCATTGACGCATATGCACTTTTATGCATATTGTCAAGGTTCCTTGGGAGGCAACGTTCCTTGGGAGGCAAGATTACTCGGGAGGGTTTGCGCTTGGCGCTCGGTGACGCAATCCTTGCCTGCCTGACGGAAGGTCCGATGACGGGCTATGAGCTCGCCAAGACGTTCGACGCGTCGATCGGCTTCTACTGGAAAGCCAACCACCAGCAGATCTACCGCGAGCTGACCCGGCTGCGCGACCGCGGCCACATCGAGGGCTGCGAAGTGGTGCAATCGGGCAAGCCCAACAAGCTGGTCTACACCCTGACCTCCGAAGGACGGGCGGCGCTACGGCATTGGGGCGCGCGGCCGAGCGTGCCGCCCTCTATCAAGGACGACCTGCTGGTTCGGCTCTACGCCCTCGACGGCGTCGACATCGGCCCGTTGCGCGCCGACCTGATGGCGCGGCTGGAACACCATCGCGACCGCTGTGCCCGCTACGAGCGCATTCTCACCAAGCGGTTCCCCGACGGAACCGCTTCGCCGGCGGATATGGGCAAATTGCTGGCACTGCGCCTGGGCGTTCGGCATGAGCAGGTCGTGGTGGAATGGTGCGAGGAGGCGCTTGATGCGCTGCCGGCCAGCGCCGCCAGCCCGGCAATTTGACCGGCACAGCAACTTTCCCGAGCCGCCGGGCCATTCCTTAACCGGTTCTTTACCGTAACACGAAAAAGTCGAGTTCTGAGGCAGACGACCTGCGCGGAATTCGATTGTCTCTTCATTGGGACGCGCGGGGAGGCTGGAGGCGCAGGTAGCGCGCCGGAGTCGGAACCGGACGAGAGCATGAATTCGCGCGTATCGTGGAGTGTTGAAGGCATCGATCCATCCGTGCGCGAGAGGGCCGAGGCCGCCGCGCGCCGCGCCGGCATGTCGCTGAACGACTGGCTCAACTCCACCCTCGGCGATTCCGCCCGGCCCGATTTTCAAAGCCCCTATGATCAGCCCGCGGCGATGCCACCGCAGGAGTCGCCCGACGTCTCCGACATCCATCAGCGGCTGGATTCGATCACCCGCCAGATCGAGCAGATTTCGCAACCGAGGCCGCGCAACGAGAGGCCGCGCAGCGACGCGCCGCGGAGTGACGCCCCGCGCGGCGAACCGGGCGTCGCCCGGCAATTGAACGACGCGATTTCGCGCCTCGACGCGCGGCTGTCGCAGATCTCCAGCCCGGCACCGCGACAGGTCCAGATGCAGGACAGGCAGCGCCAGGCCGAGATGGTCGAGCGCGCCGCCAGCCAGGTCTATCGCCCCTCGCCCCCACTCAGCCCGGCGTCGTTCGATTTCGCGATCGCGGAAATCTCTGCACGCCAGAACGAACTCGATGCTCCCGCATCCCGGCCGACGCCGCCGCGCAGCGCGCCGCCCAGAACAGCTTCAGCGCCTGCCATGTCGGCTGCCATGTCGGCTGCCGCGTCGGCTTCAATGGCGCCCGCCATGCCGATGGCGCCCCCGATGCAGCCGGCGCCGCCCACGGGTCCGGATTTTTCCTCGCTGGAGCGGCATCTGCTCAAGATCACCAGCCAGATCGAGGCGCTGCAGCGCCCCGACGGCATCGAGCAATCGATCACCGCGTTCCGCGCCGAGCTGGCGGACATTCGCGCCGCCATCACCGAGGCGATGCCGCGCCGGGCGATCGAATCGATCGAGAACGAAATCCGCTCGCTGTCCCGCCGCATCGACGACACCCGCCAGAGCGGCACCGACGGCCAGCAACTGGCCGGCATCGAACGCGCGCTCTCCGAAATTCACGAAGTGCTGCGCTCGCTGACGCCCAGGGAACAACTGGCCGGCTACGACGACGCGATCCGCAATCTCGGCGGCAAGCTCGATCTCATCCTGCGCGCCAATGACGACCCCTCCACCGTCCAGCAACTCGAGGGCGCCATATCGGCGCTGCGCGGCATCGTTTCCAATGTGGCGTCCAACGACGCGCTGGCGCGGTTGTCCGACGACGTGCACATGCTGTCGTCGAAGGTCGACCATCTTGCCCGCAGCGAGGGCAACAGCGATTCGTTTGCGAGCCTCGAAGCGCGCATCGCGGCGCTGACCTCGACGCTGGAAATCCGCGAGCGGCCGGCATCCGGCGAAAGCAACGAACATCTCGAAGGCGCGCTGCGGGCGCTGTCCGAACGCTTCGACCGCATGCCGGTGGGCAATGACAACGCCTCTGCCTTCGCCCATCTGGAACAGCGCGTGTCGTATCTGCTGGAGCGGATCGAAAGTTCGACCGATCCCCGCGCCGGCAATCTCGGCCGGGTCGAGGCCGGGCTGCAGGACATCCTGCGCCACCTCGAAAACCAGCATGCGGCCGTGGTGGCGCTGGCCGACAACAACCGCAATGCCGGCGCGCCGCAGCCGTTCGACAACGGCGTCGTCGACCTCGTCAAGCGCGAGATGTCCGACATCCGCTTCAACCAGTCGGAGACCGACCGCCGCACCCAGGATTCGCTGGAAGCCGTCCACAGCACGCTCGGCCATGTGGTCGACCGGCTCGCCATGATCGAAGGCGACCTGCGCACCGCGCGCGCCCTGCCCGCTGCACCGCAGTTGCAGATGCCGCCGGTGCCTGAACCCGTTTCCGCGCCAGCGGCCGCGTCGCGCGTGGCGATGCCGCCGCTGCCGAAACCCGAACTGCCAAATCCCGCCGCGGCCCATGAGCATTTGGCCCACGAACATTTGGCCCATGAGAATTCGGCCCAGCATTTCGCCACCGCGCCGCGCGACTTCCAGGCCGTGCAGCCGCAGGCCGCGGCCGTCGCCGTGGCGCCGCGCGCGATCAGCGAGATTCTCGAACCCTACGCCGCGCCGCGCGCCGCGATCGCGCCGGATCTGCCGCCCGATCATCCGCTCGAACCGGGAACCCGCCCCACCGCGAGGGCGGCGACGCCGTCGGAGCGCATCGCCGCTTCCGAAAGCGCGATCAGCGAAATTCCGCCTGAGAGCCGCGAGCCGGTCAGCACCTCCAGCTTTATTGCCGCTGCGCGCCGCGCCGCGCAGGCCGCCGCTGCCGCGCCGCCCGCCGAGAAGGCAGGTCGCGGCCCATTCAAGTCCCACGCCGGCGGCAAGGCCAAAGGTCCGGTCAAGGATCCGAACAAGGAGCCGTCGACGATCACCTCCAAGATCCGCTCGCTGCTGGTCGGCGCGAGCGTGGTCGTGATCGTGCTCGGCACCTTCAAGATGGCGATGACGCTGCTCGACAGGGAAACCGCCCCGCCGATGCCGGCGATGGAGAGTTCGATCGAGCAGGCGCCTGCGGCCCAGCCGCCCGCCGCGGACAGCGCCATGCCGGCCACCCCGGCACCGGCACAGCCCTCGATGACCTCACCGACCCCGATTGGCCGACAATCGTTCAACAACGCCACCCCCGACGTCACCGCGACGGTCGCCATCCCGCAGGCGGCGCCGATCCCTGCCGCGCCGATGGCGGCAGCCGATATCACCGGCGCCATTCCAGCCGCGCCGGCCCAGCCGGCCAGCCGCAAACTCACCCGGGTGCAGGTGCCGCCGACCGAACGGCTTCCCGAGGCGATCGGCGGACCCGTGCTGCGCACGGCGGCGCTGAAGGGCGATGCGACCGCGGCCTTTGAGATCGGCGTGCGTTTCGCCGAAGGCAAAGGTGTTGCGGCGAATTACGACGAAGCCGCGAAATGGTACGACCGCGCGGCGCAGGCCGGCGTGGTGCCGGCGATCTTCCGGCTCGGAACCCTCTATGAAAAGGGTCTCAGCGTGAAGAAGGACGTCGAGATCGCGCGACGTCATTACATGCAGGCCGCCGAGCGCGGCAGCGCCAAGGCGATGCATAATCTGGCCGTGCTCGACGCCGACGGCGGTGGCAAGGGCGCCAACTACAAGAACGCGTCGCAATGGTTCCGCAAGGCGGCCGATCGCGGCGTCGCCGACAGCCAGTTCAACCTCGGCATCCTCTATGCCCGCGGTATCGGCGTCGAACAGAACCTCGCCGAGTCCTTCAAATGGTTCAGCCTGGCCGCGGCACAGGGCGACGCGGATTCGGTCCGCAAGCGCGACGATATTGCCAAGCGGCTCGACGCCCAGTCGCTGGCGGCGGCCAAGCTCGCGATCCAGACCTTCACGCCGGAGCCGCAGCCCGACGACGCCATCAACGTGGCGGCCCCGGCCGGCGGCTGGGATGCGGCCCCGCTGCAGGCCACCACCGCGAAGCCCGCGGCGAAGCCGGTCGCGACCAAGCGGGCCGCTGCCGCGCATTGATCCAAATCATCAACCACGCCGCGAGGTCGCCGGGCGACACCCGGCAATTAATCCCTCAGCCGCGGATTCTTTAGTCCCTCCCACTGCCGATTTCGGTTATGCAAGGGCTCGGCAACCGGGCGCTCGCCGCTTTCGCGGGCGCATCGTGAATTTATCGTGGATTTCCTGCCGGCCAATGCTCGACCAAGAAACCAGACCGTGAGCGGCCCCGGCCGACCTTACGGCCGATAGCAGAAGTACCGCGCGTGCAGCTCTACCTCCCGATCGCCGACATTCCGGTCAACGTTTTCCTCATCCTGGCGATGGGCGCGGCGGTCGGATTCGTGTCCGGCATGTTCGGGATCGGCGGCGGGTTCCTGATGACGCCGCTGTTGATCTTCGTCGGCATCGCGCCCGCGGTCGCGGTCGCCTCGGTCGCCAGCCACATCGCCGCCTCGTCGTTCTCCGGCGCGCTGTCCTACTGGCGCCGCCGCGCCATCGACCCGGCGCTGGCGCTGGTGCTGTTAAGTGGCGGCATCGTCGGCACCGGGTTAGGGGTCTGGACCTTCACGCTGCTGCGATCGCTCGGCCAGCTCGACCTGATGATCGCGCTGTCCTACGTCATCCTGCTGACCTCCGTCGGCTGCCTGATGTTTTGGGAGGGCCTGCGCGCCATCATGCGGGCGCGGCGCGGCGAAGCATCGCTGCCACGGCGCTCGGGCAGCCATAACTGGGTTCACGGACTGCCGCTCAAGATGCGCTTCAAGCGCTCCAAGATCTATTTGTCGGTGATTCCGGTTATCGTGGTCGGCCTGATCATCGGCTTCATCGGCGCCGTGATGGGCATCGGCGGCGCCTTCATCCTGATTCCGATCATGATCTATCTGTTGCGCGTGCCGACCTCCACCGTGATCGGCACCTCGATGGTGCTGACGCTGGTGACCATGGTGATCGCCACCATGCTGCATGCCGTCACCAACCAGCTGGTCGATGCGGTGCTGGCGCTGGTCCTGATGGTCGGCGGCGTCACCGGCGCGCAGTTCGGGGCGCGGGCGGGCCAGAAGATTCGCGGCGAGCACCTGCGGCTGCTGCTCGGCCTCCTGATCCTCGCGGTCGGTATCCGCTTCGCGATCGAACTCGTGATCCGCCCCGACGAACTCTTCACCATCCGGGAAGCCGGAGGCGCCGGATGACCCTGCGCGGCTCACTTGCGGCGGTTATCCTCGCGCTGGCGCTGAGCGCAACCTCAGCCCTGCCGGTGCACGCCGAGCGGCTGATCGTCTCGGTCTCCAACCACCGCGTCACCGTGACGCCGAATTATTCCGGCGAGGAACTGGTGCTGTTCGGCTCGGTCGAAAAGGACGCCTCCACGCCGGCGACCCGCACCAGTTACGATCTGGTCGTGACCGTCTCCGGGCCGCGCGCCGACATGGTGACACGCCGCAAGGAGCGCAAGCTCGGCATCTGGATCAACACCGATTCCCGGCAGTTTCTCAAGGTCCCGACCTATCTCGCGCTGTTCGCCAACCGGCCGTTCGACACCTTCGCTTCGCCCGAGGTGATGCGGCGACAGCAACTCGGCCTCAAAAACGTGCTGCTGACGCAGCGCGTCGGGCCCGACTATGCCGACGTGGTGCCGGACGATCCGTTCCGCAGTTCCTTCGTGCGGCTGCGCAAGCAGCACGGGCTCTACCGCGAGGAGACGTCAGCGGTGACGTTCCTGACGCCGACGCTGTTCCGCACCGGCATTCCGCTGCCCGGCGAAGTTCCAATCGGAACCTATGACGTCGAGATCAAGCTGTTTGCCGACGGCGCGCTGGTGACCAGGACCGAGACCGCGTTCGAAATCGTCAAGGTCGGCTTCGAGCAGTTCGTCGCCAACTCCGCGCGTAACCACGGTTTTTTCTATGGCTTGGCCACGGCGTTCATGGCGCTGATGACCGGCTGGATGGCCTCGATCGTGTTCCGGAAGGACTAGCCGGTCCGCCCGGCGCTGAACGCCTATGTCCGCTGGCCGACGCATCTCGCCCCAGTCGACAACCAGCTGTTTACCCTCGGCGGCATCGCCTGAAGCGGTTCACGGATTCGCAACGCCAACCGCTTCTGCTGGCGGCATTATGACAACAGGTATTTCCGCGAAGGCTTCTCCAGCCACCCCCGCCGGTTCCACCGAACACCGGCACGGCAACGATTCAGCCGGCCGGACCGATCGAGCGGCCGAACTGGCGCTGCGCGCCTTCATGAGCATGGACCGCGCCGTTGCGATCGTCGGTCCCGACGGCAAGCTGCTGCAGCCCAATATCGTGTTCGCCAGGCTGTTCGGCGACAATGAGCTGATCGATCATATCAACCGCGACGCCGGCGCTCACAACGGCAAGACTGATCGCCAGATCACGCTTTCCGATGGCCGCGCGTTCTGGGTCGAGACGATCCCGATGGACGGCGGCTGGCTGGTCAGCGCCTACAACATGACCGAACGATCGGCCAAGGCCCGCACCGACACGCTGACCAAACTCGGCAACCGCCTGATGTTCCACGAACAGCTTAACGAGCTGCTGGAGAAGCCGGATCGGGCGCCCGAAACCGCGGCCATCCTGGTGATCGATCTCGATCGCTTCAAGGCAATCAACGAATCGCTGGGGCGCAATGTCGGTGGCGAACTGCTTCGGCTGGTTGCGGAACGGATCCGTTCCGCGCTCGAACGGGACGATATCGTGGCCCGGCTCGGAGGCGACAAATTCGCCGTCGTGCAAACAGGGCAACCGCAGCCGCAATCGGCGGCCGACCTTGCCGGCCGGCTGATCGATGCGATCGGCCGCTCTTACATGGTCGAGGGGCAGTTGATCGACATCGCCGCGCATGCCGGCATCGCGCTGTTGCCCGCAGGTCCGACCGACTGCGAGCAATTGCTGAAGAGCGCGGACCTCGCACTGCATCGCGCCAGGAGCGACGGCAGCGGAAGCTATCGCTTCTTCGAGAAGGCGATGGACGAGAAGATGCAGTATCGGCGCAATCTCGAGCGTGACCTGCGCCGCGCGCTGGCGCTGGGCGAGTTAGCGCTGGTCTATCAGCCCCAGGTCAATCTGCGGCTGAACGCCGTCACCGGCTTCGAAGCGTTGCTGCGCTGGCAAAGCCCGACCCGCGGTGCGGTGTCCCCGCTCGAATTCATTCCGGTGGCGGAAGATACCGGCATCATCACCTCGATCGGCGAATGGGTGCTTCGGACCGCCTGCCGCGAGGCCGCCAGCTGGCCCGGTGCGCGCACTATTTCCGTCAATGTTTCGGCGATCCAGTTCAAGAACCCGAACTTCGTCACCACGATCCTGTCGGCGCTGGCGGAAAGCGGCCTCGATCCGCGGCGGCTCGAACTCGAGATCACCGAAAGCGTCATGCTCGATGCCCATGGGAGCGCGCTCGCGATGCTGCAGACCCTGCGCGGCATCGGCGTTCGCGTCGCGCTGGATGATTTCGGCATCGGTTACTCGTTGCTGGGCTATTTGCGCAGCTTTCCGTTTGACCGGATCAAGATCGATCAATCCTTCGTTCGCGGCGCGTCGAACGATCCGGTCGGCCACGCCATCGTGCGCGCCATCGCCTCGCTCGGTCAAAGCCTCGGCATGACGACGGTCGCCGAAGGTGTCGAGACCGACGAACAAATGGCCCGCATCACCGCCGACGGCTGCACCGACGTCCAGGGCTATTTGATCAGCCGCCCGATGTCGCCGGAGCACATCGACGGCTTTCTGTCGTCGCGCCACGAGAATGCCTCCGACAAGGCGCCAGGCCGCCTTGCATGGCCCGATCAGCGCAAGCGGCGCAGGCGCACGCGGTAGCGGTTTCGAGCGGCCGGATCGCCAGCGGAATTCACCCGCGCCCGAGCTGCACCTCGCGGTCGACGGCAATCCACGTCGCGCGGGCCACGGCCAGTAACGTTCCGGTTTCACCATAGGCCGCGGCCTCGGCGACGCGTTTGCGGCCATCGCGGCCGGCCGCCCAGGCCGTGATGACGCAGCGTTCCCCCGGGCGCGGCCGTGTTTCGATCCGCGCCGACATCCGGCCCAGCAGGATCGGCGTCCGGTCGAAGCTGCCGCTCTCGCTGTCGTGCGAAGAAGCGTAGCCGGTGGGGCAATCGAGCGCCGACCAGAGAAATTCCGGTGCAACAAGGCCGTCGTCCGCCGCCAGGGTCGGATCCGGCGTCCATGTCGCCGCATACACAGAAGCCGCGTGCCGGGATTGACGCGCGAGGGGGCCTGGAAAAATGCGCAAACCATCTCCCAACTCCCTCGCGGGACCGCACACGAAACAGGTTGGCAGCGGATGCTCATGCGGTTTGATCGGCGTCAGCAGCTCGGCGGCGCTGGCCTCGTCGAAGCTTGCGGTCTCCAGGTGCGCCAATTCGAGACTTGCAGGCCGTCCGGTGGCGACGAGTGTGGCGCCGTCGCGAAGCTCCCATAATCCATCCGTCGCGACGACACCGAGCATCCTGTCCAGCGGAGGCGGTGCGCGCAGCGTTACCTCCGCGCCGCCGGAAATATGCCGGGCCAGCCGGCCGCAGACATATCCGCCGTTGCCGGAGTTCGGCGGACCGCAATAGCGCTTGTCGATGATAACAGATGTCATCAATTTCTTCCTCGCTTGCCGCCGCCGCACTCTATTTTACTTTAAGGACGATTCTTCCCTGAACCGTCCGGCTGGCCACGGCGTGCATCGCATCCCTGACCTGTTCCAGCGGCAGGATACGATCGATGTGGGGACGAATTTTTCCCTCGGCCAGCCATTGCCCCAGGGTGTCATTCATCCGCGCTGCCTGCACGGGAAATTTCTCGACCCAGGCGCCGGCGAAGACACCGACGATGGAATAGTTCTTCAACAGCGGAAGGTTCATTGGCACCAACGGAATCTGGCCGCTGGTGAAGCCGATCGGCAGCATCCGTCCACCCCACTTCATCAGCCGCGCCATCTGCTCGAAAATCGCGCCACCAACATTGTCGAAGCAAATATCGACGCCTTCGCCAGCGGTGACCGACTTGATCCGCACGCGCAAATCTTCGCTGCGGTAGTTGACGACATCGCCGGCACCGAAACTGCGCACCAAAGCTGCCTTGCCGTCGGAGCCGATACCGGCGATGACGCGCAGGCCCAGATGGCGGGCGAGGTCGACGGCGGCGAGGCCGACGCCGCCCGCGGCGCCGCTGATAAATACCGTTTCACCCGATCGCGCCCGCGCTGCCTCGACCAGGGCGTAATACGCCGTGCCGCAATTGTGCCAGACCGTGGCCGCCGCCTCAAACGCAACGCCGTCCGGCAATCGCACGCTCTTCGATTCCCTGGCCACCATCCGCTCGGCATAGCCGCCGGTCCAGTTGCCACACGCCACGCGATCGCCCGGCTGAAACCGCGTAACCTTGTCGCCAATCGCGATGACGATGCCGGCTGCTTCGGTGCCGGGCACGAAGGGGGTCGGCGGCCGCATCTGGTAAAGGCCGGAGACCATGAGATAGTCCATGAAGCTCACGGAGGCCGCATGCACCTCGATCAGGATCTCGTCGGCGGCAGGCCTGGGTTCATCGATCTCGCCGATGCGCAAATCCTCCGGGCCCGTGAAGGCGCGGCATAGAACCGCTTTCATCGTGGCGCTCCAAACGACTGGGGCGGCTCGCGATCTTCCGCCCGGCGGCGTGCGAAAATGCGTGGCAGCAGCATGGGAACGCGCCGGCGATAGCGCTGGTAGGTAGCGCCGAACTCGGCGATCAGATCCCGCTCCTCGAACTGCAGGCCGACCAGGATGTAGGCCGTGGTCATGACCGCGAACAGCAAATGACCGGCGGACATCTCGGGCGTGGCCCAGAAGGCGAGCAGAAAGCCCAGCATGATCGGGTGCCGCACGACCTTGTAGAGCAGCGGCGTCCTGAACGATTGACCGGGCAGCTCGGCCCCGCGCAACGCGGAGAAAGCCTGGCGCAGGCCGGACAAATCGAAATGATCGAGCATGAAGGTGGAGGAGAGCATGATCAGCCATCCCAGCCAATAAACGCCGATCAGCAGCCAGGCCGCAACTCCGTCGACCAGCCAGATCTGGTTCGGGATCGGCCGCCACTGCCAGAACAGCAGCAGCATGATCAGGCTGGAGAGCAGCACATAGGTGCTGCGCTGACAGGCTTCCGGAAAGAATTTGACCGACCATCGTTTGAAGGCCGGGCGCGCCATAATGCTGTGCTGGATGGCGAATATGCCGAGCAGCAGGAGGTCGACGATGACGGCTTCGCGCCAGTCCGCCGCGCCGCCGACGTCGATCGACTTCGGCACGAGATAATTGCCGACGAAACCGAGCGCGTAGAGAAATGAGACGAAGAAGACGGCATAGCTCACGATGGCGTAAAGCAGGATCAGGAGACGCGCGAACATGAATGTTTCCCTATTGTACCGGCGGCAGCGGTGCCGCATGCAGGAGCCTGCGATAGCGCGCGGGCTCGATCAGGCCTGACGGCTATCACCGCACCGTCCCCTGCGCGTCCCCCAGACGGCCGACAGGGCAAAGGGAGTTGAGGGAGATTTCATGACGACGGGGTTCTCGCTTCAGACACTCGGTTTCCCCGCGATCAACGGTGACATCAGCCCGATCAAGCTGAATCTGCGCAAGGGTCTCGCGCTGCTGATTTATCTCGCGGAGGCCGGGGGCCCCGTCGCACGGGACGTCCTGGCCACGCTGCTATGGCCCGAGACTCCCAGCGAGACCGCCCGCGCGCGATTGCGGCGCATGCTTCATCGCATCGAGCTGACGCTCGGCCAGCCCGTCTTCGAGACCGACCGCGAGAGCGTGCGGTGGTCTCCGGCGATCGAGCTGAAGGTCGACTCGCATCTGTTCGAGAGCGCCTGCGACGAAGGTGCTTTCGAGCAGGCCTGCCTGCGCTATCGGGGTGACTTCCTCACGGGCTTCGCCCTGCCCGATTGTCCCGAGTTCGACGATTGGTCGTTCTATCGCCGCGAGGCGCTGAGAGGGCGGCTGATGCATGGGCTGGAACGCCTCGTACAGGACAAGAATGCAGCCGGCGAACATTTTGCCGCGGCCGCTCACGCGGGACGCCTGGTCGAGCTCGATCCGCTGAGCGAAGTGTATGGCCGGCATTTGATCCGCAGCCTGCTGCTGGCAGGCGATCGAAGCACGGCGGAACGGCACCACGCCGCACTGATACGGCGGCTGCGGGACGAGCTTGGAGTGGCGCCGGAAGCCGCAACTGAAGCGCTGATGGATCCCGCCACGGCGCCGCGCGCCGATGCCGTTCCGACAACACTCTATGTCAAGGGCGCCGGCGTCCATCTGGCCTATCAGACCTACGGCAGCGGCGAGCTTGATATCCTGATCATGCCAGGCTTCGTTTCACATGTGGAACGGCTTTGGGAGCATCCCGCGTGCCGGGCATTTCTGCTCTCATTGATGGCGCTTGGGCGACTGATCCTGTTCGATCGTCGCGGTGTCGGGCTGTCGGACCGGGTCGGATCGGCCCCGAGCGTCGAAGTCACGGCCGAGGATATCGGCACCGTGCTGCTGAAGGCGCAGACGCGACGCGTCGTGCTGTTCGGTGCGTCGGAATGCGGGCCGGCATGCATCAAGTTCGCGGTCGATGAACCCCGCATGGTGGCTGGCCTCATCCTGTTCGGCTCATTGGCCAAGGGATGTTGGGCGCCGGACTTTCCGCACGCGTTGCGGGCAAGCCAATATGACGCCTGGCGCCAGCAACTGGTCGGCGAATGGGGTGGCCCTGCCGGGATCGAAACCTTCGCGCCGAGCCTTGCGCGCGATCCACAGGCGAGAGCCTGGTGGGCCGGACTGCTGCGCGCGGCCTCCAGTCCCGGCGGCATCTGGGCCGTGCTTCAGGCATTGCGCGACACCGACGTAAGAAACCTGCTGCCACGGGTCACCGTGCCCACGCTGGTGCTGCACCGAAGGGCCGACCAGGCCGTGCGGTTTGCGGCAGGCCGCGATATGGCCAGCCGCATCACCGGCGCGGAGTTCGTCGAACTCGACGGCAATGATCACTGGTTTTTTGCGGGTGCCCAGCCACCCGTGATCGAGGCCATCAAACGGTTCGTTGGCGCGCTGCCGCGCGACGGGAAACCAACGCGGTAAGCCGATCACCACGCATACCGCACGACACCCTTGCCGGCATAGCTGCGGGCCACATGGGAGAACTCGCCCTCGAAGGTGGCGCCGAGCGAGAAGCCGTTGCGCCATTTCAGTTCGGCCGATGCCGTGGTGAGTGCGGCGTCTTTGGCCTGCGCGGCGCCGTTGACCGTGAAGCTCGCGCCTGGCAGCGTCTGGAAGGTCGCGGCGATGGCGCGGTCGGGGCTGAAATCATGCGCCCAGGCGGCACGGCCGCGCAGCGTCAGGATCGCGTCGTTGACGGCCCATGACCGGTCGGTGCGCAGTCCCAGCTCGCTGCGGGAGGCCGTGACGGTTTTGGCGCCGTAGCTCAACGCAAACGTATTGGCGCCGGACAGCACGCTTTCCGCATAGGCCGGCAGCACGATCGAAGTGACCTGCCCCGCGCCGTAAGGCGTGAGGCCGATCCAGGGCGTTGCGAACCGGTAGCCGCCCTCGACGCGGCCCGCGAAGGTGCTGGCGTTGAAGCGGGCCTGCAGCCGGTCGATGCCCGCAACGGCGACGGTGCGGTCGGTGGTGACGTCCTGCCAGCCATAAGCCAGCGCGCCTGCCAGATAGAATGCGCCGGAATCGTAGCGCGCGAACGCGCCAGCCTGGAACATGTCGGAACGACCGCTGCCGCCATGGGCGACGCTGAAGCTGGTGCCGCCGCCGGCCAGCGCAAAGCCCACCAGCATATCCTGCGATATCCGGTAGTCGACGCCGCCGATACCGCCATAGACGCGGCTGGTCGCGGTGCCGGTCCCCGTCACCGTGTTGCCATCGGTGGTCTGGGTGCCGCCGTAACCGCCCGACCAAACGCTCCAGCGCTGCTCGAAACTCCGAGACGCCGGCGCGATCGCGGCGAAGGCCTCGCGCGCCGCGCCGGTGCGCTGCGCTGCGTCTGCGTCATCCGCGGCGAACGACGACGCGCTATCGCCAGCGGCTGCCTCGTTCCTCCCCGCGCTGAACGGGTCGGTCAGCTGTCCCATGAACATGGTCATCGCATTGAAGGTGCCCTGCTGGACACCGGCAGTGGTTTCGCCGGAGATCTGCGTCAGCGCCGTCTTGAGCGGCGCACCGTCGAGATTGAGCAGGATGTCGAAGCCCGCCGGCGGTATCGCGCCGCCGAGCACAACGCTGTTGATGCCGGCGGCGACATTGGCCTGATTGCGGCTCGTACCTGACGGCAGAATGATCTCGCCGGGGTCGAGCACCAGATAGACGTTGTTCAGGTCGTACACCAGGTGCGGATTGCGCGCCGGGCTGAAGCGGCCGGTGACGGTGAGCCCGGCGAACTGCGTGCCGGCGAATCCGCCGGAGGCATTGAGGATGGTGTAGGTCTGGCTCCGGAAGCTGCCGGCCAGCGGCAGCGCCTGCACGGTCGCGCCGTTCAGCGTCGCTGTGCCGCCAACGACATTGGTGCGGTCGGATGCACTGGGCGAGACCTCGACGGTGTAGGTGGCACCTGCATTGAAGGTGAGATTGCCGTTGACCGTGAGCGTGCCGATCGAATTGCCGGCCGCCAGATTGCCGCCGCTCATGATGGTTGTATTGCCGACATGGCCGGTGCCACCGAGGGTGCCGCCGGCATTCACGGTCACGCCTGACGATGACAGGATCGAGCCGTTCACCGACAACGTGCCGGCATTGACCGTGGTGGCGCCGCTATAGGTGTTGATGCCCGACAGCATCAGCGTGCCGTTGCCGGTCTTGACCAGCGAACCGCCGGTTCCATCGATGACACCGCTGACGGTGGTCGACAGGTCGTTGCCGCCGACGGTGAGCGCTTTCAAACCAAGATAGAACGTGCCGGCGCCCTCGAACGAGCCGGCGGTCGTACCGGCCGATGCCAGGTTCGAAAAGTCGAATACGCCGCCCGCGCTGGCGATCAACCGCGCGCTGCCGCCGCTGCCGGAAGCAAAAAACTGCGCGGTACCGCTGTTGATGATGGTCGCGGTGCCGGCCGTACTGGTGCCAGAGAACGCCATGTTGGCGCTGTTGGTAATAACGGCGTTGCCGGCCGTGCTGGAACCGGCGAAGGTCAAGCCGCCCGTGCCGCTGTTGGTAACGGTGGCGCAGCCGGCCGTGCTGGTGTCGCCGAAAAATATGCCACCCGCGTTGCTGCCGGTGATGGTGGCACTGCCGGCGCTGCTGCTGTTGTAGAAGTTGACGAAGCCGCTGGTGGTGACGGTGCTGCTGCCCGCCGTGCTGGCATTGTAGAAATTGAATGCGCCGTTCGAGTTGTTGCCGATCGCTGCACTGCCGGCGCTGCTGCCGTTGCGGAAATTCGTGGTGCCTGAGTTGGTAATTGTGGTGATGCCGCTGGTGTCGGCGTCGACGACCTCGAATGAGGCTGAACTGCCCACGGTGACGGCGTTCAGGATTTTGCCGGTCTGGCCGCTATCGCCAAGCTGGAGCGTACCGAAATTGATCGTGGTGCCGCCGGTATAGGTGCTGAATCCCGTCAGCGTCAACGTACCGAATCCGGTCTTGACGAGCGCGCCGCCGGTGCCACCGGAGGCACCACCGTCTGCAATCACGCCGCTGACGTTGGTCGACAGGTTGTTGCCGCCGACGGTGAGCGTTCTCGAACCGAGATTGAACTGGCCCGCGCCCTCGAACGAGCCGGCGGTGGTCCCGGCCGATGTCAGGCCCGAGAAATCGAACACGCCGCCGGAATTGGCGATCAACCGCGCGCTGCCGCCGCTGCTGCCGCCCGTGAACCTGGTGACGCCGCCGGAATTGGTGGTCAGGGTGGCACTGCCGGCGGTGCTGTTGGCGGTAAACACGGTCGTGCCACCGGCATTCGTGGTAATGGCGGAGGTTCCGGCGGTGCTGGTGCTGAGGAAGCTGAGCGTGCCGCTGTTGCCGATGATGGTGCTGCCGGCGCTGTTGCCGTTCTTGTAATTGACGATGCCGCCGTTGGTGATGCCCGTCATGCCGCTGGTGTCGGCATTGACGAGATTGAACGTGGCGCCCGCACTGATGCTCACGGTGCCGGCAAGCGCGCCGGTCGTTCCGGAATTGCCGAGTTCCAGCGTACCGTCGTTGACCGTGGTGCCGCCGCCATAGCTATTGGTGCCCGTCAGCACCAGCGCGCCGGCACCTGATTTGCTCAGGCCGCCGGTGCCACCGAGCGACTGGCCGACCGTAAAGCTGTTCGCTGCGTCGGCGATGTCGAAGCCGCCGCCGCCCGCGCCCCAGTTGATGGTGCGCGCGGTCGAGATGAACGAGGTGCCGGTAACCCGCAAGCTGCCGCCGTTGAAGGTCAGTGCACCGGCGGCGTCGCCCAGATTGGCGTCGCTGCCGACGCTCACCGTGCCGCCGGCCAGCGTCGTGCCGCCGCTAAAGGTGTTGGCGCCCGACAGCACCAGCGTGCCGGCGCCCAGCTTGTTCAGGCCGCCGGTGCCGCCGAGCGACTGGCCGACCGTAAAGCTGTTCGCTGCGTCCGCGATGTCGAAGCCGCCGCCTCCCGCGCTCCAATTGATGGTGCGCGCGGTCGAATGGAACGAGGTGCCGGTGACCTGCAACGTGCCGCCGTCGAAGGTCAGCGCCCCGGCCGCGGCACCCAGATTGGCATTGCTGCCGACGCTCACGGTGCCGCCGGCCAGCGTGGTGCCGCCGGTATAGGTGTTGACGCCCGACAGGGTCATCGTGCCGGTACCGGTCTTCACCAGCGAGCCGCCGACCCCGTCGATGATTCCGCTGACCGTGGTCGAAAGATTATTGCCACCGACCGTGAGCTCGTTCTGCTGGAGATAGTAGGCGCCCCCGCCGGCAATCGAACCCGCGCTGACCTTGTTGTCGCCGGCAGGACCCGTCGAGGAGAAGCCTACGACACCGATGGCTGTATTGGTGATGGCCGCGTTGCCGGCGGTGCTGGTATCCGAGAAGACTACAACTCCATTGTTGGTGATGGTGGCGCTGCCGGCGGTGCTGGTATTCCGGAAGTAGACCCCGTTGTTGTTGGTGATAGTAGCGGTGCTTGCGGTACTGGTATTATCGAACACCACGGCGCCGTTGATGGTGACTGCGGCGCTGCCGGCAGTGCTGCTGTCGTAGAAGTGCAAGGTACCATTGCTATCGGCCGTGATCGTGGCGTCGCCGGCCGTGCTGCTCCCACGGAACTGCGTGAAGCCGGCATTGCCGGTGATCGTCGCGCTGCCGGCCGAACTGGTACCCTGAAATATCGTGCCGCTTTGAGAGCCGCTGGTGATCACGGCGTTGCCGGCCGTGGCGCTGCCATTGAAATACACGATGCCAAAGCCGCTGTTGCTGATCGTGACGTGGCCGGCCGTACCAGCAAAGAAAACGACATTCCCGGAATTCGTGATGCCGGTGATCGAGTCGGTGTTTGAATTGACGAAACCGAGGTTGCCGGGATAGTTCACGGTCACGGCGCCCTGGATCGTGCCGAGGCCGGTGGCGCTGCCGAGGTTCAGCGTGCCGTTGGTGACCGTGGTGCCGCCCGAATAGGTGTTGACGCCGCTCAGCGTCAGCGTGGCCGTCCCGGTCTTGACCAGCGAACCGGCGCCGGAAATCACACCGCTCACCTCGGTCGCCTGGTTGTTGCCGCCGACCGTAAGTTGATTGGCGCCGAGAATGTAATTGCCGGCGCCCGCGATCGAGCCCGCGGTGATCTTGCCGTCGCCGGCGGCGCCGGTCGAATTGGAGAAATCGACCGTGCCGCTCGCATTGTTGGTGATGGCGGAGCTGCCGCCGGTGCTGTTGTCCCGAAAACTCAGACTGCCGCTATTCGTGATCGCGGATCCGGCCGCCGTGCTGTTGCCGACGAAGCTTGCCGCGTTGTTGTTGGTGATGTGAGCGCTTTGCGCGGTGCTGCCGGAGCTGAACTCCAGCGTGCCGTCATTGGTGATCGTGGCGGTGGCGGCCGTGCTGCTGTCCCTGAATTTCAACGTGCCGGTGTTACCGATAGCAGCGCCGGCGGCGCTGGTGCTGTTGTAGAAATTGACGGCGCCGCCGTTGGTGATGGCCGTCATGCCGCTGGTATCGACATTGACGAAGTTCAGCGTACCGCTGGCGCCGGTGGCGGCCGGACCCAGCAGCACGGTGGTGTTGCCGGCGTCGCCTAGCTGCACCGTGCCGTTGTTGACCGTGGTGCCGCCGCTGTAGCTATTGTTGCCCGTGAGTGTCAGCGTGCCGGTGCCGGTCTTGACCAGCGAGCCGGCGCCCGTGATTTCGCCAGAGACTACGGTCGAGGAATTGTTGGCGCCGACCGTGAGCTCGTTGGCCCCGAGCACGTAGACGCCGGCGCCCGCGATCGAGCCGGCCGAAATCCTGTTGTCGCCGGCCAGACCCGTTGTGTTGGCGAAATTGACCACGGCGGGAGCGTTGTTGACGATGGTGGCGTTGCCGGCGGTGCTGTTACCGTTGAAACTGATGAAGTTCTGGTTGTTGGTCAGCGTGGCGTTGCCGGCCGTGCTGGAGCCCCTGAAGAAAAACGAGTCGTTGTTAGAGATGGCGGCGTTGCCGGCCGTACTGGCGCCCTGAAATTCGAGGGTGCCGGTAGTGTTGGTGATCGCAGCGCCGCCGGCGGTGCTGGTGTCCTGGAAGGTCAGGCTGGCAAGGGTATTGAGGATCGTGGCGCTGCCGGCGCTGCTGGAATTCTGGAACGTCGTGGAGGCCAGGTAGTTGTCGAGGGTGACACTGCCGCCGTTGACGACAATGCCGGCGCCCGTGAAGCTCAGGTCAAAGTAGTTGTGGACCTCGTAGTTCGATGCGCCGGGATTGAATGTCCAGCCGCCCATCGAGGTCATACTGTTGTTCTGGATGTTGGTGCCGACCGCGACATCGAAGAACGCGGTACCCGTCGGCGCCGACCCGGAGCTCCAATTGCCGGCGCTGGTAAAGTTGGCGGGATTGCCGGTGCCGATCCAGGTGGCATCCTGCGCCGCGGCTGGCGCGCCCGCGGCAACCAGTGCCGTCGAGGCTAGCAGCGCGGCGCGCAACCGCCTGCCGCCGCCGACGCGCCCGGCCTGGTAATGTCGTCTCCCGTACATCTGCTTACCCCCAGCCTCGGTAGCCCGCGCACCTGTCCGGCATCGCAGTCCCCTTCGGCACGGCTCCCCACACCAACTCACCTATTCCTGTCACGTAACGTCGAGCAGGTCTTGAGCCGGCGGCCGGGACATTCTGAAATTTTTCTGATATTCGACGCGCTTGTGCGGTTGGCCACAGTATCCGGGGTCGACCCGTGCGCTGAATGAGATAGTTACCGATCGGAGGGCTTGGTGCTGCGCTTTTCTGGTTTCGAGCTGGATCCGGACCGCGCCGAGCTGCGCCGCCCCGACGGCGAAGCGATCAAGCTGCGGCCCAAGGCGCTGGAGATGCTGCGGCTGTTCGCCGCCAGTTCGGGGCGCGTTCTCAGCAAGCAGCAATTGATGGAAGCGGTCTGGCCCAACGTCCATGTCGGCGAAGACAGTTTGTTTCAATGCATCCGTGAAATCCGCGCGGCGCTCGGCGACGACAAGCGCCAGGTGATCCGGCTGATCACCGGCCGCGGTTATTTGTTCGAGGCCGAAGTAACTGAAACCGACCCGCCGGCAGACGCCGGCACGGCCGCGCCTGCGCACGCCGAACCCGACATCACGGCGGCCACCGAAACCAACGGTGAATCCGCCAAACGCCCGTTCGGCTTTGGCCGACGTCGCAGCCTCGCGCTGGCTTCCATCGTGGCGCTCGCCATTCTGGGTAGCGCGATTGCCATAGTGACGTTGCGTCCCGGCCTGATCCTTGCGCGCGGGCCGGCGACCGTCGCCGTGATGCCGCTCGCCGACGCCAGCAACGATCCGCTGGTCGCCCAGATGGCGGCTGACGTCAGTGGTCGTCTCGCCGATGGGCTGGCGAAGATCGAGAATATCCGCGTCGTGACGGCGGAAGCGGCCGTGCCGCAGGCCGACTTCGTGGTGAAGGGCGAACTGCAGAAGAGCGAGCAGGGCTGGACGGTGCGGGCGCGCATGACCAGCACCGCAACCGGCGAGGTCAAGTGGACCGCTTCCACTTCGATCAACCTCTCCGACACCGACCTGCAACTGCAGCAGTCCCGGCTCGCGGCGGGCGTCGGTCACGCGCTGGCGCTGCGCATCAACGAACTGCTGAACGCCGATGTGCGATCAACCTCGAACAGCAAGGTCGTGATCGAACAGGCCACCGCGCATATCAAGCAGACCTCGCCGGAACGTTTTCAGGCGGCGCAGGCCATGCTGGAGAAAGCGCTGGCCGAAGACCCCGACAATTCCGACCTTCAGAGCGCGCTCGCCGCACTGCTGATGCGCGGCGTCCAGATGGTGTGGCTGAGCCCGGCCGAGCGCGAAACCGCGGAGATCAGGGCCGAGGCGATGCTGCAGCAGGTGCTGCGCGCCAAACCCAATCACATTCCGGCGCACGAGGCCTATTGCCGCTTCCTCAACGCCACCAACCAGTTTCGCGCCAGTCTGGTGGCCTGCGCGAGAGCCCTGAGTTTCGATCCGTGGAACGGGATCGCGCTGTACCATGTCGGCCTCGCCCAGATTCAGACCGGACGGTTCGAGGATGCGCTGGCGACGTTCAAGCAGGCCGACCGGTTCGACACCCCGCAGGTCTCGCGCTGGACCTGGATGATCGGCGCCGGCTGGGCCAATCTGCTGATGGGCCGTGCCGAAGACGCCGTGCCGTGGTTGCAAAAGTCGATCGCGATCACCTCCGCCAGCGGGCGCACGCACATGCTGCTGGCGGCGGCCTATCAGCAATTGGGCAGGACCGTTGAGGCCAGAGCCGCGATGGAAAAGGGCCGCGAATTGCGCCCGGACTCGACGTTAAGCAACGTCCCGACGCCGAAGAAGAATTCCAGCCCGGTCTATCTCGAGGCGGCCGAACGGATCATGCAGTCGATGGCGGCGGCGGGGCTGCCGGAGGGGTGAGCGGCCGATCCCGAACATGAGTCCGCGTTGCCGTCAAAAGCAGCCGCGGCGAAACGCTGACGCCTCAGAACGCCCGCGCCTTGCCTCGGTTCCTGTAACGCGTTACGGTGTAACGCGTTACAAATGGAGATGGCCGCATGGCCCCCGTCGCCGAGAGGATGAAGTTGATGCGAGAGCGCCGCCGCGCGCGCGGGCTGCGCGAGTTGCGCCTCGTCGTGGCGGACCCGCGTTCGCGGGCGGTGCGGCGACGGGTGGCAAAGCAGGTCGCCGGCCTCGACCTCGCCCGCGAACGCGATGCGCTGCAATGGATCGAATCGGTCGCCGATTTCGATGCCGATGCGACGCGGTGATCTGGTGACCGTCGCCGCAGCCGGCGACTATGGCAAGCCACGTCCGGCCGTGATCGTGCAGACCGATGCGTTTCCGGCCAGCCATGCTTCGGTGGTGGTTTGCCAGTTGACGTCCGACCTGGCGGACGCTCCGGATTTTCGTGTCACCGTCGAGCCCAACCCCGAAAATGGCTTGCGGGTCACATCGCAGGTGATGGCCGACAAGCCGATGACGCTGCGACGCGAACGGATCGGGCGGACGATCGGACGGCTCGGCGACCGCGACATGGCCCGGCTCGGAATTGCCCTTGCGTTCGTCATGGGGCTCGCGGATTAGTCGCGCGGTTTCTTGCAATTAGATCCGGCGCGGCATCCGCGTCCGGGCTTCCCCCAGGGACGTTCTGCTCGGTCCGTTTTTGCCATGAGATCGGCCAGGTATTCTGATCCCGGTGCAACCCCCGTCAGTCGCCGACAAATCGCTCTGCCTGATGCCAGCGAACACACTCTACCGAGGGCCTATTCTGCTCAAGAGCTGGAATCTTAATCCTTTGCCCGTGTAGTCGCTTGTACTCATACCAACGGCCTCAAGGATTGACCGTCGCCCAGGTTCTGGATGTTATTGAAGCAACGCGCTCTGGGTCGTCGGCGAAGAAGCGCCACGCGGCGCAGGATTTGTCGACAATGTCGTCGTAGCTTTCGAACACCGTGA
>JBBQUA010000022.1:0-36342 GCA_038212905.1 Hyphomicrobiales bacterium
TCTGGCCTTCATCGTCACCATCGCCGTGTTGCATCTCGGCAATAACCCCGCGCTGCCGGTATCGGTGTTCGGCTCCAAATCGTACATCGCCTGGGGCGGCGTGCAGGATGCCATGTTCCAGTGGTGGTACGGACACAACGCCGTCGGCTTCTTCCTGACCGCGGGCTTCCTCGCCATCATGTACTACTTCATCCCGAAGCGCGCCGAGCGGCCGGTCTATTCCTACCGGCTGTCGATCATCCATTTCTGGGCGATCATCTTTCTCTATATCTGGGCCGGTCCGCATCATCTGCACTACACCGCGTTGCCGGACTGGGCGCAGACGCTCGGCATGACCTTCTCGATCATGCTGTGGATGCCGTCCTGGGGCGGCATGATCAACGGGCTGATGACGCTGTCCGGCGCCTGGGACAAGCTTCGCACCGATCCGGTATTGCGGATGCTGGTGGTGTCGGTGGCGTTCTACGGCATGGCCACGTTCGAAGGTCCGCTGATGTCTATCAAGGTGGTGAATTCGCTCAGCCACTACACCGACTGGACCATCGGTCACGTCCATGCGGGCGCGCTGGGCTGGGTCGGGTTCGTCTCGTTCGGCGCGCTGTATTGCCTGTTTCCGTGGCTGTGGGACCGCAAGGGGCTCTACAGCCTCAAGCTCGTCAATTGGCATTTCTGGGTCGCGACCATCGGTATCGTGCTCTACATCTCTGCGATGTGGGTGTCCGGAATCCTGCAGGGCCTGATGTGGCGCGCCTACACCTCGCTCGGCTTCCTCGAATATTCCTTCATCGAGTCCGTCGAGGCGATGCATCCATTCTACATCATCCGAGCCGCGGGCGGCGCGCTGTTCCTGATCGGCGCGCTGATCATGGCCTATAATCTCTGGATGACGGTACGGACAGGCGAAGCGGAAGTGCCGTCATCCGTCGCTCTTCAGCCGGCGGAATGAGGAGCGATCGAATGTCTTTCTGGACACGGCATCAAATTTTCGAAAAGAACTCGATCGTCCTGATCGCTGGAATTCTGGTGGTCATCGCGATCGGCGGCCTGGTCGAGATTACCCCGCTGTTCTATCTGAAGAGCACGATCGAGGTGGTCGACGGCATCAGGCCGTATACGCCGCTGGAACTGACTGGCCGCAACATCTACGTGCGCGAGGGCTGCTATCTCTGCCACTCGCAGATGATCCGGCCACTGCGCGACGAGGTCGAGCGCTACGGGCACTTCTCGCTGGCGGCCGAAAGCATGTACGACCATCCGTTCCAGTGGGGCTCGAAGCGGACCGGGCCGGATCTGGCGCGGGTTGGCGCCAAATATTCCGACGAATGGCATGTCACGCATCTGACCAATCCGCGCGCCATCGTCCCGCAATCGGTGATGCCGGGATACAAGTTCCTGGCCGAAACCGAAGTCGACGTCGCCGGGATGGCGGACCATCTACGCACCAGCCGCCAGATCGGCGTGCCCTATTCGGATGACCAGATTACCAACGCCGTTGCCGACCTCAAGGCGCAGGCCGATCCGGACAACCCCGGCGTGGATGCCTTTGCCAAACGCTATCCGAAGGCGGTGGCGCGCAACTTCGACGGCAAGGCCGGCATTCCGACCGAAATGGACGCGCTGGTCGCCTACCTGCAGATGCTCGGCACGCTGGTCGATTTCAAGCTCTACAACGAAAAAGCAAATCTCCGCTGAGAAGGCGCCTGCGATGAAAGCAATCCTAACGGTCCAGAACATCACCTCGGACTTCGTCACCAGCTTCTGGACGCCGATCTTCGTCGGAATATTTCTCGCCATCGTGATTTACGCCCTTTGGCCCCGCAACCAGACGACCTTCGACGAGGCGTCGCGAATCCCGTTGCGGGAGGAATGAAGAACCATGGCTGAGCACGACGATATCGACCAGATCACCGGCACCTCGACCACGGGGCATCAGTGGGACGGCATCAAGGAACTCAATACGCCGCTGCCGCGCTGGTGGGTCATCACCTTCTACATCACCATCGTCTGGGCGGTCGGGTACTGGATCGTGTATCCGGCATGGCCGCTGCTGACGAGCCATACCACGGGCCTGTTCGGATACTCGACCCGCGCCGACGTTGCCGTCGAGCTCGCCAACCTGGAAAAGATACGCGGCGACAAGATGGTGAAGCTTGGCGCCGCGCCGCTGGCGGAAATCGAGAAGGACCCGGCGCTGCTGGCGCTGGCGCGCGCCCGCGGCAAGACCGTGTTCGGCGACAACTGCGCACCATGCCACGGCAGCGGCGGCGCCGGCGCCAAGGGCTATCCCAACCTGAATGATGACGAATGGCTGTGGGGCGGTTCGCTCGACCAGATCCTGCAGACCATCCAGTTCGGGGTGCGGTCAGGGCATGCGAAAACCCACGAAAGCGCCATGCTCGCCTTCGGCAAGGAAGGCGTGTTGAAGAAGGACCAGATCGTCACCGTCGCCAACTACGTCCGTTCGCTCTCGGCTCTGTCGACCAGCAAGGGGTATGATGCCGCCGCCGGAGCAAAGATTTTCGCGGAGAATTGCGTGGCGTGTCACGGCGACGCCGGCAAGGGCAATCAGGAACTCGGCGCGCCCGACCTCACCGACAGGATCTGGCTCTACGGTTCCGACGAAACCACCCTGGTCGAAACCATCAGCAACGGCCGTGCCGGCGTGATGCCGGCATGGGTGGAGCGTCTCGACCCATCCACCGTCAAGGCGCTGGCGGTCTATGTCCATTCGCTTGGCGGGGGGAAGTAACCGCCGTCACGGGTGCGGGAACCCGGAATCTTGCTTGAGGTGGATCAACGACGCCGGCGCGGTCGAGCCTAGGCTCGCCCGCGAATGCGAGATCACTCCCCTCGATGAACAAATCCGCACCGATCGAATTGCCATTCGACGACGATGGGCCGCTTTATGTGGCCCAGAAGAAAATCTATCCGCAGCGCGTCAAGGGGACTTTCCGCCGGATCAAATGGGGCCTGATGGCGTTCTGCCTCGGGGTCTATTACCTGCTGCCGTTCGTGCGCTGGAATCGCGGTCTCGGCGCGCCGGATCAGGCGGTGCTGGTCGATCTGCCCAACAGCCGCTTCTATTTCTTCTTCATCGAGTTGTGGCCGCAGGAAGTCTATTATTTCACCGGACTGCTGATTGTCGCCGCCCTGGCCCTGTTCCTGATGAATTCGGTGGGCGGCCGCATCTGGTGCGGCTATCTCTGCCCGCAAACCGTGTGGACCGATCTGTTCTACGCCGTTGAGCGCCTGGTCGAGGGCGACCGCCGCGAGCGCATGCGCAAGGAGGCCGCGCGGGGCACCATGAAACTGCAGCGCTTCGCCGAGATCACGCTGAAGCACTCGATCTGGCTGATGATCGCTTGGTGGACCGGTGGCGCCTGGGTTCTGTATTTCAACGATGCGCCGACGCTGGTGAAGCAGCTCGTCACCTTCCAGGCGCCGATGCTGGCCTATATCTGGATCGCGATCCTGACCGCAACGACCTACGTGCTGGCCGGCTTCATGCGCGAGCAGGTCTGTGTCTACATGTGCCCGTGGCCGCGGATTCAGGCGGCGCTGACCGACGAATGGGCGCTCAACGTCACCTACAAATACGACCGCGGCGAGACGCGCACCTCGCTGAAGAAGGCGAACGAGTTGCGGGCGTCCGGCGAAGTCGCCGGCGACTGCATCGATTGCTACCAATGCGTCGCGGTCTGCCCGACCGGCATCGATATCCGCGACGGTTCGCAGCTCGACTGTATCCAGTGCGGCCTCTGTATCGATGCCTGCGATACCGTGATGACGAAGATCGGCCGGGAGACCCGCCTTATCGGCTACGACAACGACGTCAACATCCAGCGCCGTCAGGCCGGCAAGCCGCCGATCTACCGCATCGTGAGGCCGCGCACTATTGCCTACTCCGCGTTGATCGCGGGAGTTGGCGCCATCATGCTGTACGCGCTGATGACGCGCTCGTTGCTCGATATCAACGTGTTGCACGACCGCAATCCCATCGCGGTGAAGCTGAGCGACGGATCGATCCGCAACGCCTATACCGTCCGCCTGCTCAACAAGCGCGGCTTTGACCGGGTCATCGCGATCGACATCGACGGCCCGGCCAATGCTGCCGTCCATATCGTCGGCGTCGATTCCGTGACGCCGGATCGTCCCATGATCGTGCTCGGACGGGATCAGACCACCGAACTGAGAGTTCTGGTCACCGCGCCCGCCGAGAACAATCCCGAGAAATCCATCCCGGTGCGATTCCGGATCACCGATATCGGGCTCGGCGAAGTGACGTCGGCGACCGACAACTTCGTCTCGCCATGAACGTACAGGAACCTGTCATGAACGGATCGCCCGTTTCCCCGAAGCCGCTGACCGGCGGCAAGGTGCTCGCCATGCTGATCGCCTTCTTCGGCGTCATCATCGCGGTCAACATGGTGATGATGCGGCTTGCGATCCAGACCATGCCCGGCACCGATGTCGACAGCGCCTATACCGCGAGCCTCGCCTACGAGAAGGAGATCGCGATCGCGCATGACCAGAACGCGCGAAACTGGAAGGTCGACGCCCAGGTGCGGCGTGGGCCGGATGGCGGCGCGACACTGCAGGTCGAGGCCCGCGACAACGCCGGCAAGCCGATGTCCGGGCTGAAATTTCAGGGCCGGTTCGAACGTCCGACCGACCGGCGTGATGATCAGCCCGTTGAGCTGGCGGAGATGGGTATCGGCATCTATCGCGGCAGCGCGCCGCAGATCGCCGCCGGACAATGGGACCTGGTGATCGAGGGCGTTGCGGCGGGACAACGGATGTTCCTGTCGAAGAACCGCGTCGTGCTGAATTAGGAAGGCCGCGTCATGCAGGCGACACGAGATTTTTCTCACTACGTCAGGGACGCCGGCGCGGGCCTCTCGCATATCGATCTGGCCGTCGACGGCGTCAGTTGCGCCGGCTGCATGTCGAAGATCGAGCGCGGGCTTTCGGCGCTGCCGGATGTGACGCTGGCGCGCGTCAATCTGACCGACCGCCGTGTGGCGCTGGAATGGAGGCAGGGCGCGCTCGATCCCGCTCGTTTCATCGACCGGCTGGCGGAACTCGGCTACAAGGCCTATCCGTTCGAAACTGCGGATGCGGAAGCCAGTGAGGCCGAGCAATCGCGCTTTCTGCTGCGCTGTCTCGGTGTCGCGGCGTTCGCCACCATGAACGTGATGATGCTGTCGGTCCCGGTGTGGTCCGGCAATTTGAGCGACATGATCCCCGAGCAGCGCGATTTCTTTCACTGGCTGTCGGCACTGATCGCGCTGCCGGCCGCGGCCTATGCCGGCCGGCCCTTCTTCCGCTCGGCCTGGCGCGCGCTCGCCACCCGCAACGTCAACATGGATGTGCCGATCTCGATCGGCGTCATCCTTGCGCTCGGCATGTCGGTGGTGGAAACCATCAACCACGCTGAACATGCCTATTTCGACGCGGCGATCATGCTGCTGACGTTCCTGCTGGTCGGGCGCTATCTGGACCAGAGCATGCGGCGGCGGACCCGGGCCGTGGCGGGAAACCTCGCGGCACTGAAGGCCGAGACCGCCACCAAATTCGTCGGTCCCGACGAGATTTCGGAAGTGCCGGTGGCGGCGATCGATCCCGGCGACATCGTGCTGCTGCGGCCGGGCGAGCGTTGCGCGGTCGACGGTACCGTGATCGAGGGGCGATCCGAGATCGACCAGAGCCTGATCACCGGCGAGACCCGGCATGTCGCGGCGGGGCAGGGCACCGCGGTGTACGCCGGCTCGCTCAATATGACAGGCACGTTGCGGGTTCGCGTCTCCGCGGCGTCGGAAGGCACGCTGCTGGCGGAAATCACCCGACTGCTCGACAACGCATTGCAGGCCCGATCCCGCTATGTGCGCCTGGCCGACCGGGCCTCCCGGCTGTATGCGCCGGTGGTGCATGCCACCGCGTTGCTGACCATCGTCGGCTGGGTCCTGTTTGGCGCGAGCTGGCACGACGCCATCGTCACCGGCGTCGCAGTTCTCATCATCACCTGTCCCTGCGCGCTCGGGCTTGCCATTCCGACGGTGCAGACGGTGGCGTCCGGCGCGATGTTCAGGGCCGGCGTGCTGCTCAATTCCGGCGACTCGATCGAACGGCTCGCCGAGGTCGACCACATCATCTTCGACAAGACAGGAACCCTGACGCTGCCCGATCTCGAAGTGGTCAACGCCGCCGGTATCCCCGAGGAGGTGTTCGGGCTCGCCGGCCAGTTGGCGCTGGCGAGCCATCATCCCATCGCAGCCGCGGTGGCGCGGGCGTCGAATGCGAAAGCGCCGCTGGCAGGCGCCGTCGAGGAGCCCGGGCAGGGAGTGCGCGCCACTCTGGACGGAAGAGAGCTGCGGCTTGGACGGCCATCGTTCTGCGCCGCCGAGCAATTGGCCAGCGCCAGTCAGGATATCGATCCGGAAGCCTCCATCGTTGCCTTCAGCGATGGCGAGAAAAGTTATGTGTTCTGCGTCCGGCA
The DNA here is from genome assembly GCA_038212905.1 of Hyphomicrobiales bacterium. Taxonomy (GTDB): domain Bacteria; phylum Pseudomonadota; class Alphaproteobacteria; order Rhizobiales; family Xanthobacteraceae; genus Bradyrhizobium. Next base: position 6,497 of record JBBQUA010000022.1, read on the forward strand.
GGGACTGCGCCCGGATGCGCAGGCGATGATGGCGGCGCTGCAGCGGCGCAACATCAAGGTCGAAATTCTCTCGGGCGATCGCGAGCCGGCGGTTCGTGCCGCGGCGCGCGTGCTTGGGGTCAGCGACTGGCGGGCGGGCGTCACACCGGCCGACAAGATCGCGCGCATCGAGGAACTGAAGGCGCAGGGAGTCAAGGTGATGATGGTGGGCGACGGGCTGAACGACGCGCCGTCGCTGGCGGCGGCGCATGTCTCGATGTCGCCGATCTCCGCCGCGCATCTCAGCCAGGCGACCGCCGATCTCGTCTTCCTCGGCAAGCCCCTGGCCCCGGTGGTGGCGGCGATCGATTTCTCCCGCAAGGCGCTGCTGCTGATGCGGCAAAACCTCTGGCTCGCGATCGGCTACAACTTGCTGGCGGTTCCGATTGCGATCAGCGGCGTGGTGACGCCGCTGATCGCTGCCGCGGCGATGTCGGGCTCCTCCATCCTCGTCATGCTCAACGCGCTGCGCGCCCGCCGCGTCGCGGACAGGAGGTCCTGATGGAAGTGCTGGTCTTTCTGGTGCCGATGGCGCTCGGGCTCGGGCTGGTCGGCCTGTTCGGATTTCTCTGGTCGCTGAAGAGCGGCCAATATGACGATATCGAGGGCGCGGCGTTGCGCGCCATTGCCGATGACGAGCCGGTCCCGCCGTCGGAGGTGAAACCCCAGAAGGTGCGATCGACGTAGTCGTCCCGCGGTCGCCGCAGCGTCCTTCCCCCGGCGTCTTCCGGATCAAAGAGCGGCTCCAGGGTTGGTTGCCGATGGCAATGGTTCGATTCCTGAATTGACTCCATATATTGTACTAGATACTATAATAACTGTAGTATGTGGAGGGAATTTGCGATGTCGTCTGCATCAGGCATCGGACGCCCGGCGGAGGCCCGTCACGTTTGGTATGGCATGGCCGCTTATCTCGTCCCGACGTTTCCGATCGCGTTTGTCTGGCATCTCGTTCTGTTCGAGCCCAATTACCGCGCGCTTCAAATCTACCGTCCCGAACCGATCATTCCTTTTGGTCTGGCGTCGATGTTGATCCAGGGCGTGATCTTTTCATGGATGTTTCCACGGGTGTTCGCGGGACGCCGCGACACGGTTCTGAAGAACGGGCTGCTTTACGGGCTGGGCGTTGGCGTGTTGTCATGGTCGTTTACAACGCTGGCGGTTGCCGCCAAGCAGCCGATGGCTTCGATCCCGGACTTTGTCGTGCTCGAAACCGCCTTTACGGTGCTGCAATTCCTGATCGTGGGGCCCCTGATTGCGTTGGCATACCGAAGTTGATCAAGGCGGCTGACGAAATGGTCCTTCGGGAATGAGCAATCTTCACTATCCGCAGTTTTGCGCGCTTGCCCGCGCCGCCGAACTGATCGGGGAGCGATGGACCCTGCTGATCATCCGGGAGCTTCTGCTGGGGCCGAAGCGATTTGGCGATCTGCTGGACCACCTTGACGGCATCAGCCCGTCCTTGCTGACCGCGCGCCTCACGGCGTTGATCGAAAGTAACGTGGTTCGCAAGATAAACTTGCCGAGGCCTGTCAATGCACAGCTCTACGAGTTGACGGATATCGGCAAGGAAATTCAGCCAGCGATCCGGGAATTGATTCGTTGGGGCGGGCGCTTCCTGTTTCCGCCCGTTCCCGGAGACGTCTTCGAGCCTGACTGGGTGCTGCTTGGTCTCGATGCCATCGCAAAGCGTACGCCCGTCCCCGATGTGAGCATCGGCCTTGTCGTGACGCATGGCGATAAATCCGCGGCCTTTACAGTCGCGGGCGGCGAGAGCGGTACAACCATCCAGAGAGGTGGCATTGACTGCAAGGCGACGCTGGAAGCGCCATTCGACATTGTCCTGCAGATCGTAAGTCTGAGCATGTCGCTTCAAGCGGCGGTGGCAGCGAAACGCGCGAAGTTCAGCGGCTCGGCAGCGCTCATTCGCAAGCTGCCGCAGCTGTTCGACCTCGCAGAACGCAGGCGCGGGAAAATCATGTGAAGTGACCGGAGAATCCGATGGCGTGCACGCGAGCCTGCAGGTCAGTCCGCAACCAGGGGAAAACCGGGCAAAGCCCCAGCCAAAAGGGAGACCACCATGAAGAAGTTCGTTCTCTTGCACTACGGATTTGAAAGGCCGACACCGCAAATCATGACAGCCTGGGGCGAGTGGTTCGCGGCAATAAAGCACCGCATCATCGATATGGGAGGGCATTTCAGTCGTGGCCGGGAAATCTCGAAAGCTGGAACCAGGGACCTGCCGCTGGGACTCGAATCCATTACCGGCTTCACGATCGTGAGCGCCGACAGTCTCGATGACGCCGAGAAGATCGCGCTGAGCAACCCCTACATATCCAGCATCAGGGTCTATGAAGTGATGTCGAAGTAACTATTTCTGCAACCGGGTGATGAATTTCGACGGTAGTGACCATTTAGGCACGGCCCTTGCTTGCCTTTTGTGATCATCTCTTCTGCCGAGGTGGAAATGTTGCGGATACCGCGCCGGTTCAGTCATTTTGTGTTTGGCTTCATTCAGTCCGGCCTGACCTGTGCGGTCGCGGCGGCAATTGCGAGCGTCCCGTTCCTGACGGCGGGGGGGTTCGTTACGCACTGGCTGCAATCCTGGCTGATCGCCTGGGTCGCCATGACGCCGATCGTGCTGTTCGCCGCCCCCTCCATTCGAAACCTGACCCACATCCTGACGCGGGAAGACTGATCGTCCGAGATCAGGCCGCTCCGGCTTTCGCGGCCAACGCGAATGTGTTCGTGCTGCGGAGTGACAATCCCGGCCGCGCATGATTGTTGGACGGCATGAGATTGCTCCTGATATTCGTGGTGTCGTTGCTGGCCCTTGGACCGGCCACCGCGGAGTGGCGCGCCGAAACGGTGCCGACATCAGGCCCTGTGACTTCGGTCGAGGTCCGGGGCACGGATACGCATATCGCGATCGGGCCGAACTGGCACCGGATTGACCCCGCGACCGCTACGCTGATCCCGGCGCAAGCACCTGGCTTTCCGGCCGTGCCTCCGGGCGGTCTTTCGGATGGACGGGTCGCAATCAGTAGCGGAGCGATCGCTCGCGCCTGGCTCGCCAATCCGACCGATCGTTATCGTCATGGCGTGCTCGGCGACGCCATCGAAGCCGGGAGCCTCGTCATCGAGCGAAGCGATGGAAGGATCGGCACGGTAACCGCGGGCGCCAACGCGGTGTTCGAGGACCTGTTGCCACGCATCGCCACCCTGGATGGTGTCGATCGAATCGTGCTGGTGAAGTCGTATCTTCAGCGCGGTTCGGCGCTGGCGATCATCGATGCCGAGTCGATGAAGATCATTGCGGAGACGCCGCCGATCGGTCATGCGCATGCGTGGCTGAATCCGGCCGGGATCGCCGATTTCAATGGTGACGGCAGCACCGATATTGCCTTTGTGCGCCAACCCCACGTCGCCGGTCTGCTGCAACTGTGGTCCTGGCAGGACCGGCGATTGAGGAAGGTCGCCGAGGTTTCCGATGCTTCCAATCACTTCATCGGGTCGAAAGTGCTTGGCATGAGCTGGACGGCGGATTTCGACGCCGACGGCCACCCCGATCTGGCGGTGCCAAGCCTTGATCGCCGCTCGCTTCGCCTCATCGCCTTCGCACCAAAGGTTCGCGATATCGCCCGGATTCCGCTGCCGGCACGCATTGCAACGAATATCGGATCGGCCAGTATCGGGGGACGTCCGGGCCTGGTTGTCGGCCTGGAAGACGGCCGGCTGGTCATCATCCGCGAATAGGGGCGCGCACCGCCGGCCCCGGATCGGGCGAACGGCGGCTTTGGCTGGGATTGCGGCGGAAGCCTGAGCCGCGCTGCCAGCAGGCCGGAGACGACGAGTGCAGCGCCAACGCCGGCAATGCAGACGGTCCATCCGAAACGGTCGAACAACTGGCCGAGGACCGCGCTGCCGACGAGGCCGCCGAGGAAATAGCAGGCGCCGTTCGACGCGAATGAGCGGGTGAGGGCACTATCTTAGCCACAGCTTGAGCGGAACAGCTGCCCGATCAGGGCAGGCCATCAGGCCACTATAAGGGTTCGACGAGCGTGCGCTGTAGGTGCACTCCAGGCCCTCAACCAGCAACGTTGCATCCAGTTGCGACGAAAATGTTGATATCTGAAAACGGATTTCTCCGGTCTTTTGCTCTGGCCCATCCTGTGTACAGATACCGACATGTTTCAGCGACAATGGTCCAGAGAATACCCTGGCCCACAGGCTCGCCTTTTCCGTGACGGTGGCGGTTAGTTCCCACTCGCCGAGAAAACCAGCATATCCGACGACCTGCAGCGACTGCGCCTGCGCCGGAGCCGCAAGTGCGTCGAGTGCGAATAACAGCAACAGCGTTCTCACGTTTTTCCCGCATGGCTTTGAGCGTCGAACTCTCACGACTTTTTCGTCAAGAACGCGCGGGCATCGCGGACCTCGACCCGGGACTTGTCGGCATCGCCGGCGATGGTGAGGACTTTCTTGTAATATTCCTGAGCCTTGGCGTTTTCGCCGGCTTTTTCAGCGGCCTTCGCCGCGCCTGAATAGGCACCCAGACGGTTCGGCTCCTTCTTCAGCGTCGCCTCGAAAGCGGCAAGCGCTTCCTCAGGCTTGCCGCTCTCGAGCAACATGATGCCGTAGAGTTCGCGTGCGGGCTTGGGCGCGCCCGGCGTCACCGGATGCTTCTCGGTCTTGTCCTCGGCATCTGCGGCTGTACTCATCGCAGTCAGCGCGTCAGCCTGCCTACCATCGGCATATAGCGCCCAAGCTGTCGCGACCTGCCGCTGAATGTCAACTTGTTCCGACCAATAGCCGTCTTTCGCGTCACGCAATTTGTCCCGTAGCTCGACGAGCTTAGCGATACTCGCCTTGGCGGCGTCGGGATTTCCGGAGCGGGCTGCGCCGAGGGCACGGGCAAAGTGGGTCATCGCCTGTACCTGAGCCAGCGGGCTGGGGCGGACCGCAAGTTCCGATGCCGCCTTCCAGTCGCCGCGTTCCAAGGCGTAGCGTGCCGGCGAAACGGCCAGCGCGTATGGGCCTACCAGGAATGTCTCGGTGAAACCGGTGACGTTCGTTGCCTCGTCGAGGATGGCCTTGGCCTTCTGGTCCTGCCCAAGTTGCAGATAGGCATAGACTTGGTAATCCATTGCGTGCAGCTGGTCGTGGAAGTCTTGAGCTTCCTTCGCGACGCGCGCAGCTTCGGCATTCGATGCGATGGATTCGTTCCAATAGCCGACGCGCGTGAAGATGTGCGACGGCATGTGTTGGGCATGGGCAGCCGCCGGGGCGATCTTGGCATAGCGTCGCGCAGCATCGAGGCCTTTCTCGGCGATCGCCGGATAGTCGTAGAGGTGGATCAGGTAGTGCGCCACGCCGGGATGTTGCGGCTGGCGCCTGGCGATAGGTTCAAGAATCGCCGCGCCCTTGAGCTGGCTGGCATAGGTCTTGTCGGCCGGCGAGGCCGAGGTGTTGAGCGCCAATGCGTAGTGGATCTGGGCCTCGTCATCATTCGGATAGCGTAGTACCAACTGCTCCATGGCCTTCGCATAGGCCACGATGCGGGTGCGATGATCGATTGTCTCGTAATCGGCGTACATGACCCGAAGCGCATCCAGATAGTCGCGCTCGCGCTGAGTCCTGGCGCCGACGCTCTTTCCCTTGGCGATCATGGCGGCGCCGTCGGCGAGATTTTTCACAGGTGTGGGCACGTGGGGATTCCACAGCAGACTGAGTGCACTGCCCCAATAGGCGATGCCGCACTCGGGATCGGCTTTCGCTACGTCCTCGAATGTTCGTTGTGACGCGCGGTACCAGAACGAGTGCTGATACAACATTCCCTGGTTGAATAATTTCTGGGCGTCCGGTTTGCAGGACGTTTCGAAATTGACCTTTCCAAGCTTTTCGTCGTCAGCACAAGCTGGCTGAGCGAATGAAAGGCCGACCGAAAGCACCACCATCACTGCAGGCGTCGTCTTCATCGCGCTTCTCCCGTGTTTTCCGCTCGGAACAAAGCGGCACTTCTCGAATTTGGCTCCGACCCTAGGGTCGAACCGGCCGGAAGTCATAGGCGAGAAACGGGATTTCTATAGGAGGATCGTGCTAACCTTGGCGCCGGAGAAATCCATGTTGGACCGGACGCTTACCTTCGGGCGCTATCGGCTGGAACCGCGCGGCGGACTGATGTCCGGGGACCGCAACGTGCGACTCACGCCGAAAGCGTTAGCGCTACTGTCCTTCATGGCTGCCCGTCCCGGCGACGTGATTACCAAGGAGGAACTGTTCGACGCAGTGTGGCCCGAGGTCACCGTGGGTGACGCGGCGCTGGTGACCTGCATCCAGGAGATTCGAAGCGCCCTTGGCGATGATGCAAGGCGGCCTCGCTATGTCGAAACCGTGCACCGCCGGGGTTACCGGTTCATCGGGAAAATGGCGGCAGTCCCGCACCAGGCTGCCACTGACAGCTGGACCCACCCGTTGGCACTGCCCGACCGGCCCTCCATCGCGGTTTTGCCGTTCGACAATATGAGCGATGGTCCGGATCAGGAGTATTTTGCCGATGGCATTTCGGAAGATCTGATCACCGGATTGTCCCGCATCCACTGGTTGTTCGTGATCGCCCGCAACTCGACATTCGTCTACAAGAATCGCGCCGTCGATGTGCGGCAGGTCGCGCGCGAACTGGGCGTTCGCTATGTACTCGAAGGCAGTGTTCGCCGGGCCGGCAAGCGGCTGCGCGTCAGCGCGCAGCTCATTGACGCGTTGACGGGCGGCCATCACTGGGCCGAACAATACGACCGTGAGCTGGGCGACATTTTTGCGGTGCAGGATGAGATCACGCGCAGCGTCGTCGCCGCGATCGAACCGCGCGTTCTGGCCGCGGAGGGCGTTCGCGCCTTTGCGCGCTCATCCGACGATCTCGGCGCGTGGGAGCTTGTGGCGCGCGCCCGGATCCACGTCTGGCGTCTCACGCGGTCGGACAGTGAAGCTGCCATCAATGCGCTCCAACGGGCGGTCGACGCTTATCCAGACTACGCACCGGCACGCGGCCTGCTGGGTTTTTGTCTCGTGTTTGGCGCGCATAACGGCTGGATCGACCGCGATCACGGCTTGCTGGCCGGCCGCGAGCACATCGTTCGAGCGGTCGCGGTTGACGATTGCGATCCGTGGGGACAGATCGCGTTCGGCTATTGGTCGATGATGGAACGACGCACCGGGGAATCGATCGCAGCGTTCCGGCGCGCCGTCAATCTCAATCCAAGTTCGGCGGCGGCCCATTGTTATCTCAGCCACGGACTGGCTTTTTCGGGAAGGGATCGCGAGGCTATCGCGCACGGCGAAGAGGCCATCCGGTTGAGCCCGCTGGATCCGGAGATGGCGATGTTTCTTGGAGGCATCGCGGTCGCTCATTATCTCGCCGGCCGATATGCGGAAGCTGCTCGGTACTCAGGCGAACTGCTGCGGCTGCGGCCGGGATTTCAGGGCGCGCAACGCATGCGCTGTGCGAGCCTGGCCCAGATGGGTGAACTCGAGGAGGCCCAAAAATTTCTCGCTGCCGTCCGGCTGGAGCAGCCGCAACTATCGCTCGCCTGGATAAGGGCGAGTGTTCCCTATCAAACGCCCGAGTTGATGGAACGATTTCTGGACGGTATGCGAAAGGCAGGACTGACCGGGGAATGAGGCATGAACGGGTGCTCTACGACAGCGCCTTGCGGTACAGCGCGCTGTAGCAGGCCGCTGAAATTCCCCAGCTGAACGAGCGCGACATGGCGCTGCGGCGCATCGCGTCGAGTCGGTCCTTCGCCGTGAAGGCTGCGAACGCGCGTCTGACGCCGCCGAGAAACGATTCCGTCGAAGGGCGGTCGAACAGGAATCCGGTTTCGCCGTCGGTGATGGTTTCGGCGAGGCCGCCGGTCTGGTGGCCGATCGGCAGCGAGCCGAATCTTTGCGCATACATCTGGCTCAGGCCGCAGGGTTCGAACCGCGACGGCATCAGGGTAAAGTCGCTGCCGGCAAAAATCCGCCGGGCTTGCCCGTCGTTGAAACCGATGGCGACGCCGATCGCATCCGGCCGGCGGCGATGCGCGTCGACCAATGCCTGCTCGATGGCGGGCTCGCCACTGCCGGTCACGATGATCTGGCCTCCGGACGCGATGATCTCGTCCGCGGCTGCCAGCACCAGATCGACGCCCTTCTGGTGCACCAGGCGCGCCACCAGCCCGAAAATCGGGCCGCGCGACAGCGCCAGGCCGAATTGCTGGCGAACGTAATCCGAGTTGGCTTGCTTGCCTTCCCAGTCTCCGGCGCCGAACGGCTGCGCCAGCTGGGCGCAGACGCGGGGATCCCAGCTCTCGTCGATGCCGTTCAGGATTCCCGTGAGTCCGCCGGCATCGGAGCGTTGCCGCAGCAGGCCCTCAAGCCCGCAGCCGAGTTCGGGGGTGGTGATCTCCTTCGCGTAGTTTTCGCTGACGGTGGTCAGGTGCGACGCATAGACGATGCCGCCCTTGAGGAAGGACAGCTTGTCGTAGAATTCGAGGCCGTCGATGTGGAAGGAGGCTTCGGGCGCGCCGATCCGGCGCAGCGACTGCTTCGGGAACAGGCCCTGATAGGCGAGGTTATGGATGGTCAGGATGCTGGGGATCTTGACCTCGTTCCAGGCGAGATAGGCCGGCGCGAGCGCGGCCTGCCAGTCATTGGCGTGAACCAGGTCGGCTGCCCAATTCTTGTCCAGCGTGCCTGCCGCCAGCTGGGCAGCGGCCGATGCAAATCGACCGAAACGCACGTCGTTGTCGGGCCAGTCCCGGCCCGATGCGTCGCCATAGGGATTGCCGGGGCGGTCGTACAGTTCCGGGCAGAGCAGGACGTAAATCGGCAGCCCGTCCCTGGTTGCGGTCAGCCCGAGCGAGCAGGCCGGCATCTCCGCCAGCGCCGGGCATTGACCGACGATCTGGATGTGCAGGAATTGTTCGACCACGTCACGATATCCGGGGAGGATGATCCTGACGTCGCTGAGCGAGCGCAGCGCCCGCGGCAGGGCTGCGGAAACGGCCGCGAGCCCGCCCACCCGGACGAAATCATCCATTTCCGTGGTAACGAACAAGACTTTCAAGAAATGCCCCCGCACCAGCGCTAACTCAGACTATGCAAGAAAGGTTCCAGTTTGCGTTGCGGGTTTGCTTGGGGCACAGGCGGCAGGCGCCGGGAGAAACGCTTCCCAGGCTGAGCGCCGCAATTTAGGGTCCGCCGCGCCGGATCAGGCGTCCGGGAGTTCGCATGACGGTAGCTGACAACAATGAGGGCAATTTGACAAAGAGCTTCGAAGGACTGCGCGTGCTGGATTTTTCGACCACCATTGCCGGCCCGCATTGCACGCGGATGCTGGCCGACATGGGGGCGGAGGTCATCAAGATCGAGACCACCGAAGGCGAGACGATGCGAACGCGTCCGCCGGTCCGCAACAATTGCAGTACTGCTTTCGGCCAGCTCAATATCGGCAAGAACAGTCTGGTGCTCGACCTGAAATCATCAGGAGGGATCGAGGTCATTCGCCGGCTGATCGCCAGCACCGATGTGTTGGTGGAGAATTTTCGCCCCGGCGTGATGCGCCGGCTGAAGCTCGACTACGGCTCGCTGAAGGAGCTCAATCCGAAGCTGATCTATTGTTCGATCTCCGGATACGGCCAGACCGGACCGTCGGCGGAACTGCCGGCCTATGCGCCGGTGATCCACGCCGCCTCCGGTTACGAGATGGCGCATCTGGCCTACCAGCCCGGGCGAAGCCGGCCGGATTATTGCGGCATCTATCACGCTGACGTGCTGACCGGCGTCTATGCCTTCGGCGCTGTTTCGGCCGCGCTGTATCAGCGCCACGGCACGCAGCTCGGCCAGCATATCGACGTCTCGATGCTGGAATCGATGCTCAGCCTGACGCTCAACGAATTGCAGTGGTCGCAATTCGAGGTGAAGCCGACCCAGCGTCCGATGTTCGGGCCGATCGCAACCGCGGATGGCTATGTGATGGTCGCGATCGCCAGCGAGAAGACCTTCCAGAGCCTGATGAAGGTGATCGGGCGTCCGGAGTGGATCAGAGATCCGCGTTTTGCCGTTTATGCCGATCGCCGCGACAACTGGGCGAGCTTGATGGAGGGCGTCGAAGCCTGGTCGGGCGCCGTGACAACTGAACAATGCCTCATTGCTCTGAATGCCGAGGGTGTTCCGAGTTCGGCCTATCGCACGGTGGCTCAGGCCCTCGGCGATCCGCAAATCGCGCATCGCGGCGCGTTGGCCGAGGTGGAAGATGGTGGCGGCACGTTCAAGGTTCTCAACCTGCCGTTCCGCATGTCCGGGGCCAGCGTCTCGGCCGCCACACGGATGGCGACCCTGGGCGAGCACACGGTTGCGTATCTGCGGGAGACCGGGCTTTCGGAAGACGAAATAGCGGCCTTCACGGGCAAGCGGCTGGCGACAATGCCGGGTTGACGAAGCGCGTCAACCGGAACGCCTGCGGCTTTTCATCCGGCGCCCTCTTGCGGCCTTGCCGCAGCCGGCAATTCCAGCCAATCTGCCGCGCAGTCATCGACGATCCGGAACACCGGACGCGGGGTCTATCGGAGGGAGCATCGAATGAAAGCGGCAACCCGCTCGCGCGCGCTAGCGCCAATACTTCACGTCGCGGTATTTGGTCTTGCCTTGGTTGCAAGTCCCTGGGTGGCAAGTCCCGCCAGCGCCCAAAAGCAGGGCGGCAGCATCACCGTCGGCCTCGAACTCGATATTCCCGGATTCGATCCGCTCAAGGTCGGTGTATTCGATACTGCGGCCGCGACCGCGGCTGCGGCGATCTTCGACACCCTCACGACGCTCGACGACAAGGGCGTAACGCAGCCGAAGCTTGCGCTGTCCTGGAGTAGTTCCGAGGATTTCAAGACCTGGACCTTCAAGCTGCGGCCAGGTGTCAAATTTCATGACGGCACGCCCTTCAACGCCGAGGCGGCCAAGGCGAATTTCGACCGGCAGAAGGACCCCGCCAACAAGTGCCGCTGCGCTTTCTACATCTCCAGCATCGCCGACGTGCAGGCGCCGGACGAACTGACGGTGGTCTACAATCTGAAAGATCCGTCGGTAAACTTCCCGGCGATCATCACCATTCAAAGTTCGAACTGGGTCATGCAGTCGCCGACGGCGTGGAAGACCAAGGGTGACGAATACAACCGCAATCCGGTGGGCACCGGCCCGTACGTCCTGAAGTCCTGGGCCGCGGGCGACCGAATGGTTCTCGAACGCAATCCGGACTACTGGAACAAGGGGCGTCCCTATCTGGACCGTCTGGTGCTGAAGCCGTTGCCGGACGCGCAGTCGCGCTTCGCCAGCCTGCAATCCGGCGAGGTGGATATCATCTGGGACGATGAATACGACGCGGACAATATTCAGAAAGCCGAGAAAGATCCCAAGCTGAAGGTGCACAGCTATGTCGGGTCGGGCGCCCAGGTCTACGCTTTCAACACCAAGACCCCGCCGTTCGACGATGTGCGGGTGCGTCAGGCGCTGGTAATGGCGCTCGACCGCAAGAAGATGTCGCAAGCGATCACCAATGGCCTGGCCCGTCCGGCCAGCAATCCCTACGGCGAAGGTTCGTGGGTCAAATGCAAGGACGACGGCGCGCTGCCGTTCGATATCGAAAAGGCCAAGGCGTTGATCAAGGACTACGGCAAGCCGGTCGAGTTCAAGATGATCGTCAGCGCAACGCCGCGCGGGCGCACCGTCGGCCAGGTGATGCAGCAATTCTGGAAACAGGTCGGCGCCAACATGGAAATCGAGCAGGTCGATCAGGCGACCATCGTGCCGCGCGCCTTCATGCGCCAGTTCCAGCTGACGCCGTGGCGGATCGTCGATCTCGCCGATCCCGATGCGCAGATGTATGCCAATTTCCACACCGGCAGTCCGGTAGCGCTGGCCAATTATTCGAATCCGGAACTCGATGCGCTGTTGGAACGGGCGCGGGTCACGGCGGATCAGGCCAAGCGGACCGAGGATTATTGCGCCGTCAGCCGGCACGTCAACCAGCAGGCGATCTGGTTCTGGACTTTCCAGAACACCTATTACGCGCTTTCGAGCGCCAGGCTCAAAGGCTTGCCGAAGATGTATAGCGGGGTGATCGACGTGTCCGGCGTCTGGCTGGAATAGCCGTCCATGCTGGGCTTTGTGGCGCGAAGGCTCCTTCAGCTGGTGCCGGTTCTGCTCGCGGTTTCGCTGCTGACATTCCTGATCGCGTCGCTGCTGCCGGGCGATCTCGCCTACACCATCCTCGGCGATCAGGCGACGCCGGAGAAGGTGGCGGCGCTGCGCCATGACATGGGGCTCGACCAGCCGATCTGGTGGCGCTATCTGTCCTGGCTCGGCAATGTGCTGCAAGGCGACTTCGGAAGGTCGTTTCGAACCGGGCAGACCGTGCTGCAGGCCGTGACCGAGCGGCTGCCGGTGTCGCTTGAACTGATGGTGATGGCCGAGATCATTGGCCTCGCCATCGGCGTTCCCATCGCGATCGCCTGCGCGGTGCGTAGCGGCAGCGCCTTCGACCGTTTCATGACCGGCAGCGCCTTCGGCATGTTGTCGGTACCGACATTCCTGTCTGCCATCCTGCTGATCTATCTGTTCGCGGTGGAGCTTCGCTGGCTGCCGGCGACCGGCTACGTGCCGTTCGGCGAGGACCCCGCCGCGAATTTGCGTTTTCTGCTGCTGCCCGCGCTGACACTGGCGATCGCGGAATGGCCGGGCATCATGCGCGTGTTGCGTTCCGACATGATTGCAACCCTGCAGGAGGACTATATCGCCTTGGCCAAGGCCAAGGGACTGAAAGCGTCGCGCATCCTGTTCGTTCATGCCCTAAAACCCTCGTCGCTGACCCTTGTCACCATCACCGGAATCAACATCGGCCGGCTGATCGGCGGCACGCTGATCGTCGAAACGATTTTTGCCTTGCCGGGAATCGGCCGGCTGCTGGTCGGCGCGATCTTCACCCGCGACCTGATCATCCTGCAGGGCGTGGTGCTGCTGGTCGCAGCAGGCTTCGTGATCATGAATTTTGTCGTCGACATGCTCTATGCCATCCTCGATCCCAGGATTCGTCATGGCCACGCTTGACCTGAGCATTGAGGATGTCGCCGCCAGTCCGGTGAAACGGACGCGGCGGCTGGGGCCGCTGTTTTGGGCGGCGACCGTCTGGATGGTCCTTATTCTTGCCGCTGCCGCATTCGCAGACCTGCTGCCGCTGCCCAGCCCGACCGACATGGACATGCTGGAGCGCCGGGCGGGCGCATCGGCGATGCACTGGCTCGGTACCGATGGCCTGGGGCGGGACGAACTGGCTCGGCTGATTTATGGTGCGCGCATCTCGCTCATTGTGGGGATTTGCGCGCCGGTGATCGGGATCACGGTCGGCGGCGCGCTCGGCATGCTGGCCGGCTATTTTCGCGGCCGCTTCGAGACACTGGTGGTCGGCAGCATGGACGTGCTGCTGGCTTTTCCGCCGCTGGTATTCGCGCTGGCCGTGACCGCCTATCTCGGACAATCGATCCTCAATCTCACCTGCATCCTCGGCGTACTCGGAATCCCGGCGTTCATGCGAGTCGCGCGCGCCGCGACCCTGACGCTGGCGCGGCGTGAATTCGTGGTCGCGGCGCAGGCGCTCGGCGCCACCCATGCGCGCATCCTGCTGCGTGAGCTGTTGCCGAACGTCATCCTGCCGCTGGCTGCCTTCTTCCTGCTCGGCGTTGCCGTCACCATCGTCGTCGAGGGCGCGCTGTCGTTCCTGGGACTGGGCGTGCCGCCGCCGACAGCCAGCTGGGGCGGCATGATCGGGGAGGGGCGAGAAAGCCTCGAGATCGCGCCGCGGCTCGCTTTCCTTCCCGCGATCGCGATGTTCCTGACGGTGCTTTCCTTCAACCTGGTCGGCGACACCTTGCGGGCTCTGACCGATCCGCGGCAGGGCGCGCTGTGACCGGACCCGCATTGCTTTCCGTCGAGGGAGTGGCCGTCGATCTGCCGACGCCGCGCGGCAATCTTCGCGCGGTCGATCATGTCGATCTAACGATCGGCGCCGGCCAGACCCTCGGCATCGTCGGCGAATCCGGCTGCGGCAAGACCATGCTGTCGCGGGCGATCCTGCAGCTGTTGCCGAAAAAGGCAAAGCTGTCCGGCCGCGTGATGTTCGACGGCCAGGACCTCGTGCGGCTCGATCGCGAACGCCTGCGCAAGCTGCGCGGCCGTTCGCTCGCGGTGGTGTTCCAGGACCCGATGACCTCGCTCAATCCGGTGCTGACCATCGGCACCCAGCTGATCGAGACGCTGCAGGAGCATCTCGAACTCGACGGGGTGGCGGCGAAAATGCGCAGTATTGAATTGCTGGCGGCGGTCGGCATTCCAGCACCTGAGCAAAGGTTGATGCAGTATCCGCACCAGCTTTCGGGCGGCATGCGGCAGCGGGTGGCGATCGCCATCGCGCTGTCCTGCGAACCCAAATTGCTGATCGCCGACGAGCCGACCACCGCACTCGACGTCACGATCCAGGCGCAGATCCTCGATCTCTTGGCGCGCGAACAGCGCCGCCGCCACATGGCGATGATCATCATCACCCACGATCTCGGCGTCGTCGCCGGCCGTACCGACGAGGTGGCGGTGATGTATGCCGGCCGCGTCGTCGAACGCGCGCCGACATCCGATTTGTTCAAGAAGATGCGCATGCCCTACACCGAGGCGTTGCTGGCGGCGATCCCGAAGATCGACGCCAAGCCGCATACACCGCTGCCGGCGATTTCGGGCCGTCCGCCCGATCCGACCCGGCCGCTGAAGGGATGTTCATTCTCGCCGCGCTGCAAGTATGCGTGGGCGCAATGCCATATCGAGAAGCCGCGGCTCGAGGATGCGGACTCGCCGGGGCACCAATATGCCTGTTTCCGCCCGCTCGCCGCCGGCGCCCTCGCATGATGCCGCCGGTTCCGCAACCCGTCTCCGGCGATCCCTTGCTCAGGGTGGAAGACCTCGTCGTCGAATTTCCCTTGGGCAACAAGACGGTCCATGCGGTGTCTGGCGTCAGCTTTGAGATTGCCCGCGGTGAGACGCTCGGCCTGGTCGGCGAATCCGGTTGCGGAAAATCGACCCTCGGCCGCGCGGTGATGCAGTTGCGCAAGCCGGTATCCGGCAAGGTGCTGTTCGACGGCCAGGACTTCACGGCGATGCAGGGCGATACTTTGCGGCGGATGCGCCGGCGTGTGCAGCTGATCTTCCAGGATCCGATCGCTTCGCTGAACCCGCGGCGGCGGATCGGCGACATCATCGCCGAGCCGCTGGTGATATCCGGCGTCAAGGACAAGAAAAAGCGCGCGCAACTGGTCCACGACGTGCTGAGCGCGGTCGGACTCGATCCGCAGCTGGTGATGGGACGATTGCCGCATGAATTTTCCGGTGGCCAGTGCCAGCGCATCTGCATTGCACGGGCGCTGGTGCTGAATCCCGAATTCATCATCTGCGACGAGCCGGTATCGGCGCTCGACGTGTCGATCCGCGCCCAGATCCTCAATCTGCTGGAAGAGATGAAGGCGCGCTACGGACTGACGCTGCTGTTCATCGCCCACGATCTGGCGGTGGTGAAGGCGGTCAGCGACCGCGTCGCCGTGATGTATCTCGGCCGGCTCTGCGAGGTCGGTCCATCCGAGCAATTGTTCGCGCAGCCGGCGCATCCCTATACCGCGCTCTTGATCGAGGCGATCCCGGTGCCGGATCCGGATGTGCGGCCGGCCGAAAGCGTGGCGGTGGGCGAGCCGCCGTCGCCGATCGCGCCGCCGTCGGGCTGCCGGTTTCGCACCCGCTGCCCGCGCGCCGACCAGCGCTGCAGCGACGAAGTGCCTGAGCTTCGTGAGGTGGCGCCGGCCCAGTTCGCCGCCTGCCATCATCCATTGATCGGGGCTGCTTAAGCGTCTAACAACGGGAAGGGCCTTTAGTTTTGACGCGTTTTCTTTGTGCGAACCGGTACCCACTTCGCTCGAAAACGCTATGGGCCAAAAGCAAAAAACCATCGGGAGAGAAGCGATGAAGAGTTTCCAGGTTGCCGATTTCAACGCCCCCTTGCAGGAAGTGGACGCACCGACGCCGCAGCCTGAGGGCACCCAGGTGCTGCTGAAGGTCAAGGCGGCCGGCGTCTGCCACAGCGACCTGCATATCTGGGAAGGCGGCTACGATCTCGGCCATGGCCGAAAGCCGCTGTCGCTGAAGGACCGCGGCGTGTCGTTGCCGCGCACCATGGGGCATGAGAGCGTCGGTGAAGTGCTGGCATTGGGGCCGGACGCCAAGGCCGATGCCGCAGGTATCAAGGTCGGGGACGTCGTGCTGGTCTATCCCTGGCTCGGCTGCGGCAAGTGCGAGACCTGCCTCGGCGGCGACGAGAACATGTGCGCCATCAAGCCGAACGCGATCGGCGTCTATTGCGACGGCGGCTATGCCGACCACATGACGGTGCCGCACCCGAAATACCTGATCAACCTCGAGGGCCTCGACCCCGTCACCGCGGCGCCCTATGCCTGTTCGGGCGTCACCACCTACAGCGCGCTGAAGAAGGTCGAGAAGGATTTCAACACGCCGATCGTGATCTTCGGCGCCGGCGGGCTCGGCCTGATGGCGTTGTCGCTGCTGAAGGCGATGGGCGGCAAGGGCGCCATTGTTGTCGACATCGATGCGCGCAAGCGCGAAGCCGCCATGGCGGCCGGCGCGCTGGCCACCGTCGACGGCAAGGCCCCCGATGCGCTTGAGCAATTGACAAAAGCCGCCGGCGGCCCGATCCGCGCCGTGATCGACCTCGTCGGCAATGCCGCGACCGCGCAGCTCGGCTTCGATTGTCTCGGCAAGGGCGGCAAGCTCGTGATCGTCGGCCTATTCGGCGGCGGCGCGCCATGGGCGCTGCCGTTGATTCCGATCAAGGCGATTACCATCCAGGGCAGCTATGTCGGCAATCTGCGCGAGACCAAGGAACTGCTCGATCTGGTGCGCAACATGAAGATCCCGCCGATCCCGGTGACGACGATGCCGCTGGCTCAGGCCAACCAGGCGCTGCTCGACCTGCAGCAGGGCAAACTGGTCGGCCGCGCGGTGCTGACGCCGTAGGGGCATTGCGTCGTCACCTCCCGTCATTGCGAGGAGCACTTGCGACGAAGCAATCCATTCTTTCTTTTCCTGCGGCAAAGGTGGATTGCTTCGCTGCGCTCGCCATGACGGCGGAGTACGCTTCGCAAATCCGCCTTACGCATTTGCTGCGTTACCTTCCCTTGAACTGCGGCTTCCGCTTTTCCATGAAGGCCTGCCGGCCCTCGCGAAAATCTTCCGAATCCATGCAGGCGGTGCCGATGTCCTTGATCGCGTTCATGTCGCGTTGGTCGGGATCTTTCAGCACCTGCGCGATGGTGATCTTGGCGGCCTGAATCGCCAGTGGCGCGTTGCCGGAGATGGTGCCGGCGATTTCCGTGGTCGCGTTCCAGAGTTCGGCGTCTGCTACCACGCGGTCGACCAGCCCGATGCGTGCGGCTTCCGCGGAGTCGATCCGCATGCCCGTGTACATCAAGAGCCGCGCCCAGGACGGGCCGACCAGCGACACCAGATGTTTCAGGCCGTCATAGCCATAGGCGATGCCGAGTTTGGCGGCGGGAATGCCGAACTGGCTGGTGTCGGAGGCGATCCGGATGTCGGCCAGCATGGCGACCTGCATGCCGCCGCCGAGGCAGAAGCCGCGGATGCAGGCGATGGTCGGCTTCGGGTAGTCCGCCAACAGCGCGCGCTGCGCGGCGCTCTTTCTCGAATATTCTTCCGAGGCCTCGGCGTTGTGACGGGTTTTTTCGAACTGGCTGATGTCGGCGCCGGACACAAAAGCCTTGTCACCGGCGCCGACCATGATCACCACGCGCACATCGGGATCGTCGCGCAGCTCGACCAGCGCCTGGCCGAGCCCTTCCCACATGTCCAGCGACATGGCGTTGCGCTTTTCCGGATTGTTGAAGGTGACGACGCCGACACCATCGGTGATCCCCAGCAGGATCTTGCCATCGGCGAAGGATTTTTTGGGCTTCTTGGGGACGTCCAGCATCTCTGTGCTTTCTTGATTTTGAGTCTGATGCGGCCGATTGAAGCACTGCTTCGATCCGGCGGCAATGAAAGTGGGTCGGATTGGGGGCCAACCCGGGACCATAGGTAGCAGAATAGACCGGAGACGTGGGTAACAGGTCAACGGGTTGGCGAAGCCGGCCGGATGGAGATCCGTGCCGTGGACGGGAGGCGCTTTGCGCGCTCACTATACTGTTGTAGAGGCTGTTGCGCTGTCGCAACAGTTGACAGCGCCGATTGGACTTATGTCGCCTTTGATATGTCGCATCAGCGGCTATGGTGTTCCGCAATAGCGATCAAGAAAATGCGCAGGGAGAAACCATGCCATTAACGCGCCGAGAAGCGCTGGCGGGATGCGGGGCAGCCCTGCTGACCGGGTTGCCGGCCCTCGCGCAGGCCGCCTATCCGAGCCAGGCCATCAAGATAATCGTGCCCTATCCCGCGGGTGGCACCACCGATCTTCTCGGCCGCCTGGTCGCCGATCAACTCAGGAGCGGACTTGGCGCGCGCGTCATTGTCGAGAACAAGCCCGGCGCCGCAACTGCTGTCGGCGCGCAGCAGGTGGCGCGCTCCGAGCCGGATGGCCATACCTTGCTGATGGCGACTTCGACCACGCTCGCCATCAACAAGACGCTCTACAGGAAACTACCTTACGATCCGGTCAGGGATTTTACCCCGATTGCGCTGGTGGCTGGCGTGCCGTTCGCGCTGATCGTCAACCCGCAGATCCCGGCAAAGACGTTGTCCGCCTTCATCGCCTACGCCAAATCGAAGCCCGGACTGACCTATGGTTCGGCCGGCAATGGCAGCCCGCAGCACCTCGGCGCGGCGATGCTGAAGGCGGCGGCCGGGATCAATATTCGCCATGTGCCGTATCGCGGCAGCGTGACGGCGATGCAGGACATGATCGCGGGGCACATTGCCTTCGTGATGATGGATCTGCAGCCGGCGTTGAAGCCGATTCGCGAGGGCAAGGTGAGGTGCCTCGGCGTCACCACGTCCAGGCGTGTCGCCGCCGCGCCCGAGATGCCGACTTTGGCCGAAGCGGGCCTGCCCGGCTTCGAACTGGTGGCGTGGCAGGGCGTGGTCGGGCCCGCCGGGCTGCGGCGTGATATCGCCGATCAGCTGACGGCGCAGATCGAAAAACTGCTTGCTGATCCCGCAACGCGCGACAGGCTGACGACGCTCGCGCTGGAGCCGCTGCCCGGCTCAACGCCGGACAGTTTTGCTGCTTACGTCAAGACCGAGGTCGATCGCTGGGCCGTGATCGTCAGGAATTCCGGCGCCACGCTGGAATGACGAGACGCTTGCCGCAGCCGACGCCCTCCGCATGAGGCGCGATGGATGCACTGATATCGAACAGCCAAATGCCGCCGTTTTCTACGGCGGTGGGCTTGTCCTGTCGCGTCCGGACCGGCTATGGCCCGGCGAGAGCTATTGCGAACCAAGCATTCGCACCACGACCCCCGGGCTGCGAACCCAGGGGTTCGCGCCGGGAACTGATCCGCAAAGGGCTTAGTCTTCGTTCGCGGCGATCGATTCCATCAAGGACACCAGCTGACGCTGAACGGTCTGGTCCTTGATCTTGCTGTAGGCACGCAACAGCCTCAGGCTGAACGCGCTGTCGAGGAACAACAGGCTCTCGACTTCGCGCGCCTTGCCGTCGCCGTCATAGAAGAACGTGACGGGCACATCGAGCGCGGTGGCGATTGCCTGAAGACGGGCAGCGCCGACGCGATTGACGCCTTTCTCGTACTTCTGCACCTGCTGGAAGCTGACGCCGAGCTTGTCGCCGAGCTCCGCCTGCGAGACCTTCTGCTCAACGCGCCGAAGCCGGATTCGCTTTCCTAATTCAATGTCGGGTTTGCCGGCACTGCGCTGCTTCATTTTCTTCGCTGCTGCTTTCATCATTCTGCCTTTTGCCGTCCTTCAGTCGAAAAGCCCCCGAATAACCGGGTTGGGGATTCACCCTTGTATACCGCATCAAATTCACCGGGATGGACGAATTCGTCCTTAAACCACGGGAATCTTACGGGATTGAAAGCCTCCACCAGCCAGTCGATCATGCGGCGTACCCGGGGGATACGGCCGCTACCGGCGTGATAGGACAGCCAAATATCGAACGACTGGTGCAACGGAATTTCGAGCGGCACAATCTTACCGCCGAGTGCCCAGCCGTAGGTTGGAAGCACGCCGATGCCGGCGCCATTGGCGATGGCCCAGTAATGGGCGCTGCTGACGTTGTTTTTCATGACCAGCAGATCGCTCTGGGCATAACCCGGAAACAGACGATCGAACGTCTCCTTGGCGGCGATCTCGTCGGCGACCTGCATCACCAGCCGATGCTTGACCAGTTCTTCCATCGTCTTCGGCGCGCCGTAGGTCGCGATGTATTCCTCGCTGGCAAAGAACATCATATGCATTCGGCCGAGCCGCACCAGTTTGACATCGAGCGCCGCCGGCCGCGACAAATGGATCGCAATGTCCGCCTCGTGTCGCGACACGTCGGCCGAGCGCATCGCGCAATGCAGGTCGACCAGAATATTCGGAAACGATTGCTGGAATTCGACGAGGCGGGGCGACAGCCAGAATGTGCCCAGGCCTTCGGTGACGGCGACCCGGACTTCACCTGACAGCGTGTTGGTGACGGAATTGCTGGCGCGCATCAGGTCGAACGATGCGGCCTCCATGCGTTCCACCGCCGATACCACCTGCGAGCCTTCGTCGGTCAGCCTTGTGCCATGGACGTCGCGGGTGAACAGGGTGGCGCCGATCTGGCGCTCGAAATCGGCAATACGCCGGCGCACGCCGTTGATGGACAAGTCCAGCCGCTCCGCGGCGGACCTGAAGCTGCCGCAGCGGACCACTTCCAGGAAAACCCTGGCGGCATCCCAATCCGTGAGACTGCCGATGGCGACTTTTTGGCGTTCCTCCTGAGGAACGCCCCTTTCCACGACCAGACGCATACAGATTCCTTTCTGCCCGCTAAACTTGGCAGAATATTGTGAAAATCACAACCATTGCGGGTCCAGGGCTGGGGATTCCGATGGTTATACTTACCCTGTGGATGAACCCGCAGGCCGCCCCCGGCACATTGGGATACCACCCGGTAACCGTTCCGGGCTTGAGAGGGGCGCCAAGTGACGTCAGTTGTAAGCCTTCGGAGTTTCGCGAATTGCTCCAGCGTCCCGACCGTCGTGTTTGTGGACATGCAGCAGGAGTATCTGGCGAAGCCGAGGCTGCCGGCGATTTCCGAGATCGATCGCGCGCTGGATAATTGCCGCAGGGTGCTGGACCATTCGCGCCAGATCGGGCTGCCGGTGGCCTTCATCCGGATGCTCAATGAGTCCGCCTTCGTCAACGGGGCAACCCCTTTCGTGCGCTGGATCGAGGGTTTTGAGCCATACCGCAACGAAATGGTGTTCGAACGGGCAAGCCCGTCGTGCTATTCTTCCGAACCTTTCACCGCTTTGGTGAACCAAAGCAGTGGCGGCATTGTGCTGGCCGGGTTTGCGGGCGGGTCGGGCTGCCTGTCGACCATGATCGATGGCTTCCATCGCAATCACAAGGTCGCTTATCTCAGCGATGCGTCGGCCAGTCATGCCCTCGACGACATGTGCGCGGACGACGTTCAACGGGCTGTATCGAGAATTCTGCGCTTTATGGAGACGTCTATGAAACCGCCGGCTGGATTGCCTCCACTCTACCTCGCAAGCTCGGTAACGGAAGAAACGCTGGTGGCTAATTCAGAAGAACGACTGAAGTCGATCCTCGCAACCCTTGAGCAGTGCCGGGCGGCGCTGGTCAAGAATGCCTGCCCGGAGACCGCCAAGCTGGTGTCGCTGGCCATTCTCGATGTTCGGATCGTCCTCAGCAAAGTACCGGAATCGGATCTGAAGGCGCTGTGCGACGCGATGACGCCGCCGGCGCGCGGGTCTGCGGAAAGTTCGAACGATCCGAACTCGCCGCGGGGTCCGCGCAAGCGCGCCGTGCTGAAGCTGGTCAAGTAGCGCCGCGGTTTCGACGACTTGCCGGATTCCTCGCTGGATTCCTTGCCGTATCGGCGGATAGTCCGGTCCGGCCGGCGGCCTTTATGGACAATTCCAGCGACAAAAATAATCTTGCTTGATCGCGCGGTGGCTGCAATCTGTTCCTCAACTTGAGGAACACTGGTCCTCAAATTGAGGAACAGGGAAGCAATTGGATGAGCCAACTCATAGTCCGCGTCGGCGACTTCACGTTCGATGCACGTTTTGAAGACCGACTGGCGCCCAAGACCTGCGCCGCCTTCCGGGCCGCGATGCCGTTCGAGAGCCAGGCGGTTCATGTCCGCTGGAGCGGCGAGGCGGTCTGGCTGCCGCTCGGCGATCTCGACTTCGGCGTCGGCTATGAGAACCACACCAGCTATCCCGCACCAGGCCAGGTCATTCTTTATCCCGGCGGCATCAGCGAGACCGAGATTCTGCTGGCCTATGGCGGGGTGCATTTCGCCAGCAAGATGGGCCAGCTCGCCGGCAACCACTTTATCACGCTGACCTCAGGGCTCGACCGGCTGCCGGAGCTCGGCAAGACCGTGCTCTACAAGGGGGCGCAGAAGGTCCGGTTCGAGGCGGCTTGAATGGCGGATGCGGCATATCCCCGGGATCTCCGCGGCTATGGCCGCAACCCGCCCGATCCCCGATGGCCCGGTGGCGCGCGGGTCGCGGTGCAGTTCGTGGTTAATTTCGAGGAGGGCGGCGAGAACAATATCCTGCACGGCGATGCCGCCTCGGAAGCCTTTCTGTCGGATGTGCTCGGCGCGCAGCCGTGGCCGGGACAACGCCACGCCAATATCGAATCGATGTTCGAATACGGCTCACGCGCCGGCTTCTGGCGGCTGTGGCGTGCCTTTACCGAGCGCAAGTGGCCCACCACCGTGTTCGGGGTCGCAACCGCGCTGCAACGCAATCCGGACATCGTCGCGGCGATGAACGAGGCCCACTGGGACATCGCCAGCCACAGCCTGAAATGGGTCGAGCACCGGCATATGCCGGAGGCGGAGGAGCGGGCGACCATTGCGGAAGCGATCCGTATTCACACCGAGGTCACCGGCGCACGGCCGCTCGGCTGGTACACCGGACGCTCCTCGATCAACACGCTGCAGCTGGTGATGGAGGCCGGCGGCTTCCTGTATTCCTGCGATTCCTACGCCGATGATCTGCCGTACTGGGTCAGGGGCGCGGCGGGACCGCATCTCGTCATTCCCTACAGCCTCGACGCCAACGACATGCGTTTTGTCAATGCCCAGGGCTTCGGAGATGGTGATCAGTTCTTCAACTATCTGAAGGACAGTTTTGACGTGCTCTACGCCGAGGGCGCGACGTCCCCGAAGATGATGTCGGTAGGCCTGCATTGCCGGGTTGCCGGCCGGCCGGGAAGGGCGGCGTCGCTGCTGCGCTTTCTCGATTACGTCGCTGGCCATGACAGGGTCTGGGTGCCGACCCGGCTTCAGATCGCGCAGCACTGGCACGCCCATCTGGCGCATCTCGCCGACGGCGCACCCACGGTCGGATCGTCGTGATGGGGCCGGCAACCGCTGCCACGGGTGAACTCGGCCGGGACATCGTCCGCCGGATCGAGGCGCTCAGCGCCATCTCCGAGACGCCGGATCAGTTGACGCGGATCTTTCTGTCCCCCGAGCACCGCGCCGCGGCCGATCTCCTGCTGTCGTGGATGCGGGACGCCGGCATGGAAGCGCATCTCGATGCCATCGGCAATGTCTGCGGCCGTTACGAGGGCGAGAAAGCGGGCTTGCCCTGCCTGATGCTGGGCTCGCATTACGACACCGTGCGCGACGCCGGCAAATGGGACGGACCGCTCGGGCTCGTCACCGCGATTGGCTGCGTCGCGGAATTGCACCGGCGCGGCAAGCGGCTGCCGTTCGCGGTCGAGGTCACCGGCTTTGCCGATGAGGAAGGCGTTCGCTTCGCTTCCACGCTGCTGGGCAGCCGAGCAGTCGCCGGAACGTTCGACGAGAGCGTGCTGGGCTCAAAAGATAGCGCCGGCATCTCGATGCGCGATGCGCTGGGAAAATTCGGGCTCGACCCCGATCATACCGGCGCGGCGGCAAGGGTACGCGGCGAATTGCTGGCCTATATCGAGCTGCATATCGAGCAGGGCCCGGTGCTGGAAGGTCTTGACCTCCCGGTCGGTGTCGTCACCGCGATCGCAGGCGCGACACGGCTCGCGGCACGCCTCACCGGGATGGCCGGCCATGCAGGCACGGTGCCGATGCTGCTGCGCCGCGACGCGCTTGCGGGTGCTGCCGAATGCATTGTCGAGATCGAGCAATTCTGCAGAACGGACCAGGATGGACTGGTCGGCACCGTCGGATATATCGACGCGAGGCCCGGCGCCACCAATGTGATCCCGGGGCAGGTGTCGTTCACCATCGATATCCGTGCGCCGTCAGATGCGCACCGCAAACTCGCCGTCGCCGATATCGGCAGGCGCATCGAAAATATCGCCAAGCGCCGCAAGCTGCAGCTGCAGCTCGACGTGACTCACGAGAACCGTACCGTGCCCTGTGCGCCATGGCTCCGCAGCCAGATGTCGGAAGCCGTCGCCGCGGAGGGATTTCGCGCCTTCGAATTGCCGAGCGGTGCCGGCCATGACGGCATGGCGATGATCGACGTCGCCGACGTCGCCATGCTGTTCGTACGCTGCCGTGGTGGCATCAGCCATCATCCGGAGGAGCATGTCGAGCCTGGTGACGCCGATGCCGGCGCCCGCGTGCTGCTGCGGCTGATCGAGGGTTTTCGGCCGCGGGGGGCGGCGGGCGAATGATCGGGACGCGGGTCCGTTAGCGTGTCGTCGGCCTATTCTGTTCTTGTCGCGGCCTCGATCAATTCCTTGCCTTCCGCGGTTCTGATCGTCAGTTGCATGTGTTCGCCGCTGCCGCCGGCTGGAATCGTTGCGACAAGGCGATTTCTGTTTTTCGGATCTGCTTCCACAGCGTCGGCGGATGCGGCGCAAAATTTGACCGATCAACCCCGACAGGCATCGCTGAAAACCTTGAGGCCCACGGCGAAATCGGGCACCAGCATGCCGGGCACGGTCCCGGCAGCAGGGTCCCCCGCGAACTGAACGAAAAGTGAGTGCTGGAGCGGCTTTGAGTTGTTTGCGGTGGTCGCAGAGATGCTAGAGAGAGCCTGGTTCTGCTGATCGCAGCGGCTGGAAGCAGGGCCGCGCGCAACGACCGGGATGCAGGCTGGAACTCCGATTCCGCCCAATAACAATGATGGCAATGACGGCATGATTCACGATGTCTCGATCCCCGCGGCGCTGCTTGCCGGCCTGGTCAGCTTCCTGTCGCCCTGCGTGCTGCCGCTGGTGCCGCCCTATCTGATCTACCTCACCGGCGCGACCATCGAACATGTCGCCAATGACGAGACGAAATCGGCTTCGCGACGCGCGGTAATGATGTCGGCCGGCATGTTCGTGCTCGGCTTTTCCACCGTGTTCGTGGCGCTCGGCGCCAGCGCCTCGCTGATCGGAAGCCTGATCCGCGCCTGGTCGGCGGAGCTGTCGATCGCCGCCGGCATCGTCATCATCATCATGGGTCTGCATTTCCTGGGGCTGACCCGGATCGGCTTCATGATGCGGGAAGGGCGGTTGCCGATCCCGAGGCCGGTCGGCCTGTGGGGCGCCTATGCGATGGGGCTTGCCTTTGCGTTCGGCTGGACGCCCTGCATCGGGCCTATCCTGGCGGCCATCCTGTCGGTCGCGGCCGCCGAGGCGACGGTGACCAAGGGTGCGATGCTGCTCGCGGTCTATTCCGCCGGGCTCGGGATTCCCTTCCTGATCGCGGCGTTCATGGTCGAACAATTCTCCGCCCTGTTTGCACGGATGAAGCGGCATCTTGCCATGGTCGAGCGGGCCATGGGCGTGCTGCTGGTCGTCACCGGCATCGGCTTTCTGACTGGTGCGGTCTCCGGCGTCAGCATCTGGCTGCTGGAGACGTTTCCGGCACTGCAGAGTTTCGGCTAAGGGCGTGCCGGCACCTTCGAGGGCGGGTTCTCCTTGGGCTTATCGATGCCGCGCCGAAAAACGGCATATCGCGCTGTCGGTGGTAACCTCCAGGTTCTCCATTCGATTGATCTTGAGCGTCTGCAGCGCCACACTACCAGCATGACGATGCGGTGTGCGATCCAGAAAGATCATCCCTGCCTGCCCTACTTCTGGGCCATTTCGATATTTCTGTGTTCGCGGGTGGTAGTCGCTCTCGGATTGGTCTTCTCACAGAAATACCTGCCGGTCGCGGCCGATGTCTGGTCTGCGGGACCGTCCTGGTACCACCAATTGCTGCAATGGGATTCAAATTGGTATTTCAAGATCGCAACCGAGGGATATCGGTACAACGGCGATCCGACGGTTCAACAGAATATCGTATTTTACCCGTTGTACCCGATGCTCTCGCGGGGCCTGGCGGCGATCAGCGGCCTGACGCCTGCGGATGCGTTGCTGCTGGTAGCGAATGTCGCGGGATTGCTGGCGATCGTCGCGCTGTTCAAGCTGGTTCGCGATGAATTCGGCGACCAGATCGCGCTCGCCACCATCGCGCTGCTCAGCTTTTTTCCGACGTCGGTCTTGCTGTCGGCCGGGTATACCGAACCGCTGGAGTTGCTGCTGATCGTTTGCTTTTTTCTTGTCTTGAAGCAGCAACGCTATCTGTCGGCAGCGCTGCTCGCGGGGCTGGCGGTGGCCGACCGGTCAACCGGCATTGTGTTATTGCCGGTCCTGCTCTGGGAGATGTGGCGCCACCGCGATCACAAGCAGTTCCTCTTGATGCTGCTGCCTTGCATCCTTCTCGCGACGTCCGGCATCTGGCTGTTCATGATCTATCTCTGGAGCCAGTTCGGGGATCCGCTTGTGTTCGCGGAGGGGCAGGCGGCTTTCCATCGGGAAACGACTCTGGCCGCAAGGTTGATTGCGGCGCTCAAATTTGAACCCTTTACCCGGATGATGCTCAATGACTGGAATCCATGGGGGCAGGATAGCTGGTTTACGCTGTTGTTCATGGCTCTGATCGCTGTGGGGTGGTTTCGACTGCGCGCCTCCTGGTCATTGTTCGCCTTGGGGGTGTTGTTGTTGCCATATCTGACACTCAGCGGCGGGCCGGCGGGCCTGGTGTCGATGGGCCGGTTCAATCTCGTGTCGTTTCCCCTGTTTGTCGTGCTGGCCGATTTATTGCTGCGAGCGAAGTGGCTCCTGGCAGGCGTGATCGGGCTTCTCGGCGCGGCTCTGCTCATGAACACCGCGTTGTTCGCCCGCAGAATCTGGATTGGATGAAAAATTACTTCTTTTCGATTTTCGTGATGGTCTTCGTTCCGGCCGCTTCGCTGACGGAAAAAGAGACCCTGTCGCCGGCGTGCAAATTGGCCAGCATGGCGGCTTGAACCTTGTATTGCTCGGCCGTTGCGCCGCTATTCGCGCCCACCGTGGCGCTTTCCGTGCCGCTTTGGGTCGCTCGAATGGTGAGCGTCCCGCTGATCCGGTTCACCATGGTGATTGTTCCCGTAAGCGCTTCCTGTGCCGGCGTCACCGTACTGATGAGCGCGAGCATGGAACCCGCCAAAAGCGTCTGTGTCAGCCTCATCGAGATCTCCCGGATTTCGAGCGTTCAGAGACAAGCCGGGATGGGCGGCGTTGGTTCCCGCTGGACCGCAAAAAATCCCGGGTTCCCGATAGCGGATGAATGCTAGCTGTTTTCTTCGAACGGGTCTTCCAGCGTGCAGGTCAGGGTGCAAACGACGCCGCGGGGCAAAAAATCGACGGTGGCCTCACCGCCGAGTTGATCGCGGGCGCTGCGTTCGATCAGCCGCGATCCGAAGCCGCGCTGCACCGGGGCGGTGACGTGAGGGCCGCCGGACTCGGTCCAGATCAATTTCAATTGCGGTTTGACGTCTTCCGCAATCACCTCCCAGTCCAGCGTCACCTTGCCGGTGTCGTTCGACAGCGCGCCGTATTTGGCGGCATTGGTCGCAATCTCGTGCAGGATCATTGACAGCACCACCGCCAGTCGCGGCGATAGCGGCACGTTCGGCCCGGACATCCGCAACCGCTCCGGCGTGCTGAGCAGATAGGGCTGCAGCACACGGTCGATGACGTCCTTGAGTTCCGAGCCCTCCCATTTTTCCTGACTCAGGAGATTATGCGCTTCCGCCAGCGCGCCGAGCCGTCCCTCGAATTTTTCGCGCTCGATCCTGCTGGCGCTGCGAAAGGTCTGCGTGGCGATCGACTGCAGGATCGCCAGCGTATTCTTGACGCGGTGATTGAGCTCTTCGATCAGCAGGTCATGCAGCATCTCGCCGCGCGCGATGGTGGTCGCCATCCGCACCGCAAAGGCGAGGCCGACCAGCAGCAGAAGGCCGCCGATCGCGCTGGTGATCGCGAGATGGCGCCAC
The DNA here is from genome assembly GCA_038212905.1 of Hyphomicrobiales bacterium. Classification (GTDB taxonomy): domain Bacteria; phylum Pseudomonadota; class Alphaproteobacteria; order Rhizobiales; family Xanthobacteraceae; genus Bradyrhizobium. Next base: position 35,116 of record JBBQUA010000022.1, read on the forward strand.
AACGGACCGACCAGCGAGCTTTCCGCGATCCCGGCGGCCACGGTCCAGCCGGTGAGCGAGGACCTCGCAATACTCGTGATCAACGGCACGCCTTCGAGCGATACGGTCGTCAAGGTGGCTTCAGGTACGCGGAACATGGCGGCGTACAGCGTCGGCGAGGCGCGTTTGCCGACGGTTTCCTGTGGGTTCGGCACCCGCGCGAAGTTGGTACCTTCGCGGTCGAAGATCGAAATCGTCCAGTCCTGGCTCGGACGCTGCTTTTCGATGATGGCCTGGAAGATATCGATTGGCGGGCTGAAGGAGATGACGCTGCCGACCTCGCCATCGCGAAACACCGGCACCTCGACGGTCACGATCAGCCGTTTCTTCACCGCGCCGATGAACAAATTGGAGTATTGCGGGCTCTTGGTTGCGAACACCTGCTCGACGATATCGCGATTGTTGCGCAGCGGAAGGCTTGCGGTGTCGTCCGTTACCGAGGAGAACAGCTGACGACCGTCGCGGTCGGCCACCAGCACGACCCCGTCCTTGCCGTACTGCTCGAGAAAGCCGGTGGCGATGCGGCGGAAGCCGTCGTAATCGCGGTCCTGCAGCGCCTTGGTCAGCGACATCACCTGCAGCCCGCCGGTCATCCGCTGCATTTCCGCGTCGAGCACCAGCCGGATGCTGCGTACGGTCTCGAGCACGCGTTGCGACGCGTCCCGGCGGTCCTGTTCGTAATTATAAAGGACGAGCCCGACCGCGAACACGATCAGCGGCAGCGTGGTTCCCGCGACCAGCAGGACGAGGCGGACTGGCAGTGAGAGTTTTGGCACGCAAGCCCCGGCTCATGGCATCTGGCGCGAAGGCGCCGTGGTCCGGAGCATAAGTGAGGGGCTTGAAACGCGCCAGCGGCAGCCGGGTTCCATGGCGGCGTTGACGCCCGGGAAACCGGTTGATGCTCAGATATTGCTGTCGGTGATCGCCGCATACACCATGGTGCGCAGCTCGCGCCGGATCGGATAGGCGCTCGACGGCAGCACCTGGGTCATGAAGATGGCGATCAGTTCTTCGGCGGGATCGATCCAGAACGAGGTCGTTGCGGCGCCGCCCCAGGAATACTCGCCGGCGCTGCCGGGGATCAGCGTTTGTGCCGGATCCATGGTGACGGAGAAGCCGAGACCGAAGCCGATGCCGTTATAGGTGGCCTCGGAGAACAGCGAGCGCGACATCGCCGGCAGGTCGCAG
>JBBQUA010000023.1:0-36009 GCA_038212905.1 Hyphomicrobiales bacterium
CTTCATGTTTGGCTCCCTATGGTTTCCTCGAGCTGAGACGTTGACGCCAGCTCTCTGGAATTGCGCGGCATGCTAGCCGGTCTGTTTCCATTGCGGCAAGGCGCGGTCGCAGCCGTGGCAGGCGCGACCGTCACAACGCAACTGCAGCATGAAAAACGCATTTACCTGACCCGCGGCGGTGCTAGGTTGCGGCCAACCAAAACAAGCAGGGAGGAAATCTTCATGAAGCATCTTGCGACACTCGCGGCCGGACTGCTGATCGGCGCCGCCGCATTGCCATTTTCGAATGTGGCGTTCGGCCAGGGCGACGGCTGGGTCACGCTGGTCGACAGCACCAAAATGGGTGACTGGACCGAGGTCGGCAAAGCCAACTGGGCGATGAAGGACGGCGCGCTGGTGGCCGACAAGATCACGGAAGGCAAGGATCCCTCGTATCTCGTCAGCAAGACGTCCTACAAGGATTTCCAGATCAAGGCCGAGTTCTGGGCTGACGATGACGCCAACAGCGGCATCTTCATCCGCTGTGACGGTTCGGCGAAAATCGACGCCAAGATCTGTTACGAGGTCAACATTTTCGACAAGCGGCCCGACCCCAGCTACGGCACCGGTGCGATCGTCGATGTCGCCAAGGTCGAGCCGATGCCGAAGGCGGGCGGCAAGTGGAATACCTACGAGATCACGGCGCAGGGCCCGCATCTCGTCGTCGTGTTCAATGGTCAGAAGACCGTCGACGTGCAGGACTCAAAGCACGCCAGCGGACCGATCGCGCTGCAATACGGCTCGGGCGTGATGAAGTGGCGCAAGGTGCAGATCAAGCCGCTGTAAACCGGCCTCCCATCCCGGACGTGGTGCCGCGCATCTCGCAGCGATGCACGGCACCGCCCGGCTAGTCGGTCTTGATGGCGAATCCGGTGCATTCCGGCGCCGGCGGGCCGTTGATCCCGACGCTGATGCAGCCGTCCTTCATGTTCGCAAGGCTGGTGGCAAGAGGCGCAAACCTTGGACCGCCCTGGTCCTGCAGGTTCGCCATGCTTTTCTTCAGCCCTTCATCCGGGTCCCCGACGAAGCGGTCGTTGGGATGCATGCGGATGGAAACGGGATTTTTCGCTCCCAGCGCTTCAAGGTAGGTCGAAAGCGAAAAGACGGGTTCATAAGACCACGACCATGGCTCGTGGGTTTCGAGAATGATCGGACGCGCGGGCGAATTCTTCGCCGCCGCGACGATGGACAGCAGCTCAGGAAAAAAACGGTCGGTCTGCTGAATATTGCGTTTCGCCGCCTTCGGCAGCTCCATTGGACGAAACTGGCCGGCCGTTTTCGAGATCAAGAGGTAACCCGACAGGATCACGACAATCGTCACGGTCCAGTTCAACGAAGGCGGGAAATACGGCCGTGACATGTAAGCCATGTAGCATGACAGCAGGCAGTAATTGATCGGTACGAAAAGCGCTCCCGGAAAATCATATCGCATGTTCAGGGGAAGCTCGCTGCGATAGGCGATGCATTGCGAGACATACATCGCGACCAGGAAAAAAAACAAAGCGGCCACCACGGACGATGCGGTCGCCCATCGTCGCAGGTTCTGCCCGCGCGATCGTTCGACCCACGCGAGCGCCAAGCCCGCCGCCAGATACACCGGTCCCCAGAACGATATCGCATGAAAAAAGCTCGATCTCGCGATCCTTAACAACAGGGAAAGCTCGAACAAGCCGGCGTAATCGGCAGGTCCGCCGGCAACCGTCTTTCTTACAGTGAGGATGATGGCGCCAGTGACGGCGCAAATAACGATAACGAGCACGGCGGCGAACGGCAATGACAGACGTCGTCTTGCGAAGGCGATCACCAGCAGCGCGACACTCAGCCCGGCGAACGGCGCAAAGGTTTCCTTGACGCTTACGAGGATGATCGTGGCGATGGTGATGGAAACCGCACCGATGATGCGGCGGCCTGCGCTTTGGCCGGCGAAGACGCCGTAAGCCCCCAACAGCAATATTCCGACCGCGCCGCTTCCATAGGCTTCCGATGGGCCAAGCCTGGCCCATACGTCGGCCCAGAACGGCATCGCCAGCATGGGAATCAGCAGGATCGCGCCAAGTCCAATTCCGACAAACCGGCTGGTGATCCACCAGACCGATGCAATGAACACCATGAATTCGAGCGTACGGAAAAAATACCAGAGATGAACGTTGGTCCCCCAGATCACCGTCTCGATCGCCTTGAGGAAGTAATAGCCGGGACGAAACCGTCCCGTGGTCAAGCCAACTTCGGTCTTGGTGAGAAGCGCATTCCAGATCTCGCTGAACCGAAGTTTCATATCCGGCCCGAGCCAGGCGAAGGGCTCCCAATCGTCCACCAGTCCCCAGTTCGCGAAGAAAATCTGATTTCCCATCAGCGCAAACGCAATCAGGAAGGACAGGGCGAGGACAATGCCAAACAACGTCCAGCTGTTTGTCGGAAATTGACAGCGGTTGGACCCGTGCAGTCTTCTCACCAGGTCAAACACGAGCTACGCCCTTTCCGCTCCAGCCAAGCACCATCGATCGACCCTTTTCGGTCCAACGCGCCTTCATTGCCCGGAGCTGCGCTCGACGGAGTCGATGATGAACAGCGGTCGGTTCTTGGTGCTCAGATAGATCCGCCCGACATACTCTCCGATCACGCTGAGCGTTACCAACTGGAAGAAAGAGACCACGATCACCGAAATCATGATGCTGGTCCATCCGGGCACGACTTCCAGATAAAGCCACGCATAGATGGAGTATGCCGCGACGCCAATCAGCGCCAGCAACAGAATGAGGGCCGCGATAGAAGACAGCCGAAGCAGAATCATGGAGTAGCCGAGGAACGCGTCGGTCGCGAAATGAATCATCTTAGCGAGGGGATATTTGGTCGATCCGGCAAAGCGTTGCTGCCGGTCGTAGGGAAACGCGACCTGCTTGAAGCCGACCGAAGCGACCATTCCCCGGATGAAACGGTCGCGCTCGGGCATCTGGGCGATGATATCGGAGATCCGCCTGGACATCAGCCTGAAATCCCCGGCATCGACCGGAATCAACACATCCGTCGATCGCTCGAGAATTCGATAGAACAGGCTCGCTGCGAAGGTCTTGAACCAGGTTTCGCCGGAGCGGCTCCGTCGTTGCCCGTAGACGACGTCGGCCCCACTTTCCTTCATCTTCCCGAGCATGTCGTTCAGCAGTTCCGGCGGATCCTGCAAATCGGCATCGATGACAAAAACGACCTTGCCTCGAACGGCAGACAGTCCTGCCGTCAACGCGATCTGATGCCCGTAATTTCGGGAGAGTTTCATGGCGACGATATTGGGATGGCGGGCAAGCTCGGAGGTGATCACATCCCAGGTGCCGTCACTCGAACCGTCGTCAACCAGGATCAATTCAAAGCTGTCGCCGACCGCCAATGCCGCGCTTTCGCTGCAGCGTCGAACCAGTTCGGCGAGGCCGGGTTCCTCATCGAAGCAGGGAACGACGATCGATAGCGCCAACATGTCTGTTTGCGGCTGCGATGCTTCTTGCATGTTCGGTCTGAATATCGGGTTGCGTGAAAATTCCGCTGGATTCTGCAGCACCCGCACCTAACCTCAATCACGTTGGAATTCAACCGGAATCCGCGCCCGAACATTGGCAGGCGCGGTATCGAAACACAACAGCGTTTTCAGCCGAAGGTGGCTGGCCGCCTGCTCTGCGTGTGTTAAGAAGCTGAAAATTGCCGCAGGGTTTGTGGATAGATCATGACCATTTCAAACGATCCGGCCAACGCCGTCGGGACCGAGTTCACCGCCGAGGAGTATGACGAAACCTATCCGCCGGGATATGAGCTGCACTATTGGCATCGTGCCCGCAGCCGCGTCCTGATGGATCGTGTCCGGGCCGCCTGCAAGAAGGGGGACACGATTCTGGAAATTGGCGCGGGACGTGGCCATTACGTCCGCGTGTTGCGAGCCGCCGGGTTCGATGCTTATGGCTGCGATCTGGGTCGCCCCCGCGTCCACGAAGATGTGCGTGCCTTCTTTTTTGCGGGCACGGACTTCGCGGATCTGGACCCAGATCTGCGGCGGCGGGTGACCGCGGTTCTGTTGCTCGACGTGATCGAACATATCGAGCGTCCGGCGGATTTCATCGCATCGGTATTTCAGGCGTTACCGGCACTTGGTGTGCTGGTCATTGCGGTGCCGGCCCGACAGGAAATATGGTCGAACTACGATGAGCATTTTCGCCATTTCCTTCGTTATGATATTCGAAAGTTTCGCGAGTTGGCTCGGTCGTCTCACCTGTCGATAGAATCGTGGAGTTACTTCTTTCATGCGCTCTATCTTCCGGCGAGGATCCTGAAGCGGCTGGGATTGAAACGCAGGACGACATTTGTGGCGCCGACTAAGCCATGGCTGCACAAAATTCTCGGCTGGGCGTTCTGGCTTGAAAACCGCTTGTTGCCGAAAAGCCTCTACGGCACGTCGCTGCTGTGCGTATGCCGGCCGGAGGCCCGCAAGGGTTAGCCGCCGGGATATTTTACCCGCAGGATCGAGCTGGCTTCAGCGGATGAGCCTTGCGGTGCCACGCCCATGCGGTCCGGATGATGGTCGAAAGGTCCGAATGCGCGGTGCGGAATTTCAAGGTCTCGCGCGCCGCCGTGGGGTCGGCGACCAGGTAGGTCGGATCGCCTGCCCGTCGCGGTTTCACCAGATGGGGCACGGCGCGGCCAGTTTCAGCCTCGATCGCGCCGAGGATCTCGCGCACTGAAAAGCCAATGCCGGTGCCGAGATTGAAGGCGCCGCCGCGATGCCCCTGCAGCAGCAACTGCAACGCCAGCAGATGCGCTGTGGCCAGATCGGTGACGTGAATATAGTCGCGGATCGCGGTGCCGTCGGGGGTGTCGTAATCGTCGCCAAACACGGCGAAGTCGGGCACGTGGCCCTGCAGCGCCATCATGGCGCGGGGAATGAGATGGGTTTCGTTGTCGCGCAGTTCGCCGATGTCGCCGGAGGCGTCGGCGCCGCTGGCATTGAAATAACGCAGCGCGAACGAACCAAATCCATAAGCATCGCGATAGTCGGATAGCACGCGCTCGATCATCCATTTCGAGGCGCCATAGGGATTGATCGGCGCGCAGGCGTAGCTTTCGGGCAGGGCCTTGCTGTCGGCGTTGCCGTAGACCGCGCCAGTCGAGGATAATACCAGGCTGACGCAGCCGGCCTCGCGCATCGCTTCGAGCAGCGACAGCGTGCCGGCGAGGTTGTTGATATAGTATTTCTGCGGATCGGTGACGGACTCGCCGACCAGACTCGATGCCGCGAAGTGCATTACCGCGACGATCTCATGCTGCGTAAAGGCGCGTGCCAGCGCGGCCTTGTCCGCGAGGTCGCCGGTCACCAGCGGGCCGGTGACAAAATGGCGGTGGCCGGTAGAAAAATTGTCGAACACCACGGGCTGATAGCCGGCCGCCGTCAGCGCCCTGCAACAATGCGAGCCGATGTAGCCGGCGCCGCCGGTCACCAGGACGGCCGGACGGTCGCTCATATTCAGCTCCCCGGCGTCCGGCTCTTGTTGAACAGCAGATAGAGCGCGCGCGGATTGGTGGTGAGATAGCGCCAGAACAGCCGGCGCGGCTCCAGCCAGATCCGCCAGGCCCATTCGAGCCCCAAGGTCTGCATCCATTGCGGCGCGCGGGCGCGGCTGCCGGAGAGGAAGTTGAACAAGCCGCCCGAGGTCTTGATGACGCCGACATTGGACAGGCGCGATGTAAACTCCTCGACAAACGCCTGTTCATAGGGAACACCGAGCGCGACCCACAAATAGTCCGGCGCCAGCGCATTGATCTCGTCGACCTTGGCCCGCAATGCGTCGCCTTTCAGGTAGCCGTGGGAATTTCCGACGATCTGCAGGTCCGGGTACATTTTCCGGACGTTGGCGACGGCGGCGGCATTTTCGGCTTCATCCGCGCCGAGCATGTAGAAGGTCAGCCGTGCCGCGGCGGCCTTTTGAGCCACGCTGTGAAACAGATCGGTGGTCGCAACGCGCTCGGGAAGCGGCGTCGACGATTTGAACCGGGACACCGTGACCAGCGGCTGGCCGTCGGCATTGATCAGGTCGGCGGCGCGAAACAGCCGGTCGGTCATCGGTTCGGTGGAACAGCGCGCCAGCACCTCGCCATTGGCCGAGGTCAGATACAGCGGACGGTCGATCCGGCGTAGCGGGAACACCATCTCGATCATGAAATTCGCGGTCTGCTCGATATCGAGCACGGCCAGCCGCAGCCCGCCCAGCGTGATCCGGGGCACGCTCGCAGTAGCGGCCCTTCCTACGGGATTTGCACGACGTTCAAGCATATTGCTGGTCTCGCTGACGGTTGACGGTCGTGGGTTGAAGTTCGCTCAGGACGACGCCGATCAGGCTGCGCTCGGTGTCGCCGAGGGCTGTGATGATGTCTTCCATGGCGTCGTTGATGTCGAGGCTGACGGGCAGGATGGCGACCAGGCTATCGGCGAAGTCGAGCAGCTTGCGGTCGGCGGTGCTCCAGGGCATCGCCGGTCCGTCGAGGATCACAAGGTCATAGCCGCCGGCGGAGCGCGCCTGCGCGATCGCCTTCTTGATGGCGTCGCCGACTTTGGCGTCGGTGTCCTGGACGACGGGCAGGATGGTAATTCCGTTCGCGGTTCTGATCGCGCGGGAGGCCTTGGTGCCGATGCTGAGCCAGCCGAGGCGGCTGGGCTCACTCTTGCCGAGGCCGTTCACCTTGTCCGAGATGGCATGAGTTGCCTGGTCGGCATCGATCATCAGCACACTGGCGCCGTCGCGCGCGGCGGCCAGTGCGATGTTCAGCGCGGCGATGCTGCGGTCCTCGCCGGCGTTGGCGCCGATCACGGCGATCACCGGCATTGCGGCGGGCGAACGCCGCGCCGCGATCGCCCTGATGTCGCGCATGGCGTTGAGGAAGACGGTCTGGGGAACGCCCGCGCGCAGCGTCGGCCAGCCCATCCGCGCCGCGTCGGGAATACCGCCGATGGCTAGGATTCCGCCGAGCGTCCGCATCACGTCGGATTCCTGCAGGCGCGCGATCAGTGGTTTCTCCACCGCCGCGAGGGTCGCTGGTCCATGTTGTTGCCGCGGCTGCTCGGCTGCCACCGGCTTTGAAGGCGGCGTCGGCATCCTGGGCTCGGAACGTACCGGTTGCGGCTCGCTGGTATCGGGCGACAGCCGGCTGGATGCGATGGTCAGGGCCGACGCAGCGAACGCGCCGAGCATGAAGCCCGCGATCGCGATCACGCTCATGGCTGGCGGGAAGGCGCGCCGCTGCGGCACGGTGGCTTCGCCGATGATGCGGGCGCTCGAGGTGTTGAGGCTCTCCTGCTCTTCGGTTTCGCGCGAGCGCTTGAGGAAGGATTGATAGACGTCGCGGCTGGCTTCCACCTCGCGCTCGAGTTCGCGCAGCCGCACCGAAGCCTGGCTGAGCTGCACGCTCTGGCGCTTCTGCGTCTCCAGCGCCTTGTTCAGCGAGGATTCATAGTCGCGGGCGCGGGTCAGGTCGTTCCTGGCCGACTGCGCGAAGCGGTCGACTTCCTCGTTGATATTGCGGCGCAGGTCCTCGACCTGCTTTTCCACCTGGCGCAGGGCCGGATGCCGCGGCCCCAGTTCGCTGGTCAGCTCCGCCTGTTTCTTCCGCGCCTCGGCGAACTGCGCGCGCAGGTTGGCGACGGTCGGAGACTGCAGCGCTTCGGGAATGGCGCCGGCGTCGGTCGAGGCGCGGCGGCTGGCTTCGATCTGGTCGTATTTGGCCTGCGCGTCGAGCGCCAGCGCCCGCGCCGCGGCGAGCCGCTGGTTGCTGGCGGATAGCTGTTGATCGGAAATCGCCGTGTCCTGGGTGCCGACGAAATTGTTCTGCGCCTTGTAGGTCGCCAGCGTGTTTTCGGCGTTGCGCAGCCGTTCCTGCAATTCCTTCAGTCTGCCGGACAGATCGGTGGTCGCCCGCCGCGCGGCGGACGCCTGCGAATTCTTGGATTCGGCGAGATAGGCGCGCGAGATCGCGTTGGCGAGCATCGCCGCCTTGGCCGGGTCGTTTGACCAGACGTCGATGTCGACGATGAAGGTACGGTCGGTCTTCTTGACGTTGATGTGCCGAAGCAGAATTTCCAGCGCCGCCATCTGACCGAGCCTGGCGTCGCCGGCAGACTTGATATCGATTCCGAACAGGCCGAGCAGCGAGGCGAGGGTGCCCCTGGCGTTGCCGCCGCCGAACTCCGGATCCTTGTCGAGCTTCGTATCCTGGATCACCTGCAGCAGCACGCTGTTCGAGGTGATCAGCCGCGCCTGGCTTTCCACCACCATGGCGAGGCCGGAGGTGTCCTGGGAGCGTGGGGTCAGTTCGCGGTCGACCAGCTGCAATTCCCTGGGATCGACGTAGAGCTGGGTGGTCGCCGAATATTTCGGCGTCAGGCTCTTGCCGATCACGACGGCGAGGCAGGCGCAGATCAGGCCCGCGCTGGCGATCGCAACCTTGCGCTGCCACAACAGGCGGGCGAGCCCCAGCACGTTGAAGCCGGCCAGCATTTGCGGCGACATCTGTCCGGCGGGTTCGGCCTGATTTATCGGTCGGTCATACACAAGCATGTTCCCCAGCTTTCATTCGAACTGCCGCACGCATCGGCTGAGGGGCTACTCTTCGCGTCACGCAACGCGCGCGGGGATCAGGCGCGGAACAAACGCAACAGGAAAAATTAACCATACTCAGTGAGGGACTATTCACTGAAATGGCAAAAAAAGCGTTTAAACGCCCGCGCATAGCAGAGCCTCCGCCATGGTCAGAACCGGGATTTTTCGACTCCGTGCCACCTCCAGGGCATGTTTCATCAGATCGGGCGAGCAGCCGTACTCACTGGGCTGGTCGACGACGTCGTGGGTGTAGAAGATTAACCATCCGTTACAGGTTTGCGCCTGGTCGAAGGCGCGCTCGATTTCGTCGCGGCCGATGTGGTGATCGATCAGCGGCGTCGAACGCAGGAACTGCAGGTCTACGGTGTCGCTGTTGACGCCCGGCACGATGCTGCGGCAGGACTGGAACGCCTGCTTGAGCTGGCCCTTGCGTCCGAACGACCCGTAACCGAAGGGATAGGCAAAGTTCCCGATCTTGATGGATGGGTCGAGCGCGTGTAGGTAGCGGCGGTTTCGGGCGATTTCCGCGGCCAGCGATTCCGCGTCGAGGTCGCAGGCGCGGGTGTGAGTAAAAGTGTGGCAGCCGATCTCATGGCCATGGCGGTGCAGATCGACGATGTCCGCGGCATCGGCACTGATCCAGTTCGGCGACGCCGTACCGACCAGCCCGCCTGAAACATAGAACGTTCCGCGCGCGTCATGGTCCTCGAGCAGCTTTGCGCCGGTCGTGGCGGCGCTCTTCGGAATATCGTCGAAGGTGAAGCTCACCATCGGGGTTTCATTGAGCAGCCGGAAGGGTTCGACGCTCAAATACGTCGCCAGCCGGTGGCTGACTCTCGCTCTGGCTTCGGACCACATCGTGTTCATGGTTCAGATCTTTCTCAGAATCACGTGATAATCGCCGTGCCGGACGTCGAACTTGCCGGGCAACAGAAAGTTCAGGACTGAGGCCGCGGCATCGATCAGGGCGGCGAAGCCCGGCTTGCGCGCCCGCATCTCCGGATAGCGCGGGCTCTCATATTCCTTGCGGTAGATCATCTGCAGGTCGTTGGCCCGGGCGAAGGCCTCGAGCTTCGGAAGTGTGACCAGCGGGTGGAAGAAGGTCGGAAACGGAGCATGGCCTGGCAGGCCGGCCTTCTCGTCGCCGCGCACGTAGCGGTAGAACCAGACGTGGAACCAGTACGGCGAATATTTGGTGACGACGCCGGACAACGATTTCAGGTTCGGCGCGCCGATCAGGATCAGTCCACCCTGCTTCAGCGACTCGCAGAACCGGAGCAGCGCCGCCTCGACATCCGGAAGATGTTCGATCACGTTGTAGCAAATCACGAGGTCGAAGCTGCCGGGTTCGAAACGGTGGCTCTGGATGTCGCCGAGAATGGTTTCCTGGGCGTAGTCGTTGTTGCGAATCTGGTCCTCATCGATGTCCACCACGGTAACGTGGGCGCGGCGCAGCACCTCGAGCGGCAGGAAGCTGGTCGAGCCGCCGCCGGCCTCGTAGATCGCGAGCTTGCTCCGCGGCAGGCTGGCGCGGAGAATGGCGTGAACGGCAAGCAGGCTTTCACGGGCCTCACCCGCTGGCAGCTCAAGCACCGACTGCGGATGCGCGGTCGCGCCGGCCGGCGTGCAGGCATCGGCAGGAGCGGCTTGGCCGAATTTGATGGTGACGGTCTTGTTCACTGGTTGCTATCCAATCATGATGCTTGCGAATTTGGTTCTGAACAGAACCAACGCGCGCTTCAGGCGGCCACGGGCCTGTGCGATGTCGAGCACCCAGCCGAGCGCCACGTAGCTCGCGACTCCGACGCCTGACAGCACGAAGCACGCAGTCAGATCGGAAACCTGCAGGCGTTTGTCGACGGCCGCGACCAGCAGCGCCATGATCAGTGCGGCGATGACAACCGGTGCGATTCGCCGGAGCGGAAACGGGATCGGAAATGCCCGGCGGCTAAGGATCAGGGCGCAGACAAAGCCGAACAGGTCGGCGCCAAGCCGTGCCCAGGCGGCGCCGATGGTGCCGTAGGCGCTGATCAGGGCATATGACAGGACCACATTGACCACAATGATCGACGCGGTGTTGATCAGATAGAAGGAGCTGCGGCCCGACAGCAGGAAGCTCGTATGCAGATATTGCTGTGTCAGGATCTGGAAAATCACGGCGCCGGCCACGATCGGCATCGTCTCCGCGGCGATCACGCGGAAATCGGCGCCGAGGACCACGTTGGCGATGTGGGAAGAGATGACCGCAAAGCCGAGGCATGCCGGCAGCGTCACGCTCAGCAGCAATTCGACGCATTCGCCGAGATGCGATTGCACGGCGGCGGTGCCCTGATTGGCGTTGATCCGGATCGCCAGCGGAACAAAGGCGGCGGCGATGCTGAACGCGGGCATCATCACGGCCTGGCGGACCAGATCGAGACCGGCGACATATTGTGCCGCGTCCGCGGTACTGGTCAGATTGGCGATGATGAAGCGGTCAGCGACGCTGGAGATCGCGAGCAAGGTCAGCGACAGCGTCAGCGGCAGGCCCTGCTTTGCCGCGGCAAGAAGGCCTGCGCCGTCGAATTTGAGAACCGTTCCCCGCCATGCCGAGCGCTGGACCAGGACGGCGAGCAGATAGGCCAGCGTCGATGACACCAGCAGGAGGATTCCGGTTTTGCCGAAGAAGGCAGCGGCAGTACCCAGACAGAGCGCTGCGACCGCGCGGACCAGCGTGGCCTTCATGGCGGTGACAACCATCAGCCGGGCGCGAACCAGTTCCTGCGTCAGCTCAAACACCCCGATCGCGACTGCAAGTCCGACCGCGGCCAGCGCTTCCATGGCGTCGAGACCGACCAGGCGACCCAGTCCATAGGCTGCCGGCGCGGCGAGACAGCCGATGAGATAGCCGCTGACGACGAGGCCGCGAACGTCGGTGCCGTCGTCCCGCGCATGTCGGCTCATGATGAGATTTCGAAACCATCCCGCGAGGAAGACGCTGACGACGGCCGCGAACGCCATTCCAAGCAGGTAGACGCCGTAATCATGCGGCGAGAACAGCCGCGTGAAAATGAAGACGCTCAACAGCCCCAGCAGCGCCGAGAGGACGTTGGCGGACAAATTGATGCTGGCTTGCCCGATCAGCATGGCGCGGCGAGCCCCGCGGCTTGCTGGGTGAGGTCGATCGGCGGGTCAGAGGCGGTGCTCTCCTCGACGGCGGCGCGGATGGTCTCCACCGGCGTGCCAGAGAAGGACGCGACCGAGAAGGCGACGTCATCCCTGTCGGCGCGGCGAAGCAGTTGCTCCAACTCGCCACGGTCGAGTTTCGGCTGGTCCCAATAGCTGACGCACTGGGTGCGGGGTGCGCGAATGTGCCGGGCCGAGAAGCCCGCGTCGTTCTCGACGAAGTAGCCGTACAGCATATATTCCGAAAACTCGCGAACCCTGCACAGCGCTTCGTTCCAATCCAGACCGGTAACAGCTTCGATCTTCGCGGCCATCGCCTGCGTCGTCTGCTGGTCCCAAAAAATGATATGGCCGATGAAATCCGATGCCGGAAGCGATGGCGCCGGCAGGCCAAGAAGTTCATGGCTGGTCTCGACCCAGCGCGCATGATGGAACTGGTCCAGAGTGACCTCGTTACGCATGTTCAGAAGCGGAATGGCGTTTGGATATTTGAAGCGCGACAGGTCGAAGTCGCGAAAGAACACGATGTCGGAATCGAGGATGCAATATCGCTGATGGGGCAGGGACATCGCGGCCGCAATCTTGATCAACTGCTGTACATGCCAGCCGCTCACCGGCTTGGCGCGAAACGACCACCAGAACTGGCGACGCTTGCGCTGAATGATGCGCGGCAGCGGCCGCAGCCATGCGGGGAGGAATTGCGAGGCGGGGAGCACGACCCTGTGCGCGCTCTCGAAGTGAGAGAATAACGACAGGTCGCAGTCCGGAACCAGCAGGTAATGCTTCGAGAATGACTTGACGTGACGGTCGACGCTTTCGCACAACAGGGTGCACAGATCCAGGTCGCGCCCGTATGTTGGGGTTAACAGGGCTACAGGGGTCATCGCGTCGGTCTCTCTGGCAGTGGCATTCATGGTTCTTGGCATGGCGTGCGGGTATCCTTGGGTAACGTATGAGCAAGATCGGTGCCGAACGGTCCAGGGAGCTGCAACGGCGTTCCGGAACTGGTTAAGAGCTGGTTAATCCGTGCGCGGTAACCATCGTCGCGGCATTTATCGCGGCATCGTTGAATGTGGACCGGATGTTGCAGTGACGGTCGGCAAGGTTGAATCCGCAAGCAAAGCGCCGGGATACATGACCAAACAGAGAAATCTTCCAATTGGCGCGCTCAATGCTGCGCAGTCCGGCTATCGCGGTACAGCCCCGCTATCCGGCGTGTCCGCAACTGTGGAGGCCACCGGCGGGCGGCGGGGACGGTCGTTGCATCATCGTCGCACATGCGCCGCCGGTCAGAATGAGACGCTTGTGTCGCAATATCTCGGCGGGCTCCCGTCCCGGGACATGGTGAACGAGCGCTCCAGCGAAAGACAAGCAGGCGTCATGGCCGGGATCTTCAGACAGCAGCCAACCGATGGGAGTCTCTGAGATGAAGCCCTCCGCTCTCCGCGCGCTGGCAGCGGTGTCGCCCGCGCTCGACCCTTCGGTCGGAATCGTGGTTTGCATCCCCAGTTTTCGCCGCCCGCAACATCTGCGGCTGACACTGGAATCGCTCGCCGCGCAGCGTACTGATCGCCGCTTCGCGGTCGTCATTGTCGAAAACGATGCCGCCGGCTGCGGCAGCGTGCCGGTTGCCGCCGAATTTCTCCGCGCCGGCCGATTTCCCGGGCTGTGCGTGATCGAGCCGAGGCAAGGCAATTGCCACGCGATCAATGCCGCGTTCGAGACCGCGATGACGACGTTTCCCGCGGCTGACCATTTTCTGATGATCGACGACGATGAGATTGCTTCACAGGACTGGCTCGAGTTGATGGTGCGCAGCGCCGAGGCCTCCGGCGCCGATCTGGTCGGTGGGCCGGTACAACCTGATTTCGACGACCACAGCAAGCGCGGGCTTCGCCGCCACCCGGCATTTCGTCCCGCCTACGACCACAGCGGCGCGGTGCCGATCATCTATGGCTGCGGAAATTGCCTGATCACGCGCGCGGTATTTGAGCGGCTCGGCGATCCTGCTTTCGATGTCAGGTTCAATTTTCTCGGCGGTGGCGATACCGACTATTTCACGCGCTGCCGTCAGGCCGGAATGAAGTTCCACTGGGCGGCGGAAGCCCTGATCACCGAGACCGTGCCGCCAAACCGGACCCGACCCTCCTGGCTGGCGCTGCGTGGCCTGCGCATCGGCGCGATCAACTATCACATCGCGGTCAAGGCGGCGCGGACGCCATCGGCGCGGGCCAGGCTGCTGGCCAAGATGCTTTTGAGGCTGCCGCTGTCGTTGTTTCGCGCCGGGCGGTTGGCGTTCACCGAACGCAAGGCGCTGATCGCGCTGCATCCGATCGCTGTGGCGGCCGGCAGCGCGCTAGCGGCGATCGGCATCGAGCCGCAGCCCTACAAGGCCTCGAAAATCACCTCGTGAGCCTTCGTTGCTACGCCAGTTGCGCGCGCACCGCCTGCGCCACGTCCTGCCACCAGCCGTCGAAATCGAACCGCGCCTGCACCGTCGGCCATTTAAGCGCCGAGGCGATCCGGTCGGCGTAGATTTCGTCCTCGGATCCTCGCGCCACCAGTACGATGGCGCCGCGGTGGATCAATTCCCGGAAGCGCGGGTGATGGTCGAATTCATCCTCCAGGGACGGGCCGGTGACGATCAGCGGCCGGCCGGATTGCACGCAAGTGAGAATGCTGGAGCGCCGCGCGGTGAGGCCTTCATCGAGCGGATAGCAGAAGGCGTGGACCTCGCTGAACAGCCCGAACACTTCGTGGTCGGATTCGACGTAACCGCTGACCACGACATCGTCGATCACGCCGAGTTCGGCGGCGCGGGCGTAGAAACTCTCTTCTACCGTGTCGACGCCGCGGATGAACGAGCCGATATAGACCAGCAGCGGGTTCAGTCCGCGCTCCCTGAGGAGCGCGCCGATCCTGAGCAGCGCATTCGGCTGCTTGCCCGGATAGATCGATCCGAAATGCCCGATCACCAGCCGTCCCTGTTCCCGCGCGGCGGCAAGCCGTTGCCGCAGCTTGGAATCGGCGATCCCCGCGGGGGCCTCGATATTCGGCGGCAGCGGCGCCAGCACGCATTTGCGCTGGGTCCAGCCGACCAGGGAATCGGCGGCGAGTTCGTTGCGCACCAGCGGCGAGAACATCACGATGGTATCGGCGAGCAGCAGCGCGGGGATGTAGGTGATGCGACGCAGCCAGTGCAGACCGCCCCATTCGTGTTGAACCAGGACCACGCGCCGCCGCCGCAGCCGCGCGATGGCCAGCGCCAGCAGCGGTCGGACTATCACGCGCTTCCAGGCCACGATCGGGAAGTTGCACACCACGTTCCGCGCCGAGCCGACCGCGCGCCAGATAGCGGCGGGCGACCCCTCCGAGCGCGTCAGGGTTAATGATGTGCAACTGCCGGGATCGAGCTTCTCGACCGCGTCCTGCAGCAGCCGGGTGAAATGACCGACGCCGCATTGCATGTGCGGTCCCGCGCCGAGAAAGAGCGCCTGGTAGGCTGGTTCTGAGGTCATCGTGCCGCGCCGGTGCCTGTTTTGAACATCGAGGTCAGCGATACAGCGCAGACATTATCGTACCGTAAGCGGTCGCGGGCGAAGTGAGATCCTTCCTGCCGGTTGCGGGCCAGCGTTAACATCCCCGTAACACCTGCGCGCACTTTGCCTCGCAGCATCGGGCATGATCCTTGCTGAGTGCAGGATGCAGCCAGTCAGGACGGTCCAAAGCAGGACAGTGGTCGGGCAGCTGTTTCATGTCGGCACAGGGTTGCCGAGGGTTGCCAAAGGTTACCAAGACTGGCGCGGGAGACAACGAATGAGCAAGGACGCCGTACTGACCCACTGGGACGAAACCCATTCGTCGCTCTGGGGGCACAAGCCGATCCGGATCGCCCATAATCTTCACAAATCGCCGCTGTTCTCGATGGACGCGTTGGCGCGACTGATCGAACGGTATCCGCGCGAGCACTACAATCTGGTCCAGACCGGTTCGCGCGAAAGCCGGCGGGTCTGGCGCGAGGGCGATATCGGCAACCTCTCGGGAAGACAGGTGATCGACGCCATCGCGGCCGGGACGCTCTGGCTCAATCTGCGCAATGTGACGGATGTCGATCACGGCTATCGCGGCGTGGTGACGAAGCTGTTCGAGGAGGTCGCCGCCCTGGTCCCCGGATTCGAGATGCCCGAGCACAAGGCCGGCATTCTGATTTCGTCGCCGAAGGCGCAGGTCTATTATCATTCCGATCTTCCCGGTCAGGGCCTCATTCAACTGGTCGGGCGCAAGCGGGTTTTCGTCTATCCTTCGACGCCGCCGTTCGTCACGCCGGAATGCCTCGAAGACATCGCGCTGTTCGGCGTCGAGGTCGATATGCCCTACGCGGAATGGTACGACAGCCATGCGGTCGTTTACGATCTGGAGCCCGGGCAGATGCTGCACTGGCCGCTGAACGCGCCGCACCGCGTCGAGAATCTCGACACCGTCAACATCTCGATGACGATTTCCTATACGGATGAGCAGATTCGGCGCCTCCAGATGGTGAATTTCACCAATGGCCTGATCCGCCACCAGTTCGGCTACCGCGCCAGGAGCCGCGCGACCGCGGGGCCCTCGTTCCTGGCAAAGCGGATCCTTCAGAAGCTGCTGCGCAACAGCGCCTGGATCAAGCGTGAACGGAAGGCGCGGCAGTCGGTGGATTTCAAGCTCGACGATATCAGGCCGGGCGACATCGTGAATCTGCCGCGGGCCGCCTGAACATGACTGCAATCACGGTCGAGGGATCGATCCCGCGGGTCCGGGCCGCCGGCCCGGATTTTCGGGTTGAGTTGATCCACGACTGGGACGAGGCCGCGGCGAAGCTGCAAGACGCCATGGCGCAGGGCCGGGCAACGCCGTTTCAGAACCGGCATTGGCTGGGAGCGTGGTATCGCTGTTTTGCTTCGAACGAAGCTGCGAGACCGCTGATCGTTGTCATCAGCGATGCGCGCACCCGGCACCTGGTTGCGGTCCTGCCGCTGTCCATTCAAACGCAACGGGGCCTGCGAATTGCCGAATTCGCAGGCTCGGCGGACTATAATGCTCCGATCCTCGGCCCTGCGGCGACCGGGAGCCCGGCGGAGACGGCCGCGTGGTGGCGCCATCTGTGCCGCGAACTGGCCCGCCTGCCCGGAGGCTGCGATCTCATTCGCTTCCGCAAGATGCCGGCGGCGATGGCGGGCTGGGTCAATCCGCTGGCCACGCTTGCCGGCGTGCAGCCGAGCGCATTGACCGGACACCTCGTGCAGGTCGGCGACGACTACGACGCGTATCGCTACTCGCTCGAGAAAACCGTGCGGAAAGAACTCGAGCGAAGCTGGCGCGTCTTCACCAAACATGACGGCGCCGGGTTCAGGCAGGTTCACGATATCGACGAAGCATGGCGGACATTCGCCGCCCTGGAGGCCCAGCAGAGCGCGCGAATGCACGACCTCGGGCAATCCTATTCCCTCGACGACGAGAACAGCGTGGCTTTCCATCGCGAATTGATCGTCCGCGGACTGGCTGACGGCTATGTCGTCCTGACCGCGTTGACCTCAGGCGAAGAGATCGTCGCCAGTCTGCTGGGGATCAGAACCGGATCGCATTATGTGATGGTGCGGATCGGCAATGCCGGCAAGGCGTGGTCGAACTGTTCGCCCGGACGGCTGGTGATCGAGCGGACCATGGCGATGCTTCACGCCGACGGCGTCAGGACGTTCGATTTCAGCGTCGGCAGCTATGACTACAAGCGGCGGTTTGGGGTCAGCGACGTCGCCCTGGTTGATCTCACGGCGGCACTGAGTTGGCGCGGCTGGCCTGTGATCATCAGAGACAAATTGATGCGATGGATCCGGCGTTCCTGATTACGCCGTCGCTCACAGCGCTTCCTGCAGGTGAATGACTTCGATCCTGCCATCCTCGATCAGGATCTCGGTCGGCAATGGATGGCTTAGAAAGCCGATCGGGCTTGCTGAGCGGCCATAAGCGCCCGACTGCAGCACGGCGATCAGGTCGCCAGCACCCAAGTCCGGCATCTCGACTTTTCGGGCCAGCGTATCGAGCGGCGTGCAGAGCGGGCCGACGATCGTCGCCGGCGATCCCAGCGCGGCATTCATGCGCGCAGGCGCCAGAATCGGATAATCCCGCTTGATGATCTGTCCGAGATTTCCGGAGGCCGCGAGATGGTGATGCATACCGCCGTCGGTGATCAGGAAGCGGGTGCCGCGCGAGATTTTCGCGGCATTGATCCCGGCGACATAGATTCCAGCCGGTCCGGCGAGAAAGCGGCCGGGCTCCACCACCAGGCGGGCATCGGCCAGCAGGGGATCGGATTTAAGCTGCCGGCGAAGCGCGGGCAGTCCCGTGGACAGTTTGGCCAGATCGAGCTGACCGTCGCCCGCGAAATAGGGAATGCCCAGCCCGCCGCCGAGATCGATGGTGTCAAGCGGTCGTCCGGCTGTCGCGGCCACCCGTCCGGCCACGTCGATGCCGTGCCGCCATTGCGCGAGCAGCACCGCCTCATCGAGAATCTGCGTGCCGGCGAACAGATGTACGCCACGCAGATCGAGTTCGGGTGCGGACAGCACCTGGCCGACGACCTCGCCGATGGTTTCTTCGTCGAAACCGAACGGCGCAGGTTTCCCGCCCATGCGCATGGCGCCGCCTTGCGCCGAGGCCACCGGATTGACGCGGATCGAGACGGGGACGGTTACGTTGAGGCGCCCGGCGATCGCCGTCAGTCTCGCGATTTCCTCAAAACTCTCGAGATGAATTTCGCCGATGCCGCCGGCAACGACGATCTCTAGCTCTCTTGCGCCCTTGGCCGGTCCGGCGAACAGAATGTCTTCAGGCTTGACACCGGCGGCTTGCGCCACGCGGTATTCGCCGAGCGAGGCGATCTCGACGCCCGCGCCTTCATCGCAAAACAGGCGGACGATCGCCGCGGTGGGGTTGGCCTTGACCGAGTAGTGAATCCTGGCAAAGCCGGACAGCGCTTCCGCCAGCATCCGGTAACTGCGGCGCATGACGCCGCCGTCATAGATGAACAGGGGCGTGCCGTAGCGCGCCGCCAACTCGCGCACCGGAATGCCGCCGATCAGCAGGTCCGCGCCGGCGATCTCGAAATGGCTTGCGGCGATAGCATTGGTGAATGCGGATGATTTCGGCTCAGGCGGCGGCATGCTGGCTCCGCTGTCGCGCCAGAAGCGGATAGTCGAGCTTGCCGTTCGGTGTCGTCGGCAGCGCATCGACCAGTTCGATCATGCGCGGCACCATGAAGGCCGGCAACTGACCGGAGACGGTCTTCAGGATGTCATGAACAGCAGGGGTAGCGCCGTTCAGCGGCACGGCGACGGCGTGAACCTTCTGTCCGGCCAGCGGATCGGGCAGTCCGATCACCGCGACCTGCCGGAACGCGCCGGTCGCCATCAGGACCTCTTCGACCTCGGTCGGGCTGATGCGGTAGCCCGACGACTTGATCATGGCATCGGCGCGGCCGACAAAGCTGAAGAAGCCGTCTTCGTCCTCCACCACGAGATCGCCGGAGTAACACACGATCTCGCCGCCCTGCGTCGCCGGCCTGAAGGGGTTTTGGCGCAGCACCGCGGCGGTATCCTCGGGCCGGTTCCAGTATCCCAGTGAAACCGTCGGTCCACGGTGAACGAGGATGCCGGGCTCTCCGGGCCTGGCGCGCTGGCCATCGGGCTTGACGGCGAACACTTCGCATTCGGGAATGGCCTTGCCGATTGACGTCGGCCGCCGGTCGATTTCCTCGGGCGGCAGGAAGGTGGAGCGGAACGCTTCGGTCAGGCCGTACATCAGGAAGATGCGGGTGTCGCGCAGCATCTCGCGCAGCCGCCGTACCGTCTCGGAGGGCACCGCGCCGCCGGAATTGGTGATGTAGCGCAGGGTCGGAAGCGGGGTCCTGCGCAGCAAGGGCGACGTCCTGGTCAGAATGGCCCAGATGGTGGGAACGCCCGCGAGCCCGGTGATCGCATGATCGCGAATGGCGCGGACGATTTCGTCGCCGAGCTGAAAAGTGAACAGCACGGTCAGGGCGCGTTGTTGAATGGCGGTCAGCAATTGATTGAGGCCGTAGTCGAAGCTGAACGGCAGGATCGACAGGATCCGGTCCCGATCCGTGATCTCGAGATATTTGATGACGATCCGCGAGCCCGCCAGCAGATTGCGGTGGCTCAGCATCACGCCCTTCGGCTTCCCGGTGGAGCCGGACGTATAGAGGATGGCGGCGAGATCCTCGCCGATCGCGTCATCGTCCCGGGCCGAACCGGCCGCGGTCGCCGCGCTGTCTTCGGCGATGTCTTCGGCGCACAGAATTGTCAACTGATCGAGCCCCGTCAGGGCCGCCGATACCGTCTCGAACAGCGCGCGCGAACAGATCACGATCCGCGCGCCGCAATCCTCCACGATGTGGCGGATCTGCTGGGCGCGCAAAACGCTGTTGACCGGCACGAACACGCCCGAGGCCTGACTGGTGCCGAGGATGGCCCAGCACTCCTCGATGCATTTCGGCAGCACGATGGCAACGCGATCGCCACGCGACAGGCCGTTCGCGCGCAGCGCCGCGGCGCACCGCGCGACCAGCTGAGAGAAGGCGTGGTAGCTGACCGTCCGCTCGCCATCAACAAGCGCGATGCTGTCCGTATCGCCTTCGCGGGGGTCGAGCAGGTGATGAACGAGGTAGGGTGTCGTGGTCACAATTTGCGCTCGACAAACTCAGCCAGCTTGCCGGCGGTTTCCAGGTTGGAAGCGTCGAAATCCTCGTCTTCGAGCACGATGCCGAACTCATCGCCCAGAAAGGTCATCAGTTCGAGGAACCCGAGGGAATCGATCGCGCCGCTCTGCAGCAGCGGCGTCGTCGCATCGACATCCGCCAGCGCCGGAAACCTGTCCGTGAGGTAGCCGCGGATGGTGCGCAGAATGTCGGTCTTCTCCAGGATCACAGTATTGTTCACGTCGGGCTCCATGGGATCAGGGGACTTTAAAGGATGTCCTATCCGAGAAAGATCAATTCCGAGTAAGTGTGGTCGATCCTGTTGCGATCGGCCGCGCCTTTGACATAGGTCGGCGCTGACCACCGTGCGATGCTGCCGCCGGCGCTCGCATCGGCGCGATTGGCGTCCATCAGCAGAAAAAACATGCCGTTTCGCAGCAGGAACCGGGAAACGACCGCGAGGTTGTCGACGATCAGTTGCTTGCTGTCGGTCAGGATCACCCGCGCGCCGGGAAGGTGCCTGCGGGACATTCTGGAAAAGATCAGCGGGTGGTAAGCCCTGCCGTCCCTGAGCACGGCGACGACGCAGCCGAGCCTGGCGTGCTGGTCGAGTGTCGCGCGGATATCGTCAGGCAGCTTTGCCTGCTCGACGGAAATCACGCGCGCTTGCTTGCGCGCGCGCAGCGCGGTCCATGGCAACGGGAAAACCTGAAATCCCTCATTGAGAATTTCGAACCCGAGGCGCGGGTTGATCGCCTGTGCGGCAAGGCTCGGCGTCAGATCGGTGAACACCGCCTCCTGTGCGACGACCTTCTGCAGCATGCGCGGCGCCAGCCAGCGATGCGGTTCATCGACGTACCACGCCGCCAGGTTGAACAGGTTTTGCGCGCCGCCGGGACCTGATCGGTCGCCCGGAATGGTCAGGACGATGCCGACATCCTCGCCACCGATCTCCATCAGGCATCCGATCGGCTCGGCGTCGCGCCGGCTCGGTGAGGCCAGGATTTTCCGAAGGCCCTCGGCCCAGAACGATTCGCTCTTCTCCGGAAACCCGCGCGCCAGAACGGCGAGGGCATTACCGGAATTGCGATCGTCGATGGGGCAGAGTTTCATGATGGGAATGCAACGATCAATCAGCTGTTTGACGCGCGCTGCGCCGAGCTTGGATCTTAGCCCGAATGCGCAAATTCCGGTAGATCGGGCGGTCTGCCGCGACGCTGTTGCTGCTGTTAACGTAAAGGAATGCGCGGACAATTTTTCAGCAGGAAGATGTGCGCATGATGATATAGGCGCGAATTTCCGTATGGTAAACGCATCGTTAACGCCGTGAGATAATGAAGCGGGCTCTGCAAACCCGCCTCGCTGGAACAGCGTCAGATCTGCCGCACCACGCTCGGCTTTCCCGGCGCGCATTCCAGCGCGTCGCGGTCCCACTTCGCGGCATTGGCTGCGGCTTCATAGGAGCTCTGCAGGAACTCAAGCAAGGCCTGATCTGGATTGGTGGCGGTGCGCACGGCGTTATAGGGCAGGATGAATTCGCCGAGCGCTTCGCTGAAAAACGCGGCGTCGGGGCCAACCTTGGCCGCACGAAAACCTGCCGGTTCGGGGTAGGCGTAGCAATAGAAGGCGGGGTAATCGATCGCGCCTGAGCCCGGCCAAAAGCCGGCGCTGCTGACTTCGTGCGAATAGGCCTCGCTGGCGACGTCGTCTGACAGATGCGGCACGCCGCCGGGATGGCGCGGTGCGCGGCGGCCGGAAAAGCGCGTTACCGCCAGATCGAAGCTGCCCCAGAAGAAATGCACCGGGCTTGCCTTGCCGAGAAAGCCGGTGCGGAATTGCTTGAACACCCGGTCGACGTTGACCAGAATCTGGAAGAAGCGACCCACCGCGTCCGGATCGTAGGAAGCATGCTGGCTGTCCTGCGAGAATCGTACCGGGTCGGGCAGTTCGTTGGGCATCTCGTCGATGGCAACGGTAATGCCAAGCTCGGCCAGCCCTGCCATCACGGCGGCGTAGAAACTTGCGACTGAATGCCCGGCCAGAGCAAATTTTCGTTGTGTGCCGTCGCTGGTGGCGATGCGCAAGGTATGGTCGATGAAGTCGAAATCGATCTGGAACGTGCTGTTGCCATCGGGGACAGGGGAGGTCGTCAATCCGCGCGCGCTGACATAAAGCGCGATGTGCCATGAATGATTCAGCCAGGGCGAGCGCACCAGCCGGATCTTGCCGATCACCTGGGTCCACAGATGCAGGGTCGCATAGGTGTCGCGCCAGGCTGCGGTGGGCAGTTCAGGCCAGGCGGCTTGATGTGCGTTTTTCATGGCTGGACTCGCTGTCGGTGGTTGCAGGGTTGTCGATGAGAGGCGGCATTCCCGAGAGAATACCGCCCCGCTCGCATCAACCATGCAGCTTTTTCGCGGTTTCCGAGATTATGCGTCCTTGATAACGCGCGCCTGCCAGCTCGTTCTCGCTGGGCTGGCGACTGCCGTCACCGCCGGTGATGGTGGTGGCGCCATAGGGCGAACCGCCGGTGACCTCATCGAGCTTCATCTGGCCGGCAAAGCCGTAATTGAGGCCGACGATCGTCATGCCGAAATGCAGCAGGTTGGTGATCACCGAGAACAGCGTGGTCTCCTGGCCGCCGTGCTGGGTCGCGGTCGAGGTGAAGGCGCCGCCGACCTTGCCGTGCAACGCGCCCTTGAACCACAGGCCGCCGGCCTGATCGAGGAAGTTCGCCATCTGCGAGGCCATCCGGCCGAAGCGGGTGCCGGTGCCGACGATGATGGCGTCGTAGTCGACCAGATCCTCGATCTTCGCCACGGGGGCCGCCTGATCGAGCTTGTAATGCGAAGCCTTGGCGACGGCTTCGGGCACCAGCTCCGGCACCCGCTTGATATCGACCGTGGCGCCGGCTTCCCGCGCGCCCTCGGCGACGGCGTTCGCCATCGCCTCGATGTGGCCGTAGGTGGAATGATAGAGAACGAGAACCTTTGTCATGATGGACTCCGTGGTTTTCTGTTTGATGCGAGGAAACAAATTCAGTCGTCATGGCCGGGCAACAGCGCGAAGCGCGTCTTCGCGCCAGGTGTCCCGGCCATCCACGTCTTGTTGTTTGTCAAGGAAGTCGTGGATGCCCGGCACAAAGCCGGGCATGACGAGCAGTGAGGGCCTTCAGGCCGCGTCGACCAGCACCAGCTCCGAATCTTCCAGCGCGGTGATGGTCAGCCGCGTTTCGTCGGAGATCGCGACGCCGTCGCGGGCGTTGACGAACACGCCGTTGACTTCGACGCTGCCCACCGCCGGCACCAGATAGAGATTGCGGGCCTTGTCGGGCGTATACTCCGCGCTCTCGCCAGCCTTCAGCGTGGTGGCGAGCACCCGCGCATCGGCGCGGATCGGCAGCGCATCGTTATCGGCCGCAAAGCCGCTGGCGATGGTGACGAATTTGCCTGAGCGGTCCGACTTCGGAAACGGCTTGGCGCCCCAGGTCGGCGCCCCGCCCTTCGTGGTCGGCTCGATCCAGATCTGGAAGATGCGCGTCAGCGTCGGCTCCAGATTATATTCGGAGTGACGCACGCCGCTTCCCGCGCTCATCACCTGAACGTCGCCGGCTTCGGTGCGGCCCTCGTTGCCGAGGCTGTCCTGATGGGTGATCGCGCCTTCGCGGACATAGGTGATGATCTCCATATTGGCATGGGGATGCGCGGGAAAGCCGCTGTTCGGCGCGATCTCGTCGTCGTTCCACACCCGCAAGCTGCCATGGCCCATATTGTTGGGGTCGTAATGGCTGCCGAACGAGAAGTGATGTTTTGCCTTCAGCCAGCCGTGGTCGGCGCCGCCGAGTTGTTGAAAAGGCCTGTGTTCGATCACGGGATATTCCCTTCAGGTTTCGATTTCCGTTGACGGTGGATATGCCTCCGCGAATGTGATAGAAATAGAAACTATTGAAACATATTGTTTCATAAATTGATCTGATGGAATATGCCGATGGCAAAACTGCCGGACTTCGAAGGCTTCGCGATTTTCGCAAAAGTCGTGGAATTACGGTCGTTTGCGGCGGCCGCGACCGAGCTGGCGCTGTCCAAGGCGACGGTGTCCAAGGCGGTGACCCGGCTGGAGGGACGGCTGGGCGCCCGGCTGTTCAACCGCACCTCGCGGCGGCTCGCCTTGACCGATGCGGGCCAGAAACTGGCCGAGCGCGCCGCGCGGCTGCTGTCGGATGGCGAGGCGGCAGAGAACGAGGCACTGGCGCAATCGGCCACGCCGCGCGGGCTGGTGCGGCTCGCGGTACCAATGACCTTCGGGGTGCGAACCGTGGCGCCGCTGTTGCCGGAATTCCTCGAGCAATATCCCGAGGTCTCGATCGACCTGCATCTCAGCGACGCCACCGTCGATCTGATCGGCGAGGGTTTTGACGCCGGCCTGCGCATCGCGCGGCTGCCGGATTCCTCGCTGATCGCGCGCCGGCTCTGCGCGATGCCGCGCTACACCGTGGCGACGCCGGCCTATCTCGCGCGCCACGGACGGCCGACCCATCCGATGCATCTCGCCGAACACAGATGCTTTGGCTATGCCTATCTCTCGACGCCCGGCGCCTGGCACTACACCCATGCATCGGGCGAACAGGCCAGCGTGCGGCCGGCAGGCCAATTGCGCGTCAACAACGGCGAAGCCGTGATGCCGGCGCTGCTCGCGGGGCTCGGTATCGCCGACCTGCCGGACTTCATCGTCGGCGACGCCATTGCCTCAGGCGAACTCGAGGTGATCCTGAAAGACTGGAAGCAGCCCGAAGGCGCGGTGCATCTGGTGATGCCGTCCGGCGGCCCGCGCCCCGCCCGCGTCGAGGTGCTGGCGGATTTTCTGGCCAAGCGTTTGGCGATCGGAAAGACGCGAAAATCCTCTTCACCCTCCGCCCCCGGGGGAGCATAAGCGCGACTATCGCAACGTCGGCGGTTTCGGGTTACGCTGCACCCAACAAAACCAAACCAAAACAAAATCTCCGGGGAGAAACCACCAATGAATCGTCGTGAATTGCTGAAGGCTGCCGCCATCCTGCCGCTGGCGCAAGCCGGGCTCTCGAATGTTGCCTTCGCACAAAGTCCGTATCCATCGCGCAATATCACCATGATCGTGCCGTTTCCGGCCGGCGGCCAGGCCGATCTCGCGGCACGGCCGGTGGCCATCGCGCTGGAGAAAATTCTCGGCAAGCCCGTGATCGTCGACAACCGCGCCGGCGGCGGCGGCGGCTCGGTCGGCAACGCGGCGGCGGCGCGCGCCGAGCCCGACGGCTACACCTTGCTGATGACGCTGTCGTCGCTGGCGGTACTGCCGGAGGCCGACCGGCTGTTCGACCGTCCCGTGGCCTATGAAGTCTCGCAATTCGCGCCGGTCGCGCGCGTGCTCGCCGATCCCACGCTGCTGGCGGTGCCGGCGTCGGCGCCATGGAAGACGCTGCAGGATTTCGTCGACGACGCCAAGAAACGGCCCGGCCTGATTCCCTACGGCTCGTCGGGTCCCTATGGCACGCTGCATGTGGCGATGGAAATGTTCGCCGCCTCCGCCGGCATCAAGCTGCTGCATGTGCCGTTCCGCGGCGCCGGCCCGGCGCTGACCGGGCTGCTCAGCGGCACGGTGCAGGCGATGGCATCGGCGCCGGGCACGCTGAAACAGCATGTCGACGACGGCAAGATGCGCGTGCTGGCGAACTGGGGCGCGACGCGGATCGCCAGTTTCCCTGATCTGCCGACGTTCCGGGAACTCGGTTACAAGGATGTCGAGTTCTACATCTGGGCCGGGCTGTTTGCGCCCAGTGCGCTGCCGGCGCCGGTCCTGAAGCAATTGCGCGAGGCGATGGCGCAGGCGGTGAAGGCACCCGAGGTGACGAAAACCTTCGAGGCCGCGGGCAGCCCGGTCGCCTACATGGACGCGCCGGAATTCGCAAAATTCGTCGCCGACGATTCAGCGCGCCTGATCGCGGCGGTGAAGAAGATCGGCAAGGTGGGGTAGGGGGTAGCCCGTCATTGCGAGCGAAGCGAAGCAATCCATGGCGCAGCGAAAAGAAAATGGATTGCTTCGTCGCGACGCTCCTCGCAATGACGATCTGAGTTACCCCGGCGCTTGGCAGACGTCGATCCATTCGGCGCCGGTCAGTTCCGCCATCCGCGCCGGTGCGATGCGGACCGCGCTGTGGGTCGACCCCGCCGCCGGCACCACCACGTCGAACGCTCTTAGCGACACGTCGCAGAACACCGGCAATGGCGTCTTCAATCCGAACGGACAGACCCCGCCGACTTCGTGGCCGGTAATGTCGGCGACTTCGTCGATACCAAGCATCTTCGGCTTGCCGCCGAAATGCGCCTTGACCTTCTTGTTGTCCATCCGCGAGGTGCCGGCGGCGACGATCAGCACGACGCGTTCGCCGATCCGCAGCGAAAGCGTTTTCGCGATCTTGCCCGGCTCGACGCCAAAGGCTTCGGCGGCGAGCGCGACCGTCGCCGAAGTCAAGGGTGATTCGATCACGGCGATATCGGGGGCTTTTTCGGCGAAGAACGCGCGGACGGATTCAAGACTCATTTTTGCGACTCATGGGCGGCGACCAGCTTAGGTAACTCCGCCAGCGCGTGGATGCGATAATCCGGCTCGAGCCCGAGTTCGTCCATCTGGGTCCGGATCGCCTTGAACATCGTGAGCGGGGCTATGAGGTCATTGCTGGCGCAGGCCAGCGCCATCGCTTCGGGCGTCACCCGCTCGATCCAGGCGACGTTGAGGCCGAAGGCCTTGGCGCCGCAGGCGTCCCACGGGTTCGAGGAGATGAACAGCACCTCGGCGGGCGGCACGCCGAGCCTCGCTTCGATCAGCCCGTAGGCTTCCGGCGCCGGCTTGAAGATTTTTTGCGAGTCGATGCTGATGGTGGCGTCCAGCACGCGGTCGAGCCCGCTGTTGGCAACCAGCGCGTTGAGCATGCCGGTGCTGCCGTTGGACAGAATAGCGAGCTTGCGATGCTTCATCGCCGCGAGCGCCGCCATCGCATCCGGGTAGAGATCGAGATGCAGATATTTCTCCATGATGCGCTCGAACGTCGCCTTGTCGTGCTGCAGCCCGAGGATCCTGATCGTGTAGGCCGGCGAATCCCGGGTGATGACGGAGAAGTCCTGATAGCGTCGCATCAGCGACCGCATCCAGGTGTATTCGAGCTGCTTGATGCGCCAGACCTGGGTGATGATCTCGCCGTAGCCGGGAAACGCCTCTTCGGTAACGGCGGCCACCGACTGGATGTCAAACAATGTGCCATAGGCGTCGAATACAACGGCTTTGATGGTCATGGCGTGCTCCTCATGTCATGCACGCGCGTTATTCGGGCGTGGCACGTCGAATGATGGCGCAGATTCCCGCCATCCTGGCGATCGGATGTTCGACGAACAGCCGGCACGAGGCAAGTGCCGCCGGCAGGCAATCCGGCGGCTGGCCCGGCGCCAGCTGGCGGACCAGCATTTTTCCGTGCGCGCGACCGATGGCGCGTGCCGAGCGTGTCAAGGCGTTCAAACTGCCGTCCGCCTGCAATGGAGCAAGCAGGGTCCTGACGATGGCCAGATAGGGAGGCCAATACGCCAGATGCCGGTACATGCTGGCAATGAGAAATGAATCGGTGTCCTCGCCGAATTCATTCAATTCCCGGATCAGCCGCTGCACCTGGGGTGACAGGATTTGCATCGGCGGCAACGGGGGCAGTTCGGTCGGAGCGGAGGCGGGCACGATAGCCGACGGTTGAGCTGGTACGGCGCCGCCCGGATCGTAGTGTTCGAGCAGTGCGGAGAGAACGGCAAGCGCCAGCGCGTTGGTGTGGTGGTAACTGTTCAATATCGTGCGAATATTCATCAGAGCAGCCTGATCGATTCCGGCCGCGGACAGCGCGTCTTTGGAAAGCGCGGGAACATCAGGCAGTTCCAGCGAGCGGCGTATCGATTCGGCATGCGCCGCTGCCGGCCCCAGATAGAGCGGCCGCACCGCCGACCACGCCCACGAAAGCGCGCCGGGCATGGTGGCGAGATGGCGCCAGATCAGGTTGACGACACTGGTGTCGAGCGTCGTGCGGATGTCCGCATAGATGTCGGCAATCTCGCCGGTGGCTACGCTTTCCAGGACCGAGGGAACGCTCTCTTGCTGGGTCAAAGTCTAGATCCCCAGCAGCTTCCGCGCATTGGCCTTCAGCACCTTCGGCCTGATCTCGTCGCGGATGTCGAGCTTGGCGAAATCCGCCATCCATCTGTCGGGCGTGATCACCGGCCAGTCCGAGCCGAACAGCATCTTGTCCTGCAGAATCGAGTTGATGTAGCGCACCAGGATCGGCGGGAAATATTTCGGCGACCAGCCGGAGAGGTCGATATAGACGTTCGGCTTGTGGGTCGCCACCGACAGCGCCTCTTCCTGCCAGGGGAATGACGGGTGCGCCAGGATGATCCGCAGGTCGGGAAAGTCCGCCGCGACGTCGTCCATATACATCGGGTTGGAATATTTCAGCCGCATCCCCATGCCGCCGGGCATGCCGCTTCCGACGCCGGTCTGGCCGGTGTGAAACAGCGCGATCGCGCCGCCGTCATTGATGGCTTCATACAGCGGATAGGCCATGCGGTCGTTCGGGTAAAAGCCCTGCATGGTCGGATGGAATTTGAAGCCGCGGACGCCGTATTCCTCGATCAGTTTCCGCGCCTCGCGAACGCCGAGCTTGCCCTTGTGCGGGTCGATGCTGGCGAACGGGATCAGCACGTCTGAATTTTCCGACGCGATCTCCAGCATCTCGTAATTGTTGTAGCGGCGGAAACCGGTCTCGCGCTCGGCATCGACCGGGAAGATCACGGCGGCGATCTTCTTGGCGCGGTAATAGGCCGCGGTTTCCTGCACGGTCGGCGGGTGCTTGTTCGGCGACTTGAAGTAGTCGGCCATCTTCTCCTGAAAATCGTCATAGCCGTCGTCGCCATGCATGCCGCAGGGCTCCTCGGCATGGGTGTGGATGTCGATCGCGACGACGTCGTCGATATTGGGCAGCTTCAGTTTGGGCATCTTACGTTTCCCCGGCAGGGCCGCTTGATTTACACGGTCGCGAATTGATTATACTATATAACAAATTCCGCAAGGCGGCATAACAAGACGGCCTGATAATACAGGCGGACAAGGGAGGATGCGATGGCGCAGGCGGAAGCCTTCGAAACCGATTTCTGGAAACACGCCAATCTGCGCAAGATGTGGGACGACATCGTCCCCGGTGTGCCGCGCCAGACCATTCCCTACACGCTGACCAAAGAGGCGATCGAGCTCTACTGCAAGTCGGTCGGCGAGGACCACCCGATCTATTTCGACGAAGCCTACGCCCGGACCACGCGTTACGGCGGGCTGATCGCGCCGCCCTCGATCCACATCCTCTTGATGTTTTCCTGCACGCCGATCGACGACTGGATGCGCTCACCCGGCACGGTCAATGCCGGGCAGTCCTGGAGCTACAACATTCCGGCGCGTCCCGGCGACGTCATCACGCTGCAGGCCCGCGCGCTCGACAAGTTCATCAAGCGCGAGCGGCTGTTCGTGGTGCACGACAACGTCTTCTTCAACCAGCATGGCGACGTGATCTGCTCCGGCCGCGGCTGGACCATCCGGCCGCAATGAAGCGAGGAAAATCATGACCACCAATTTTGAAAGCCTCGGCGAAGGCGACAGCATCGACGGACCGAAATTCGAGGTCAGCCGCGAATCGATCCGCCTGTTCTGCGACGGCTCGCTCGACTACAACCCGCTGCATCTCGACGACGAATACATGAAGGGCAGTTTCGGCAAGACCAATTTCGGCGGCATCATCATGCATGGCATGAACAATTTCGGGCTGATCTCGCGCATGATCACCGACTGGGCCTACCCCGCCGGCGCCATCCACCGCCGCCTGGAGACCCGCTGGGTCAAACCAGTGAAGCCCGGCGACACCATCCAGCCGACCGGCATCGTGAAATCGAAGCAGGTCACCGCCAATTCGCGCTGGGTGCTGATCGACGTCATGGTGAAGAACCAGGCCGGCGAAAAGGTCGCGACCGGCGAGGCGATGGTGGAGTTTCCGAGCGACGCGGCGGTGTGACGGCGTAAGCTGAGTTCGCGTCGAATCTCGGGCAGGTGGTCAAGTGACCCAGAGTGGTCCTCATCAGCCGGTCGATACGGCGGTGAAAACCGCCAATTGAATATCGAGCGCACGCTTGAAGGCCGGCAGATTCGCCACGGCCTACAGGGCGGAGAGGTTCGGATAACTTGACGGGAGTGAAGGCTTGATACCTGGCGACGCTGACGGTGACCGATCGCGTCACATTTTGGACTTGCAGTAAGAACGCCCGCGCAATACATGATCTTATAACATATTGATATTTATCATATAATAAGGATGAGATCGATGAAAGCGCGGCTAGAAGATTATTTTGCGCCGGTTGGTAAGGTTACGATCGCTGCTGCCTTGCTGGAAGAAGTTACCCTTCGCTGGGTTGCGCTTCTGTCCGATGATCCGGTCAATGAAACGCGCTTCAAGAACCTGACGCGCGGCCTTGAGCAGACTCTGACGATGCTCACGGATTTGGTGAAGCGGCGTGTTTCTTCGCCAAATCAACAGTCCGTCATTGATCTGATTGAAACGGGTCGCAAGCTCAAGGATGAGCGGAATGAGAGCGTCCATGGTGTTTGGGGCGAAATGGAGACGCAGAAACGGGCGCATTTTCGCATGTGGCGCGGTCGCGTTACGAAAAAATAAAGGCCACCCGTTCGATTGAGTGGGACCTGAGCGTGCCTGCGGTCGAGGATTTAAAAAAGCTGGCAGGCGAACTCCACGCGGTCGCCCATGCTCTCAACAATCGCATCGGCGATCTGTGGGATATAGATGAAGGCGTTCAGAGTTGGCGACGCAGTAATAACATCTAGTCGCGTCTCTGCCGCCAACGCTTGCAGCAGTGCTGAATGCCCACGATCTGAACGGTTCTTTTAGGCAAGCTGGCCATATTTGATACCCACATGTTGACGAATGGGGTACAATCCCGCTGGAACTTCAGAAATGGCGAAAAGCGTAAAAGCCCTCATCAATCCGGCCATGCTGACATGGGCACGGGAGCAAGCCGGGTACAGCTTGGTTGATGCCGCGCGCAAACTCCACATTGATGAGGCCCGCCTGCAGGCACTGGAGGCCGACCAGGAGACGCCGACCTTCGCCAAGCTGCTGGATATGGCGGACCTGTATAAGCGCCCGGTCAGCCTGTTCTATCTCAAGAAGCCGCCAATGGGCTGGCAGCCGATACAGGATTTCCGGCGCCTGCCCGGCATCGAGGGCGGCTTCTCTCCGCAACTGACCTATGTGATTCGTCAGGCACGGGAGCGCCGCGAGGTCGCCTTGGCGGTCAAGAACGAACTGAACGAGCCCGCGCGTGAGTTCACGCTACGCGCCACCCTCGCCACCAATGTCGAGACTTTGGGCACCCGTATCCGTGAGTTTCTGGAAGTCAGTGAATCCAAACAGCAGCGTTTTGCCAAAAAGTCTTTCGAGGGCTGGCGGGCCGCGATAGAGGCCAAGGACATTCTCGTTTTTTTAGTTCCGCGTCTCAAGATCAAAGAGATGCGCGGGACAGCATTGGCCGAAACCACGCTGCCGGTGATCCTGGTCAACGGCAAGGATCGCGGTAACGGTCGTGTGTTCACACTGCTGCATGAGTTCTGCCACCTGGCGCTGCGCCAGAGTGGGGTCAGCAACGTCGGCGGCGATCGAAACGACGCGCCCAACCCGACCGTTGAAAAATTTTGCAACGCCGTGGCGGCTGCCGCACTAATGCCGAGCGAGTGGCTCCTGCGCGAGCACTTGGTCACGAACAAGGGCAGCATTAAAACCTGGGACGATGATGAACTGGATGCGCTCGCACGTCGGTTTGGTGTCAGTCCAGAGGCGGTCTTGCGCCGGCTGCTGACGCTCGGCCGAACAACACAGACGTTTTACGACATCAAGCGCGCGGTCTTTCAGAAATTCTATGATGACCTGGAAGAGAAGAAAGAGAAGTCCACGGGCGGACCGGAGTATCATCTGGCCGTATTGGGTCAACTTGGCCGCACGTTCACGCAACTTGTCTTTCAGGGTTATCACGATCGCTATTTCACGCTGCGCGATGTTGCAGGTCTTTTGAATATGAAGGTCACGACCGTTCCAGTCATGGAAAAAGCGGCCTTCGGTGTGGCGGGGTAAGGCCCGTGGCAACAATCTACTGCATCGACACGAGTGCGCTGATTGCTGCCTGGTACGAAAGGTACAAGCTCAACCGCTTTCCAAAGCTGTGGGAGCAGCTGGATCAGTTGGTCCAGGAAGGGAGGCTTGTGTCGTCGTCGCTGGTGCTGCGCGAGTGCAGCAAGCAGCGGTCGGAAGAGTTGCACGATTGGTTGCAGCCGCGTTTGGCCATGTTCAAGACGCCCGATGAAACAGTGCAAGGCCAAGTCGACTTTATCGTCAACACTTACACTGGCCTGGTGACGGCTGGCAAAGAGAAGTTCCAGGCCGACCCCTTTGTAATCGCCTTGGCCAAGGTCAATTCCTACACTGTCATTACGGAGGAAACCGGTGTCGGCAGCCTCAGCAAGATTCCGGGCGTCTGCAACGCCATGAAGGTCGATTGCATCAACCTGATGCAGTTGATTGACGGGGAGGACTGGGTATTGGGCTGAATTGAGCTAAGCAACTTACCTTGGAGCATTCTCTGCTATGGCAGCACGACAAATTCCCAACAACTACTGGACTACTGCCGCGGTTATGAAAGATATTTTCGAGACCAAGGTATGTTTGGCTAAGAGCCATTCCACTGACGCCTGCGGGGGCAAGATAGTCGCCGCGCATACAGTTCCCCGCAGCCAATTGAACAAGATTGCTCCAGACGGCCACGTATACGCTGTTGCGGGCACCTTGGCTGACCTCGCGCGTACTGATGGTAAGCTTGCGGCTAAACAGTACGGTATTCGAACATTTTCAGTTCTGAATTGCTTTTGTGCCACGCACGACAACAATATCTTCGCTCACATTGAAGATGATGATCTCGTATTCGACTCTCATCAGCTCACATTGCTGCAATATCGTACCCTTGCCTCCGAGCTATACAGAAAAATAACCGCATATCACACGCTTCTGCATCAAATCGAAGAACAGAAAAAGAAGAGGACTAAAAACCGGGAGATTCTTGACTTCTTGATGACTAATGCGGTTGGACATCTGACCGGTATACGTGACGCCGGCACAGCTTTCGATGATTGCGCCACGAATCTTTTTTCTCAAAGGTTCGACGAAGTAAGCGCCTTGGTCGTTCATTTTAAGAAGCTCCCCTCGATCATGACTGTCGGAGGATTCCTTGCGCAATTCGACTACGAAGGAAAGCCGCTGCAACTTATCTATGATCTGGAGAGCATTGCCCAAGTAGTTTGCTTTAATATCCTCGCCGCTTCAGACCATGCCGTCGTTGTGATGCTGTGGCCGAAGAAGCAGCCCAAGGTCGGTAAAAAATTTGCTGACACGTACCTCGCCCAAGAACCGTCGCTATACAGCGCCCTGGCTATCCAGACTGCCTTTGAGTTCTTCGAGAACACTTGTATGCGGAAGGACTGGTGGGAAAACCAAAAGCCGATTATTCGGTCACTACTCATGGATCGTATGCAAGGAAGCGCAAACGTCTTGGAGAGACGAGCGCCGCATTGCCTCACGTTCACTGGCGTAAATTTTGATGATTGGGAATATCTGCGACACGAATTTGTAAATGTAACTTAAGCCAACGACGTTACGAACATCTGGACGGCCATGATCGGTTTTAGAAATCCGCAATGTTAAAATAATGCCGGTGATCTGCCCGACGTGTCAAATGTCAGGGTAAAGTACCAATCCGATCAACCTCTTGCTTTCTGTTCATGGGGTTGTTTTCAACATTTTGGTCCGTGCCTCCGCCGGCCCTCGCGGCCGAGCCTCTAATCGACCGGTACGCCGTCCGATCCGCGCGTGACCAGTCTGTCCCTGGCGGCCTGTGCCTTGAGATGGGCGCTCGGCGCCACCACGCCGGTGGCGAGGCCGATCCGTTCCAGGAAGCGGATGGTCAGCCAGGTATTGTCCATTTCCCACCAGCGATGGCCATGGCGCGCCGAGCGCGGGTCGGCGTGGTGGTTGTTGTGCCAGCCCTCGCCGTTGGAGATCATGCCGACGACAAAATTGTTGCGGCTGTCCTCGTCGGTCTCGTAGCTGCGGTAGCCCCACACATGGGTCACCGAATTCACCGCCCAGGTGATGTGCCAGACCAGCACGGTGCGGACGAAGACGCCGAACAGGAGGATGCTGATCCCGGTCTGCACGGCGGCTTCGGGCGATTGGCCCAGCAGCCACGCCACGACAAAACCGGCGGCGAAGAACAGCGGCATCTGGATGAGGTTGATCCAGACCAGCCAGCCATAGCGCTCCAGCGCGACATAGAAGCGATCGCGCAAAATGTCCTTGGCGTAGCGTTCGTAGATGCCGAGCCGCGACAGTTCCGGCTGGTGCACCAGGATCCAGCCGATGTGGGCCCACAAGAAGCTGGCCAGCGGGCTGTGCGGGTCCGGTTGTTCGTCGGCGAATTGATGATGGCGGCGGTGGATCGCGACCCAGCGCGCCGGGGTTTCCTGCAGGCAGGACATCGCGACCACCACCATCGAATGCTCCAGCCATTTCGGGACCTTCAGGCCGCGATGGGTCAGCAGCCGGTGGTAGCAAAGGTTGATGCCGAACAGCCCGCACAGATGGGTGAGCAGCATGGCGAGGATCAGGCCGCTCCAGGAGAACCAGCCGGGCATGAAGGCCAACAGCGCCAGGGCATGGTAGCCAGCGATCACGATAATGTAGGGCCAGTTGAGCTGAAACGGCCGCACGCCGGCGGGCAGCGGTATCCGGCCTGTGGAGGCGAGGGGGGCGGCGGGATCAGCGGGGGCCAGAATCGAAGGCTTGATGGCAGGGATTTCAACAGACGTCATGGCGGAGGCGGATCCCATCTTTGCGCGAGACCCAGCTCGGCCGAACAGCCCATTCCAGATATAGGGTGCGAATCACGGCACCGCTGCAAACCTTTGACCGAATTTCTGTATTTTTCCTAATCGGGGAATCCGGTTCCCATCGGGCGGGATCGGCCGGCGGCCTCCTGATTTGCCTCACCGGATTGACATTCGACCGCTCCATGGCTTAGAAACCGGCCGTCCCGGGCGGTATGACCGCTGGCGGGAAAAATCTCATTTTGACACTTTCGGCCTGTCGAAACACGGCCTTTCAAAGCATCAGGATTGTCCCATGAAGGTCCGTAACTCGCTGAAATCGCTGCGTGGACGCCACCGCAACAACCGTCTGGTCCGCCGCAAGGGCCGGGTCTATGTGATCAACAA
>JBBQUA010000024.1:0-35767 GCA_038212905.1 Hyphomicrobiales bacterium
CCACCCGCCCCCCCCCCCCCCGCGGGGCCGTGTAAGCCCCAAAAAACACTTCCCCCCCCACTTGCCCCGGGGCCGGGGGCCTGCCTCGGCCCCCCCGGGGGGCCCCCTCGACCGGATCAGGCGTTACTTGCCATCGTACCAGATGCGATACAGCGCGCCGACCAGATCGTCCGAGACGATCAGCGAACCATCGTGCAACTGCGCCACGTCGACCGGACGGCCGAGGTAATAGCCATTCTCGTTCCATCCTTCGGCGAACGGCTCGGACTTGCCTGCGACGTGGCCATCCTCCTTGAGGTAAGTCACCATCAACCGGGCGCCGACCGGTACGGTTCGGTTCCACGAACCGTGCTGGGTCGAGAAAATCGCGCCCTGATACTTCTTTGGAAACATGGTGCCGGTGTAGAAAATGAGGCCGATATCCGCCGCGTGCGCGACCTGTTCCACTTCCGGGAAAATCACGTTGGCCGGCGGCGTATCGGATTTGTATTCATTGGTGCGGGTGCGACCGCCGCCGTACCAGGGAAAGCCGAAATCCTGGCCCGCCGCGGTGATGCGGTTCAGCTCGCCCGCGGGAATATCGTCGCCCATGCCGTCGACCTGGTTGTCGTTGGTCCAGAGCGACTTGTCCTTTGGATTGAAGTCCATGCCGACGGGATTGCGTAAGCCCAGCGCGAAGACTTCGCGGTTCTTGCCGTCACGGTCGACGCGGATGATGCCGCCGATGCCGAGCTTGCGGTAGGGCTCGAGCTTGTCCTTGGCCGGCACGTTGAAGGGCTGGCCAAGCTGGATATAGAGCTTGTTGTCCGGACCGACCCGGCACACCCGCGCGGTGTGGTTGTAGCTTTCCTCCGCCTTTGGAATCAGGTCGCCTTCCGCGATCACATTGCCGGCGACGACGTCATTGCTTTCATAGAAGAACTCGGCCGCCGCATATTCCAGCACCCGGTTCTGCTCGGCGATGTAGAGGAAGCCGTCTTTCGAGAAGCATACGCCGTTGGGTATCTTCTTCGGCAGCGTCGGCGCGAATTCCTTGACTTCGTCGCCCACACCACCGCGGGAGCGGTCGGTCACCACCCAGACTTTCGATTTGCGCGTGCCGACGAAGGTTGCGACGCCCTGCGGGCCGACCGCGATGTGGCGGGCATCCGGCACCAGCGCGTACAGCGAAATGTGGAAACCCGGCGGCAGCTTGATCTTGGTGAGATTCTGTTTGACCTGATCCGCCTTCTGGCCGGTCTGCGGAATGACGGGCCAATCGGCGGTGCTGCCGGTCTGGCGCATCGCGCCCAGTGTTTCGAGTGTGTTCGGTGCGGGCGGTGCCGGCTGCGCCACAGCAGGCCAGGCGGCCAGCGTCAACAATGCCGCCGTTGTCTTTAAACAAAGCTTCATGGATGCCTCCCTGTCATGTTCCCGATTCTAACGAGCGATCGCCCGCCGTCGGGGAGTACCGCTATCAATGCGCCAGCTTGCATGTTTGTCAAACGACAACCTTGGGATACCGCGGTGCATCACGGCGCAGGTGCGGTGCGCTTCGGCCTGACGTGTGGAACGCTGCCCATGAATTTTAGCTGTGGCGCTTCAGCGGCCTGAAATGGGAAAGCGAATTGACGCGCGTGAAGTCCGCGCCGCGAGATCGCGAAGCTGTTCTTTGACGCTTCGCTCGCAATGACGGCCTTGATGCCTTGTCATAGTCACACAACTAACTGTCATCACCCGCGAAGGCGGGTGATCCAGCATCCCAGTGGCGCCAACGATGGAGCCGATAGGCCGCAGCGTACTGGATCCCCGCATGCGCGGGGATGACGAGTCTTGTTTGCCGCTATGACGAACTCACTCCCCCTTCACAAACTTCGCAAACGCCGCGGCGTAATCGGGGTGCCAGCGCGACAGCGCCGGGCGGTTTTCGACGATATCGCCGGCGGCCCACAGCATGCGACGTTCATCGAGGCTGCGCGGCACGTCGTTATCGGGACAGAGAATGTAGAAATCGCCTGATGTCACGCGCTCGATCATGAAGTCGACGGTTTGCTCCGCCGTCCAGGCGCCGGCGGGTTTTTCGGTGCGGCCGCGCGCGGTGAGGGCGGTGAAGACGTGGCCGGGAATGAAGAGATGCGCGCTGATCTTGCTGCCCGCCGTGTTGCGCAGCTCATGCTGCAGCGCCTCGGTGAAAGCTTTCACGCCGGCCTTGGAGACGTTGTAGGCGGGATCGCCCGGAGGCGTGGTGATGCCCTGCTTCGAGCCGGTGTTGATGATCAGGCCGGCCCGTCCGCGCTCGATCATCCGGGGCGCGAATACCTGCGCGCCATGGATGATGCCCCAGAGGTTGACGCCGAGAATGCGCTGCCAGTTTTCCAGCGGGCCAAACGCGTTGCTGCCGGGCTGGATGCCGGCATTGTTCATCAGGATGTCGGCGCAGCCGAACCGCCTGCGCACGGCGTTTTCCAGTTCCGACACCTCTTCGATGCGGCTGACGTCGACCGCCATGGCCATGACATCAGCCGACGCGCCGCGCGCCGCGGACGACAGCTTCGCTTCGGCCTCCTTGAGCCGGTCGCCGCCGAGATCGGCGATGCAGACCTTCATGCCGAGACCGGCAAAGCGCGTCGCGGCGGCGAGCCCGATGCCGGATGCGCCGCCGGTGATGACGGCGACATGGTTGGGGGCGATGGCGGGATGGGACACGCGTTCCTCCTGAATTTCATGCACGGCATCGCGGATGACGGCGATGCGGCCGTCCCACCATGCACGAAACCGCATGGGAGGTCTTCATATCAGGCGATCTCCCACGGTCAGCCTTTTGCGGACAGCGGGAACCGGCTACACCGCCATTTCAAGAACAATCAACCGGGGCGAACATGAAATTGACGTCGTTGTTTTCACCACTCACCATCGGACCGTACCAGCTCACGCATCGCCTCGTGATGGCGCCGTTGACGCGGATGCGGGCAGAAAAGCCCTCGCTGGCGCCCCGGCCGCTCAATGTGGAATATTACGCGCAGCGCGCCACCCCGGGCGGCCTGATTATTGCCGAAGCCTCGCCGGTGGCGGCGACCGGGTTCGGAAGCCCCGGTGTCCCCGGTATCTATTCGGACGCGCAGATCAAGGGCTGGCGCGAAGTGGTCGATGCCGTTCACGCCAAAGGCGGCGTCATTTTCCTGCAGCTCTGGCATGTCGGCCGCGTCTCGCATTCCTCGTTCCAGCCCGGCGGCGTGTTGCCGGTGGCGCCCTCGGCGGTGCCGATTCCGGCCGAGTTGAAGACGGGGACGGCGGACGGCAAGTCGACGAGTTATGAGACGCCGCGCGCGCTGGAGACTGCCGAGGTCGCCGGCGTCGTCGACGCCTTCCGGCAGGCCGCCGCCAACGCCAAGGCGGCCGGCTTCGACGGCGTCGAGATCCACGGCGCCAACGGCTATCTGGTCGAGCAGTTCCTGCAGTCACACACCAATCTGCGCACCGACCAGTATGGCGGTGGAATCGAGAACCGCACGCGCTTCCTGATGGAAGTGACGCAGGCCGTGATCGGCGTCTGGGGCGCCAACCGCGTCGGTATCCGGCTGTCGCCCTATGGCGTCGCCAATGGCAGCGGCGAGCCCGATCCGATGCCGCTCTACAGCCACGTCATCAAGGCGCTCGATCCGCTCGGCCTCGCCTATTTGCACTTCGTCGAGCCGCGCTCCAGCGGCGCCGGCCGCGCCGAGGTCAATTGGCAGAATGTGCCGTCGGCGATGGAATTGTTTCGGCCGATGTGGAGCGGGGTGCTGATTTCGGCCGGCGGCTTCACCGGCGAGACCGCGGATGCGGCGATATCAGCCGGCCATGCCAACGCCATCGCGTTCGGGCGGATCTTCATTTCCAATCCCGATTTGCCGCGGCGGCTGCGCGAGGGATTTCCGTTGACGCCTTACAACCGCGCAACGTTCTATGGCGGCGATGTCGCGGGGTATACGGATTATCCCGAGCATGGCGAAATGGAGAAGGCGTGAGAACGTAGCGCGGATTGAGAGAAGCGCAATCCGAGGCACAAATTCATTAACGTCATTGCGAGCGGAGCGAAGCAATCCATAGGGCAGCAAGGGAAGAATGGATTGCTTCGCTGCGCTCGCAAAGACGCTGAGGGAGCGAACAATATGGCAAAAGCTGCGCAAGCAGCGGGAATGGCAAAAGGCCAATGCCTGTGCGGCAAGGTCGGCTTCGAGATCGACACGCCGGCGCGCTGGGCCTGGCACGATCATTCGGCGGCATCGCGGTCGGCTCATGGCGCGGCCTATGCGACCTATGTCGGCAGCTGGCGCAAGCGGTTCAGGATCACCAAGGGCAAGGCCGCCATCACCCGATTCGAAGACAAAGTGACAAAAACCGTGCGCAGCTTCTGTGCCCATTGCGGCACGCCGCTGATCTATGAGCGGCCGCGCTCGCCGCACATGGTCAACATCCCGCGTGCGCTGTTGTCCGGCCGCACCGGCCGGCAGCCGCTCTACCATATTGCGATCGAGCAGTTGCAGGAGTGGACGTACACCGGCGAGCCGCTGGTGCCGCTGAAAGGTTTTCCCGGCGTGGTCTGGCAGCGCTCGAAAAAGAAAAAGCGCGTCGAGCATGAGGGAATGTTCTGAATTCAGCGGAGCGGTGGCGGACACGATCAGCCCGGCCTTGGGATCGCGATCAGGCGCAGAAAACTCATCAGGCTGCCGATCGCGGCAACGCCCGCGGCCAGCGCCAGCGCCACCACGGCGCCATCGCGGCCGACGAAGCTGAAACAGGATGCGGCCAGCGCCGCACCCACGGTTTGTCCGGTGAGACGCGCCGTCGCCACGATGCTGCTGGCGCTGCCGCTGCGGCCTGCCGGGGCGCTCGACATCAGCGCCTTCAGGTTGGGAGCCTGGAAGAAGCCAAATCCGCATCCGCACAGCGCCATGCGCCAGAGGATATCGGAGGTCGCCGGCGCCGCCGGCAGCGTCGCCAGCAATCCCATTCCGAGGCACAGCAGCGCCAGGCCGATGCCGCCGAGAATCCCTGCCGGATAGCGGTCGGACAGACGGCCCGCGATCGGCGCCATGATCGCGACCACCAGTGGCCACGGCGTCATGAACAGGCCGGTCTCGACCGCCGTGCGGTGCAGTGTTTCCTGGAAGTAGAATGGCAGCGCGACGAACGCCAGCCCCTGCACGACGAACGAGCAGACGGCGGTGGCTGCCGACAGAGCGAATATCGGCAGCCGGAACAGGTCGACGGGAAGCATCGGCGCGGGATGATCGGCGTGGCGGCGGACCAGAAGCCATCCGAACGCGATCCCGACCGTCAATGCGACCACGACCAGTCCGATGGGGGCATGATGCGCAGCGCCGCTGATCCCGATGATGATGAGGCCGAGACATCCGGCGGCCATCAGGGCGCCGAGAAAGTCGAACGGGTGAACCGCCCGCGGCGGCCGCGGCAGCGACTTCAATCCGATCGCGATCGCGATCAGGCCGATCGGAATGTTGACGGCAAACAGCCACGGCCACGGTCCCAGCGCCAGGATCCCGGCCGCGACCGTCGGCCCGAGTGTCGTCGCGGTGGCAACGGTCAGCGCATTGTAACCGAAGGCGCGGCCGAGCAGGCGGCTCGGATAGACGAAGCGCACCAGCGCGGTGTTGACGCTCATCAGGCCGCTGGCGCCCAGTCCCTGCAGGGTGCGGGCCACTAGCAGGCTCTCCAGCGACCACGCGCAGGCGCTGGCCAGCGACGCCAGCGTAAACAGCAGCAATCCGCCGAGATAGATGCGCTCGTGACCGACGATTTCGCCGAGCGCACCGAGCGGCAGCAAGGTCGCCACCAGCGCGATCTGATAGACATTCACGACCCAGATGACATCGGCGGGGCTGACATGCAGGTCGGCGGCGATGGCGGGAAGCGCGATGTTCGCGATCGCGGTATCCAGCGATGCCACGGCGACCGCGATGAAGATCGCCGCTACCGCCCAGCGCCGGCGCTCGGCCGGCAGACCATCATGCGCAGATGGTCCCGTCGCCGAACCCACTTCTTCCGACATCGCGGGGAGTGCTCCAGACCTGATAATGCGGCCTTCGGCCATGCAGTTTGCAAAAACACTATGAATCAACCGACGGCCAATACAATAGCGGATGCGCATGGGTCGGCGCAGGGCAGCCATGACCGCGCTTCCTTGCAACAGGCGGTGCGGATCAGCCATGATGGCAGGACCCGCAGGTCAACGAGCCGCGGCGAGGAGGAGACAGTTGATGAATCGGATTACCGGGCGCTCGGCATTTCTGGCATTGCTCAAGGACGAGGGCATCACCCATCTGTTCGGCAATCCCGGCACCACCGAATTGCCGATCATGCACGCCCTGAAAGAGCATCCCGACCTCACTTATGTGATGGCGATGCAGGAGAGCCTGGTGGTCGCCATCGCCGACGGCTACAGCCGCGCCTCGGGCAAGCTCGTCGCCTGCAACGTCCATGTCGCGCCCGGGCTCGGCAACGCCATGGGTTCGCTGTTCAACGCCAGCTTTACCGGCACACCGATGATCCTCACGGCCGGCCAGCAGGAGCAGGGCCACGGCCTGATGGAGCCGGTGCTGTATGGGCCGATGCTGCAGATGGCCGAGCCGCTGGTGAAATGGGCGGTCGAGGTGACGCGGCTGGAAGATCTGCCGCGAATCGTGCGCCGCGCCGCCAAGATCGCGATGACGCCGCCGACCGGGCCGGTGTTCATCTCGCTGCCCGGCGATATCCTGAATGCGGAGGCCGGCATCGAACTGGGCAGTTCGACCCGTGTCGATACAAGGGTCAGGCCATCCGACGAGTCCCTGCAGGCGCTGGCGCAGCGGATCCTGAAGGCCCAAAATCCCGTCATCATCACCGGTGACGAAATCGTCAAGAGTGACGCGCTGCAGGAAGCAGCAGAGCTGGCGGAAGCGCTGGGTGCGCCCGCCTATCAATGCTCGACGCCGTACGGCGCGCATTTCCTGTCGGAGAGCCCGTGCTTCATGGGCGCGCTGTCGCGGCTGCAGAAGCAGGTGCGCGAGGTGCTGTCGCCATACGATCTCGTGATCGTGCTCGGCGCCGATCCCCTGCGGATGTCGGTCTACAGCGAGATCGATCCGCTGCCGGAGGGCATGCCGATCGTGCAAGTCGGGCTGGTCGACTGGGACCTCGCCAAGAATTACGGCGCCGAAATCGCGCTGAAGGCCGATGTGAAGGAGACCCTGCGCGTGCTGGTGCCGGCGCTGAAGGCCGGCGGCGGTGCTGCGCTGGAGATGCGGGCGAAGCAGGGATTAGCGGCGCTGGCATCGAAGAACTGGACGGCTAAACGCAAGGTGCTGGTCGAACAGATTTCCAAGGCAAAAGACCGTTCGCCGATCGATCCGGACTGGCTGGCGCTGCAGGTGG
Organism: Hyphomicrobiales bacterium; assembly: GCA_038212905.1. GTDB lineage: Bacteria > Pseudomonadota > Alphaproteobacteria > Rhizobiales > Xanthobacteraceae > Bradyrhizobium. Next base: position 7,393 of record JBBQUA010000024.1, read on the forward strand.
TCGAGGCGATGCCGGAAAATGCCATCCTGGTCGACGAGGGACTGACGTCGTCGCGCCAGATGCTGGCGCTGCGCCCGCACCGCGACCGCTACGGCTACCACGCGCTCGCCTCCGGCGGCATCGGCTGGGGCCTGCCGGCCTCGGTCGGCGTCAGTCTCGCCAATCCCGACCGTCCCGTCGTGTGCTTCTCCGGCGACGGCAGCGCGATGTATTCGATCCAGGCGCTGTGGACCGCGGCGCATCACAAGCTGCCGCTGACGGTGGTGATCGTCAACAATGGCGGCTACCGCATCATCAAGCAGCGGCTGCTGGCGTTCCACGGTGACGACCACTACGTCGGCATGGACTTTGCCGATCCCAAGGTGGATTTCACGGCGCTGGCAAAATCGCTGGGACTCGAGGCGATGCAGATCACCGAGGGCAAGGATGTCGCCGCCGCGTTGAAGTCGGCGTTCTCGCGGCCCGGCGCGAAGCTGATTGAAGTGGTGGTGGACGGCACCGTCTGACACGGCACCGTCTAGCAACGTCATTGCGAGCGAAGCGAAGCAATCCAGCTTTCGTGCAGCAGCAACAAAGGGTGGATTGCTTCGTCGCAAGCGCTCCTCGCAATGACGACATCGGATATCGAGAACACCTTGCATGAAAATCAAAGCCGTCCGCACCCACATCGTCGAAGCCGCGTTGTCGCAGCCGTTCGCCTATTCGCGGGCGTGGTACGACACGCGCACCGCGATGGTGGTCGAGATCGAAACCGATGACGGCCTGATCGGCTGGGGCGAATGCTACGGTCCCGCCCGGATCACCGCTGCCGTTGTCCAGACGATCGCACCATGGTTGATCGGCCAGGACCCGCTGCGCACCGAATTCCTGTGGCGGATGGTCTACGCCCGGCTCAGGGACCACGGCCAGAAGGGGGCCGTGATCCAGGGATTGAGCGGCATCGACATCGCGCTGTGGGATATCAAGGGCAAGCATTTTGGCGTTCCCGTGCACCGCCTGCTCGGCGGCCCGCTGCGCAGCGAGGTGCAGGCCTACGCGACCGGGCTGTACCGGCGCAAATCGGGAGATCCGCTGCAGTATCTGGCCGAGGAGGCGACGGACTACGTCGCGCAGGGATTCAAGGCCGTAAAACTCAAGGTCGGCTTCGGTGTCGAAGAAGATGCCGCGGTGACGCGCGCGGTGCGGGAAGCGATCGGGCCCGGCTTCGCATTGATGGTCGATGCCAACCATGCCTACGACGCCGTCGCGGCGATCCGGCTTGGCCGGATGATCGAGCCGCTCGACATCGGATGGTTCGAGGAGCCGGTGCCACCGGAGGACATCGCGGGATATCGTGAAGTCAAGGCCGCGCTGTCGATCCCGATCGCCGGTGGCGAATGCGAGTTCACGCGGTTCGGCTTTCGCGATCTCTTGACGTCGCGGGCGATCGATATCATCCAGCCCGACACCTGCGCGGCCGGCGGTTTGTCCGAATGCAAGAAGATCGCCGACATGGCCGAGGCGTTCGGGGTGCGCTACAACCCGCATGTCTGGGGCACCGGCATCGCGATCGCGGCATCGTTGCAACTGCTCGCCGTGCTGCCGTCGCATACGCCGCATTCGCTGTCGCCCGTCGAGCCCTTGCTGGAATTCGACCGGACCGAACATCCGATTCGCCAGTCGCTGCTGCTGCAGCCGATCGAACCTGTGAAGGGTGTCGTGCGGGTGCCTGACGGCCCCGGCCTCGGCATCGAGATCGATCGCACGGCGCTGGCGCGGTTTGCGGTAAGATAAGGTGGTTCTACTCCGCCGCTTTCGTCCGCAGATGCGGCCGGTACTGCACCGCCGGATGCGGCGTGCCGAGTCGCGCGCGCCCCGCGCCGAACAGTTTTTCACGTAGCGTGCCCTCGGCGTAGGCTTGCTTGTAGCGGCCGCGCCGGGTCAGTTCCGGCACCAGCATGTCGGCGATGTCAGCGAAATCGCCGGGCGAGACCGCAAACGGCATGTTGAGGCCGTCGACGTCGGTCTGTTCGAACCAGGCTTCGATGGCGTCGGCGACCGTTTCGGGCGTACCGACCGCCACCGGCCCGGCGCCGCCGATGCCGACATGCTGGGCGACCTCGCGCACGGTCCAGATCCGGTCGGGATCGGCGCGGGTGATGTTGTCCATCGCGCTGCGGCCGGCATCGTTTTCGACGTGGCGGACCTGCTGGTCGAGGTCGTAGGTCGAGAAGTCGACGCCGGTCCAGCCGGACATCAAGGTGAGCGCACCCTCCGGATTGATGTGGCTGCGATAGTCGGCGTATTTGGCCTTCGCCTCGGCTTCGGTGCGCCCGAGAATGACGGTGAACATGCTGAACATCAGGATCTCGGCGGGGTTGCGCCCGCCCTTCGCCGCGAGATCGCGGATCGCGGCCACACGCGGCGCGATAATTTTTGCCGAAGGACCCGACATGAACACGCACTCGGCATGCGCGGCGGCGAACTGTCGGCCGCGCGGCGAAGTACCGGCCTGGTAGAGCACGGGCGTGCGCTGCGGTGAGGGCTCGCTGAGGTGGATGGCGTCAACACGGTAATTTTTTCCTGTGTGGACGACACGATGCACCTTGGCGGGATCGGTGAAAACGCCGCGCGCGCGATCGCGCAGTACCGCGTCGTCCTCCCAGCTGCCTTCCCAGAGCTTGTAGACCACCTCCATATATTCGTCGGCGACGTCGTAACGGTCGTCGTGCCCGGTCTGCTTGTCCTTGCCGGCGGCCTTGGCCGCGCTGTCGAGATAGCCAGTCACCACGTTCCAGCCGACCCGTCCTTCGGTCAGATGGTCGAGCGTCGACATCCGTCGCGCGAACGTATAGGGCGGCTCGTAGGACAGGTTCGAGGTCACCCCAAATCCAAGATGTTCTGTCACGGCGGCCATCGCCGGGATCAGCAGCAAGGGATCGTTGGCCGGCACCTGCGCAGCGTTGCGCAACGCGGCGTCAGGGCTGCCGCCGAACACGTCGTAGACGCCGAGCACGTCGGCGAGAAACAGCCCGTCGAACCGTCCGCGCTCCAGCGTTTTGGCCAGATCGATCCAGTACGGCAGCCGGTTATATTCGCTGGTGCGGTCGCGCGGATGGGTCCACAGCCCCGGCGACTGATGCGCCACGCAGTTCATGGCAAAGGCGTTGAGCCGGATCTGTTTTTTCATGGTCGAAATGCCCTCGGGCGCCCCGCAGGGTCCGTGTTGTTCGCCCGGTCTGAGCGCCGGGCTGCGAGCGAAATTGTCGCATTCCGGCGGTTTCCAGCAAAGCGAATTGTCGGCGTCGTAGCCACTTCCGGTCGACGCCGGTTGTCGTTACGTTGACCGAACACCGGGAGTTCGGTGGATAAAAAAAAGAGAAGACATGACCAGAGCCGATGCCATAGCCGGAGCGCGCCAACAGCTTCATTCCGGCGAGTTCCTCGCCGAGCTTGACCGCAGGGTCGCCTATCGGACCGAAAGCCAGAAACCCGGCAGCGGCGATGCCCTGCGCGCCTATCTTGAGGAAGGGCTGCGGCCGGCATTTACGCAGCTCGACTTCTCCTCGCGGTTGATCGAATCGCCGACTGGAAAGGGCCCTTATCTGGTCGCGGCGTATCAGGAGGACGCCTCGGCGCCGACCGTGCTGACGTACGGCCATGGCGATGTCGTCGACGGCATGGAAGGCGAATGGCGCGACAATCTCGATCCGTGGCGGACCACGGTGTCGGGCAACCGGGTCTACGGCCGCGGTACCGCCGACAACAAGGGCCAGCACAGCATCAATATGGCGGCGCTGTCGGCCGTACGCGCCGCGCGCGGCGGCAAGCTCGGCTTCAATGCGAAATTCATCATCGAGACCGGCGAGGAGATCGGCTCGCCGGATTTGCGCGTTGTATGCGAGTCGCTGCGCGAGGAGCTTGCGGCCGATCTGTTTCTGGCGTCCGACGGGCCGCGGCTGTCGGCCGATCGCCCGACCATCTTCCTCGGCTGCCGCGGCGGCTTGCGGATACATCTCGACGTAAACCTGCGCGACGGCGCGCATCATTCCGGCAACTGGGGCGGCGTGCTGGCCAATGCCGCGACCATCCTGTCGGGCGCGATCGCTTGCCTGGTCGATCACAGGGGGCGGATGCAACTGGATCAGTTGAAACCGCCGCGCATTTCCAACGCGATCCGCGCGGTGCTGGCCGATGTGAAGGTCGAGCCGACGGCGGATGAGCCGGCGCTGTCGGAGGATTGGGGCGAGGAGGGGCTGTCGGCCGCCGAGCGGCTCTACGCGTGGAACACGCTCGAAGTGCTGGCGATGTCGTCCGGCAACATTGCAAGCCCCGCCAATGCCATTCCCGGCGAGGCGCATGCGGTGCTGCAGCTGCGCTTTGTCGTCGGCACCCGAATCGACCGGGTTGTCGACGCGGTGCGGGCGCATCTGCACGACAACGGGTTTGCGATGGTCGAGGTGCGCGCGGCCCAGAGCTTTGCGGCGTCACGCACCGATTTCGACAGCCCCTGGGTCGGCTGGGCGGCGGAGTCGATCCGCCAGACCACGGGGAAAGCGCCGGCGATCCTGCCGAATTTCGGCGGATCGCTGCCCAATGACGTGTTCTCCGAAGGGCTCGGCCTGCCCACGATCTGGGTGCCGCATTCCTATCCCGGCTGTTCCCAGCATGCGCCCGATGAGCACATTCTGCTCACCGTGACCGAAGAGGCGCTGGGCATCATGGCGGGCCTGTTCTGGGATCTGGGTGAGAAGCGCGGTCGTCCCTGAGTTCCGATTGACTTTGCCGGCGCCGCTGAACAACGGTAATGCGATGAGCAAGGTATCAGACTCCCAAACACGGCTTAAGGCGACGTTCCGGGTCAAGGTCAATGGCAAGACCGTTGCAATCGAGAGCGTCGGCCAGGCTTACGATTTCATCGGCAGCCTCAACTCGGTCGAGTGGATGGAATTCAAGTCGCTGCACAGCGATGCGAAGGCTGCGCTTGAGGCCGCGGCCGAAGATGGCATGCTGATCGTGCAGGCGACCAATGTCCTCCGCGCGCTGTTCGCGCGCGCAAAACTGCTCTGAAGCCAGGAGGCTGCGCCGCACCTCAGAGGCTGCGCCGCAGCCTAGACGCCCTCGTCCAGCGCCACCAGTTCGCGCTTCTTGCGCAGCGAGGGCAGCAGCGGGCCTACCAGAAGCACGAAGGCAATCGCCAGGCAGACCGCCGAGATCGGCCGCTCCACGAAGGTCCAGAGATCGCCCTGCGACAGGATCAGCGATTTGCGCAAGTTGTTTTCCAGCATCGGTCCCAGCACGAAGGCCAGCACCAATGGCGCCGGTTCGTAGCCGATCTTGCGCATGAAATAGCCGATCACGCCAAAGGCGATCATGACATAGACGTCGAACACGTTGTTGCTGGAGCAATAGACGCCGATGATGGTGAACAGGATGATCAGCGGGAACAGGATATTGTACGGCAGTTTCAAAAGCTGAACCCACATCCCGATCAGCGGCAGATTGAGCACCAGCAGCATGGCGTTGCCGATATACATGCTGGCGACGATGCCCCAGAACAGGCCGGGGTTCTGCGTGATCATCAGCGGGCCGGGCTGCACCCCATGGACCACGAAGGCCCCGAGCAGCAGCGCCATCACCACGTTCGGCGGGATGCCGAGCGTCATCAGCGGAATGAAGGCGCCGCCGGCGGCGGCGTTATTGGCGGCTTCCGGCCCCGCGACACCCTCGATCGCGCCGTTGCCGAACCGCTCCGGGGTCTTCGACAGCCGCTTCTCCAGCGCGTAGGACGCGAACGAGGAGATCACCGCGCCGCCGCCTGGTAGAATGCCTAAGAAAAACCCGAGGATGGTGCCGCGCCCGATTGGCCCGGCGCTGGCCTTCCAGTCCGCCTTGCTCGGCAGCAGCTGCGTGATTTTGGCGTTGATGACGTCGCGCTTGATCACCTGCTCGATATTGATCAGGACCTCGGCGACGCCGAACAGGCCCATCACCACCGGTACGAGACCGATGCCATCGATCAGTTCCAGGCGCCCGAAGGTCAGCCGCGGCTGCGCCGTGATGCTGTCGAGGCCGATCAGGCCGAGCACGAGGCCGATACAGGCCATCAGCAGCGCTTTCGCCATCGATCCCTGGGTGAGGAAGGTCAGAACCACCAGGCCCAATGCCATCAGGCTGAAATATTCCGCCGGTCCGAATGCGATCGCGACGCTGGCGAGCTTGGGCGCCACCAGCATCAAGGCGATCAGCGCGAACGTACCGGCGATGAATGAGCCCAGCGCCGAGATGCCGAGCGCCGGACCGGCGCGGCCCTGCTTCGCCATCTGGTGGCCGTCGATACAGGTCACGACCGAAGCGGCCTCGCCCGGGATATTGACCAGGATCGAAGTGGTCGAGCCGCCATACATCGAGCCGTAATAGATGCCGGCCATCATGATGATGCCGGACTCCGGCGTTCCCGACAGCGTTACGGGAAGCAGCAGCGACATCGCCGAGATCGGGCCGATGCCGGGCAGCACGCCGACCAGCGTGCCGATAAAGACGCCGATGAAGCAATACAGCAGGTTGATCGGCAGGAGCGCGATGCCGAAACCATGCGCGACGTTGACAAGCGTGTCCATGATCTGAATCCGGTCAGCCTATTTCGAAGATGCCCGAAGGCAACTGGATCAGGAGCAGGTGCTTCAAGACCCACCACACCCCGAGCGGGGCCAGCAGGCCGATCGGAATCGTCAGCGACCAGCGCACCGGGTCGATCACGCGTAGCAGCAGCAACATCAGGGGGATCGCGGAGAGCAGAAATCCAACCGTATCGAGCGCGAAGGCAAACGCGGTGAGGCAGGCAATGACCAGCAGCGGCTTGCTCCAGCGCGCGTCTTTCCAGCGCGAGCCGAAAGTCGGGCCGCCCTCGGTCAGGGCGGCAATGATGATCGTGGTGGCGAACATGCACATCAGGATGCCGGTGTAGAACAGCACGTACCCGGACCCGGGGTCGTTGATGGTGCCGAGCTTGAGCTTGAGGCCGGACCAGATGACGAAGAGGCCGAGCGCGAGGCCGATCAGCCCGCCCCATAGCTCGGAGTTGTTGAGGCGCAGCTTTACGTTGGTTTGATCGCTCATCGATTTTCTCTCAGGCGTTCCCCGGATGCAGTGCAGCGACATTCGCGCGTTCACGCCGCGTCGAATCGCTGTGCCGGTGCGCTGCAGGGCCGGGGTTCATGGCGCAATTAGTCCCGGCCCTGCGGCACAGCGCTGAAGAAGCGCTGCACCGCGTCCGGGACACAAGGGCGGTCAATTCTTCTTTTTCGCAAGGCCGAGCGTCTCGATCACCTTGAGTTCGGAGTTGGTGACCTCGACGACGAACTTCTTGTAGTCCTCGGTATTCTTGTAGTTCGGTACCATGTCGAATTTGGCGAGTGTCGCGATCACAGCGGGATCGGCGAGCGCCTTCTTGAAGGCGTCATGCAGCTTGGCGACGATCTTGGGGTCCATGCCCTTCGGTCCGGCGATGCCAAACGGCGAATCGTAGACCATGGGATAGCCGAGTTCCTTGAGCGTCGGTACGTCGGGGAAATTAGGTGACCGCACCGAGGTCCACACCATCAGCAGCCGAAGCTTGCCGGCGTCGACCAGCGGGCGCCAGCCGGTGGAATCGGCCTGCAGCATGGTGTGCTGGCCGAGCACCGCGGCGTTGGTTTCGGCGCCGCCCTTGAACGGAACCTGCGTCAGCTTGATGCCCGCCAGCGCGGAGATCTGTTCCATGCCGATATGCAAGGAGGTTCCGGCCCCCGGGGTCGCGTAGGTCACCTTGCCGGGATTGGCCTTGGCGTAGTCGACCACATCCTTCCAGGTCTTGAACTGCGACTCGGCGCTGGTGGTGACACCGAAGGTGTAGCCGGTGAGATGAATGATGTAGCTGAAGTCCTTGGCGGGATCCCACGGGGCTTCCTGCATCAGGGGCAGGCGAAACACCGTGATCGGAATTTGCGCGATGGTGTAGCCGTCCGGTTTGGCGGTAGCCGCCATGGTGGCCGGGCCGACAGTGCCGCCGCCGCCCGCCTTGTTGTCGATCGTGACCGGCTGGCCGAGAATCTTGGACGCGCTGTCGGCGATCGCCCGCATCGAGATGTCGGTCGATCCTCCCGCGGGCCACGGCACGATCAGCGTGATCGGCTTGGTCGGATACTCCTGAGCACCGGCGCCGGCGGACATCAGCATGCCGACCGCAGTCAAGGCGATCATCAAACGATTACGTTGGAACATTCAGTTTCTCCCTGGCGGTCCCGCTCACGACGAGGCCATCATTGTTCTGGTTACCGGATTCAATCTTCCCCGAAAAAGGCTGGGAAGAAAAGCACGTAAATCGTTGAACCGGCGGCATTTCGCCCGGAATCCGTGCGTGCGACAATAAGCCTGCCTCAAGCCTGCCGCACGATGGAAAAAGGCGCGCCGGCTGGCGCGACCCGGCGCATCGCGGGGGTCCTCCAAACGGCCCATTGCGATGGCCTGGCGTTCGCGCCATAGATAGCTGGAACCGGAAGCGCCTGTTCCTTTCACTTGCCAATGTCGGCATTGCAGGAAAACGCCTGCTTGAAGCGCATAATGCCATTCTCGCCCGCCTCCGACGCCGCTGTGATCACGGCGTTTGCCGGAATTCCCGGGCTGCTTGAGCAGGCGCCTGCATTGGTGGCGCGCGGCCGCGCGCTCGACTGCGAGTGCCTGTTGGGACCGCTCGATCACCCGTTTCATGTTTCGATCCGCAGCGGCAGGATTGTCGACCTGACGCCGGCGCCGGTCTTGATGCGGTCCTGGCGCTTCTCCTATCGCGCCACTTGCGCGGCCTGGTCGGAGTATTGGGAGCCCGCGCCGCGGCCGGGCTGGCACGATCTGCTGGCGTTGACCAAGCGCGAAGAGGCCACTCTGGAGGGCGATCTGCATTCGTTCATGACGCACCTTCAATACTTCAAGGATGTACTGGCGCTGCCAAGGCGGCATGGATCGACGGTGCCGACATGAACGGCCATATCGAACCGATGGTCGGCCGCTACGTCCATGTCGAAATCGATGGCGAGTTGCATCGCATCTATTTCGAGGAGAACGGCGCCGGCATTCCGCTGGTGTGTCTGCATACCGCAGGTTCCGATGGTCGGCAGTGGCGGCACCTGCTCGCCGACGAGGAATTCGCGAAGACGTTCCGGATCATTGCGTTCGATCTGCCCTGGCACGGCAAATCCAATCCGCCTGCCGGCTGGACCGGCGAGGAATACCGGCTGACCACCGCCCGCTATACCGCGACCATCCGCGCCTTCTGCCATGCGCTGGCACTGGAGAAGCCCGTGGTCATGGGCTGCTCGATCGGTGGCCGCATCGTTCTCAATCTGGCGATCGATCACGCCAGCGAATTTCGCGCCCTGATCGGGCTGGAAGCTGCCGATTTCCAGGCGCCGTGGTACGATACCTCCTGGCTGCATCGTCCGGACGTTCACGGCGGCGAGATCTGCGCCGCGCTGGTGTCCGGCCTGATCGCGCCGCAAAGCCCTGATGTCTCGCGCCGCGAAACTTTGTGGGCCTACATGCAGGGCGGACCGGGCATCTTCAAGGGCGACCTTTATTTCTATCGGGTCGACGGCGACCTGCGCGGCCGGGTGGGGAAGATCGACACGGGCGTATGTCCGCTCTATCTGCTGACCGGCGAGTATGATTTCTCCTGTACCCCTGAGGACACCAGGCGAACCGCGGCCGCGATCGACGGCGCCAGCGTCACCATTATGGAACAACTCGGTCATTTTCCGATGAGCGAGAACCCCGGGCAATTTCGCCGCTATATTGCGCCGGTCTTAAGCGAAATCCTCAAGCAGTCGACGACATCAACCAAGCAAGGAGCACACGTATGAAACGCAATGCTATGATCGGCTACACGCTCGCCGCCGCGCTCTGCGCGGGGCCGGCGATGGCGCAGGAACTCACGGGGACGTTGAAGAACATCAAGGACACCGGCGCGATCACGCTGGGCTTCCGCGACTCGTCGATTCCGTTTTCCTACCTCGACGACAGCCAGAAGCCGATCGGCTACGCCATGGACATCTGCTACAAGATCGTCGATGCCGTGAAGAAAGAGCTCAAGCTCGACAAGCTCGAGGTCAAGCTCAATCCGGTGACGTCGTCGACCCGGATTCCGTTGCTGGCCAACGGCACCATCGATCTCGAATGCGGCTCGACCACCAACAATGCCGAGCGCCAGAAGCAGGTCTCCTACACCAACACCCACTTCCTGACCGCGAGCCGCTACGTCACGAAGAAATCCAGCAAGATCGGTTCGATCGACGATCTCAAGGGCAAGCCGGTGGTTTCGACATCGGGCACCACCAACATCAAGCAGCTGACCGAGGCCAGCGCCGAACGTAAGCTCAACATCAACATCATCCCGGCCAAGGACCATGCCGAAGCCTTCCTGATGGTGGAGACCGACCGCGCCGTGGCCTTCGTGATGGATGATATTCTGCTGGCGAGCCTGGTTGCCGGTTCGAAGGCGCCCGGCGATTACGTCATCTCGCAGGACGCGTTTTCCAAGCCTGAGCCTTACGGCATCATGCTGCGCAAGGATGATCCGGCCTTCAAGAAGGTGGTCGATGCCGCCACCGCCGCGCTCTATAAGGGCGGCGAGGGCCAGAAGATCTACGACAAATGGTTTACCCAGAAGATTCCGCCCAAGGGCTTGAACCTCAATGTGCCGATCGACGCAAAGCTGAAGAACGAGTTCGCCAAACCGTCGGACTCGGCTGATCCGGATTCCTACAAATAGGCAGGCAAATAGGCGGGTAGATGCTTCCGCCCATGCAATGGCTCGACCATTGCATGGGCACGCTTCGGCGGCATAACGAACGGTAGGCCCTCGTGAGCTATAACTGGAACTGGAGCATCTTCTTCGAACCGGCCCCGGGCGGGACCGGTACCTATTTCGATATGCTGCTCAGGGGATTGTGGCTGACCATCCAGACCGGGGTGTGCGCCTGGATCATCGCGCTGGTTTTCGGCTCTGTTATCGGTGTGCTGCGAACGCTGCCGTCGAAAACCGCCTACTGGATCGGTTTCGCCTACGTCGAATTCTTTCGCAATATGCCGCTTCTGGTGCAGCTGTTCCTCTGGTTCTTCGTGCTGCCGGAATTGCTGCCGCGGAGCTGGGGGCTCTGGTTGAAGCAGATTCCCGATGCGCCGTTCTATACCGCGGCGATCGGGATCGGGTTGTTCATGTCGGCGCGTGTCGCCGTGCAACTGGCTGCCGGCATCGCCTCGCTGCCGCGCGGGCAAAAGCAGGCCGCGACCGCGCTCGGGCTGACCACGTTGCAGGCCTATCGCTACATTCTCCTGCCGATTGCGTTCCGCATCATCATGCCGCCGCTGACCTCGGAGTTCCTCAACACCATCAAGAACACCGCGGTTGCGATCACCATCGGCCTGATCGAACTGACCGGCCAGGCGCGCTCGATGCAGGAGTTCTCGTTCCAGGTGTTTGAGGCCTTCACCGCCGCGACCGTGATGTATCTGTTGATCAACATCGTCGTCGTCACCGGCATGCGCTTCCTCGAACGCAGCCTGGCGATCCCCGGCTACATCACGGGGAAATAGCACGCCATGTTCGCCAATTTCGATTTCGACGTCATCCGCCGTTCGCTCGGCTACCTGTTCCTCGACGGCATGACGTTCACGCTGACCCTGACCGCGCTCTCCGCGCTCGGCGGCATCATCTTCGGTACGGTGATCGCGCTGATGCGGCTGTCCGGGTTCAAGCTGCTCGGTCGCATCGCCGGGATCTATGTCGACTTCATGCGGTCGCTGCCGCTGGTGCTGGTGATCTTCTGGTTTTATTTCCTGGTGCCCTATGTCGGGCAGTGGGTGATCGGCGCTTCGCGTCCGATCAGCGTCGGCGCCTTCACCTCCGCGCTCGTCACCTTCATCATGTTCGAGGCGGCGTATTTTTCCGAGATCATGCGCGCCGGCATCCAGTCGATTTCCAAGGGGCAGCCTGCCGCGGCCAATGCGCTCGGCCTGACCTACGCCCAGACCATGCGCTATGTCGTGCTGCCGCAGGCCTTCCGCAACATGCTGCCGGTGCTGCTGACGCAAACCATCGTCCTGTTCCAGGACACCTCACTGGTCTATGTGCTGTCGATGCCGGATTTCCTCGGTGCGGCGAGCAAGGTGGCGCAGCGTGACGGCCGGCTGGTCGAAATGTACCTGTTCGCGGCGGTGGTCTATTTCACGATTTCCTGCGCCGCCTCATTCGCCGTCCGGCGCCTGCAGGCGCGTATCAGTATCGTCCGTTAGGGTCCGACATGAACATCAAATTGCAAGGCGTGGCATTCTTCACCTCTCCCGAAGGGAGAGGTCGGATCGCGTCAGCGATCCGGGTGAGGGGTTACGGACCATCGATAGACCGTACCCCCTCACCCCAACCCTCTCCCCATGGGAGAGGGGGCGCACTGTCCGCGTTGCAGCATCTTGCGAGATTTTCATGATCGAGATCAGACACGTCGACAAATGGTACGGGCCGACTTTCCAGGCGCTGAAGGATTGCACCACCAGCGTCGCCAAGGGCGAGGTGGTGGTGGTGTGCGGTCCCTCAGGTTCGGGAAAGTCGACGCTGATCAAATGCGTCAACGCGCTGGAGCCGTTCCAGGCTGGCGAAATCATCCTCGACGGCATCAAGGTCAACGACCCCGGGACCGACCTGCCAAAACTGCGTGCCCGCGTCGGCATGGTGTTCCAGCATTTTGAACTGTTTCCGCATCTGAAGATCATCGAGAATTTGTGCCTGGCGCAGGAAAAGGTGCTGGGGCGGTCGCATGACGAGGCCGTGGCAAAGGCCGAAAAGCTGCTCGAGCGGGTCGGGTTGCAGGAGCACGCGCGCAAATATCCCGCCGAACTGTCCGGCGGCCAGCAGCAGCGTGTCGCCATCGCGCGGGCGCTGGCGATGGACCCGATCGCCATGCTGTTCGACGAACCGACCTCGGCGCTCGATCCCGAAATGATCTCCGAGGTGCTCGACGTCATGGTCGATCTCGCCAGCGAAGGCATGACCATGATGGTGGTCAGCCACGAGATGGGTTTTGCCAGAAAAGTCGCAAACCGGGTCATCTTCATGGACCGAGGTGAAATCGTCGAGGACGCCTCGAAGGAGGATTTCTTCGGCAGCCCGCGCAGCGACCGCGCGCAGCAATTCCTGTCGAAGATTCTGTCGCATTAGGTCGAGGCGTCATTCCGGGGCGCGTCGAAGACGCGAACCCGGAATCTGGAGATTCCGGGTTCGATGCTTCGCATGCCCCGGAATGACGTTTCGAGGGTTTATCCGCCTTAACAATTTGCGTATATGTCCCAGCGCATCCGCTTCGCACCCTGCAGGAGAACCCGCTTGGAACAGATCGCTTACGTCAACGGTTCGTTTGTGCCGATGTCAGAGGCCAAGGTCTCGATACTGGACCGCGGCTTTCTGTTCGCCGACGGCATCTACGAGGTCGCGGCCGTGCTCGACGGCAAACTGATCGACAACGCCTCGCATCTGGCGCGGCTGGAGCGTTCGGTCGGCGAAATCGCGCTGGCATTGCCGGAAACGATCGATCGCATCCAGGAAATCCAGCGCGAGCTGGTCGTGCGCAATCATCTCGTCAACGGCATGGTCTATCTGGAGGTGACGCGCGGCGCCGATACCGGGCGTGATTTCGCGTTTCCCAAGTCAGACGTCAAGCCAACGCTGGTGATGTTCACCTCGGTCAAGGACATCGTGAATGCGGAATCGGCCAGGACCGGCATCGGCGTGATCACCGTGCCCGACCTGCGCTGGGTCCGGCGCGATATCAAGAGCGTGGCGCTGTTGGCGCAGGTGCTGGCCAAGCAGGCCGCGGCGGAAGCCGGCGCCGGCGAGGCCTGGATGATCGAGGACGGCAAGGTCACCGAGGGCGGCTCGTCGTCCTGCTTCATCCTGACCCAGGACGACGTCATCGTGACGCGGCAGAACGGCAGCGCGATCCTGCCCGGCTGCACCCGCAAGGCGGTGGTCGCCCTGGCCGAAGAGCGTCAATTGCGCGTCGAGGAGCGGCCGTTCACGATCGAGGAAGCCCTTGCCGCCAAGGAAGCCTTCATCACCAGCGCCACCGTCTTCGTGCAGGCGGTGGTAACGATCGACGGCAAGACGGTCGCCAATGGCAAACCGGGGCCGATGACCAACCGCTTGCGCGAGATCTATGTCGATTTCGCCAAGGCGACCGCGGTGTGAATTCTGAGCCCGGCCGCCGCGACAACGCAGTATCTGGATCGGGTTGCGGCGATGCAATAACGTCGGCTCCGGTCATTTGCTTCGTCCGTCAGGTAATGCATGTCTTCGCGTGATCGCGCGTTATTCCGATTCTCCGCTGTCCTGTTTGCAGGGATGGTGGCTGCCGTGGTCTCGTTGCCGGCCGCCGCGGTCGCGTTCGGGCCGCCGCCGGGAGCGGAGCTGTCGGTCGAGAAGCTCCAGCGCATCGACGAGTTCCTCAAGGGTGAAATCGCCTCTGGAAAAATCCCCGGCGCCATCGTTCTGATCCAGCGCCGCGGCCAGCCGGTATATTTCAAGAGCTTCGGCAAGCGCGATGTCGACACCGGCGTGCCGATGACGGCGGACAGCATCTTCCCGATTCATTCGGTCACCAAGGCCATCACCAGCGTGGCGGCCATGATGCTGGTCGACCGCGGTAAGATCGCGCTCGCCGATCCCGTCAGTAAATACATTCCCTCCTTCGCCGGCATGAAGGTCGGCGTCGAGCGGAAGGATGAAAAGGGCAGGCCGGTGCTCGATCGGGTGCCGCTGCGCCGGCCGGTCACGATCGAGGATTTGCTGCTGCACACCTCCGGTATCACCTACGGCTTCTATGGCGAAGGCCTGGCCAAGTCAGCCTATGAGGGGATCTATCTCGGCGATTTCGACAATGCCGAATTCGCCGAACGGATCGCCAGGGTGCCGCTGGCGGAGCAGCCGCGCACGCTTTGGAACTACGGACATTCGACCGACGTGCTCGGCCGCGTGATCGAGGTCGCGTCCGGCCAGTCACTTTATCAGTTCGAGAAGACGCACTTGCTCGACCCGCTCGGCATGACCTCGACGAAATTCTTCCTGACCGATCCGGCCGAGCGGGCGCGTTACGCCTGGCCGCTGCCGAAGGACCGCCATGTCGAGCGCAACTCGCTCGACGTCACGCGCTGGGAATCCGGCGGCGGCGGCATGGTCTCGACCATTGCGGATTTCGCCCGCTATGCGCAGATGCTGTTGAATGGCGGCACGCTGGACGGCGAGACCTATCTCAGCGCCGCGTCATACGCTGCGATGACAACAGACCATATCGGGCCGGGATCGGGCGTCGAGCGTAACTATTTCTATTTTCCCGGCGACGGATTCGGCTTCGGCTATGGTTTCGGCGTCCGCACCGATCCCGGCAACGCGGTGCCGCCACCGCCCGGCTCGATTGGGGAGATCAAGTGGGACGGTGCCACCGGCGTCTATTTCGTGATCGATCGCGCGCAGGACATGTTTTTCGTGCTGATGGAGAACACGCCGTCCGAGCGCGTCCGCATTCAGGCCCGGCTGAAGAAGATCGTTTACGATGCGTTCGGGAAATGATCTGAATGCGGCTGGTGCATCCCGACCGCCGCGGAATTGACCTATGCTGCGAAAATCCGACGGAAGCGATCAGGCGACGAGGGCGCCGCAGCGCGTCGCTCGACCGCGCGCGCACGCTGATCACGCTATTGGTGCTGCTGCACCACTCCGTCGTCAACTATACTTATTTCGGCAGCGGCGACAAAATGCGCTGGCTCGGCTTCGATCTGGTCGTGCTGTTCAACGACTGGGGCCTGCTCGATGCGATGCGGCCTTCGGCCTATGGCATTTTCCTCCTGCACTAAATTTTTCACGATCTGGCTGCAATACGCTGTCTATGACTATTCGTTTCCCGCGGTCGTCAAATTCGCGGTCGTGTTCACCGGCACGCTGTCGATGAGCTGGGTACTCACGGTGGCTTTGCGGCGGATTCCCGCTGTGGCAAGAATGATCTGAGCTATCTCTTCAGAACTCCAGCCAGGAACGGTCGCATATCAATGGATCGGATTGCCAAGACCAGGATCCTCGCCGCCGCGCTTCTGGTTGTCGCGCTGTCGGCATTTGCGACCGGCCGGGCCGCGGCGGGCTATCCCGACCGGATCGTGCGGATCGTGGTGCCGTTCGCGCCCGGCGGCGGCACCGACGTGATTGCGCGCGCATTGGCGCAGGAGATGGCAAAAGATCTCGGCGGATCTGTTATCATCGAGAACAAGCCTGGGGCGGGGACCATCATCGGAACCCAGTCGGTCGCGATCAGCGAACCCGATGGCTACACGCTGCTGATGGGCACGTTTGCGAACGCGGTCAATCCAAGCCTGAACGCGAAGCTGCCCTACGATGCGCAGGGTGCTTTCGCGCCGGTGTCGCTGCTCGCACGCTCGTTCAACCTCGTGGTGGTCAATCCGGCTTCCCCGATCAAATCGATCGCAGATCTGATCGCGGCGGCCAGGGCGGAGCCTGGCAAGCTCACCTACGGCACCTACGGCATCGGCACGTCAGCGCATCTTGCGGGCGAACTGTTCAAGCACATGGCCAAGGCCGACCTGACCACCGTGCCTTACAAGGGCGCCGCGCCTGCCATTACCGACCTGATCGGCGGGCAGATCCAGGTGATCTTCACGACGGTGGCCAGTGCGGCTTCGCTGGTCGAGGCCGGTCAGTTGCGCGCGATCGCCGTGACCGCGGCGGAACGCTCGGCCGCATTTCCCCAGCTGCCGACCGTCTCGGAAGCCGGCGTTCCCGGCTATGCCGCGGAAGCCTGGTACGGGCTGTATGCGCCGGCCAGGACTCCACCGGAGATCATCGACCGCCTCAACAAGTCCGTGGCGAAAGCGCTGCAGTCCGACGCCTTCAGGCGTCTGAGCGTGAACGAGGGCCTCGTCCTTGTCGGAGGCCCGCCGCAGGAGCTCGACCGCTATTTCCACACCGAGCAGGAGCGCTGGCGCAAGGTGATCGAGGCCGCCGGGATCAGGATCGAATAGGCGTTTCCGCAAAAACCAGTGCTTGTTCCCTCAATGTGCGCGCCAGCCGATTTGGACCTCACAACTTGACGTGGCGTCAATAATGTTCCATATATAGAACATAAAGATACGATAAGTTCCATTTATAGAACATGATTCCCAGATGGTTCAGCGAACGCGGTCATACTCTCGATATAGTCGCGATGCCGCGGTGTTGTTGGGACAACTGATCCGGCTGGCGCGAATCGATCGCAAGTTGACCCATGAACAGCTTGCGGAGCGAGCCCATGTGTCGCGCGGGCTCGTTCATCGCATCGAGAACGGCGATCCGGGTTGCGCTATCGGCGCGGTGTTCGAAGTTGCGGCCATCGCTGGCGTGCGTCTGTTCGATGCCGATCGATCCACCATTGCGAGGGAAGTTGCCGCCAATACAGCAACGCTGGCGCTGATGCCGCAAGCCATTCGTACATCGACGAAGCCGGTCAAAGATGACTTCTGAATCGCGCTATCTGGAAGCCTATGTCTGGATATGGCTGCCGGGGGAACTCGCACCGGTGGTCGCCGGCGTTCTGACCCGGGCCGACGATCGACTCGTCTTCAACTATGGGCGCAGCTATCTCGCCCGCTCGAATGCCATTCCGATTTACGAACCGGAACTGCCGCTCAAGGCAGGGGCCTTGCCGCTGCTGCCGGGCCTGTCGATGCCGAACTGCATCCGGGATGCGGCGCCTGATGCGTGGGGACGGCGCGTCATCATCAACCGCAAGCTCGGCTGCGGAGGCCGGCAGGTCGACACCGCCGAACTCGACGAGTTGACCTATCTGCTGGAATCCGGCTCCGACCGTAGCGGCGCGCTCGATTTCCAGCTTTCACCGACCAGTTATGTGCCGCGTCTTTCGACCGCGGCATCGCTCGATGATCTGTTGCACGCCGTACAAAAGGTTGAACAGGGCACACCGCTTGATCCCGACCTCGATCAGGCGCTGCTTCACGGAAGTTCGCTCGGCGGCGCCCGGCCCAAGGCCTTGATTGACACGGACGATCGAAAGTACGTGGCGAAATTCTCGTCACGCAATGATCTCTACAGCGTGGTCAAGGCCGAATTCATCGCGATGCGGCTCGCCGCATTGGCAGGAATTGCGGCTGCCCCTGTCCGGCTGGTGCGCGCGCTCGACAAGGATGTCCTGCTGATCGAACGCTTCGACCGCACAAAGACCGATGTCGGCTGGCGCCGCATGCCGATGGTTTCGGCGCTCACGCTGTTCGGCCTGGACGAGTTGATGGCGCGCTACGCCAGCTACGAGGATCTCGCGGCCATTGTGCGTCATCGCTTCGATGCGCCTACGGAAACGCTGCGCGAGTTGTTTTCCCGATTGGCATTCAACGTGCTTTGCGGCAACACCGACGATCACGCGCGCAATCACGCCGCGTTTTGGGATGGGCGCAGCCTGCGTCTGACGCCCGCCTATGATATCTGCCCACAGCAGCGGGCGGGTAACGAGGCGACGCAGGCCATGCTTGTGATTGGCGACAATCGGCTCAGCAGGATTTCCGTGTGTCTTGAGGCTGCGCCGGCGTTTCTGCTGCCGACCGATGCGGCGGTAGCCATCGTGGTGCATCAGATCGCCGTGATCCGCGACCTGTGGGAGAAAGTCTGCGACGAGGCTTCGTTAAGCGTGATTGATCGACGGTTGTTCTGGCGGCGTCAGTTTCTCAATCCGTTTGCATTCGAAGGAGCGCCGCCGGAGATTTCGGCGGTGCTTGGCTGACGCGTCATTCGAGCATAACCGGGGCATGGCGGCTCAGCTTTATGGCCTTCCCGTTTCCGCGACGAATTTGTTGCGCAGCGTGCCGATGCCGGTGAGCTCGATTTCGACGACATCGCCGGCTTTCAGGTCAGGTGACGCGCCGTCGGTGCCCATCCAGATCACGTCGCCCGGCCACAGCGTAAAATACTTCGTCAGTTCGACGATGAACGGCGCCACGCCAAAAATCATGTCGTTGGTGCGGAAACGGCCGGTTTGCTTGCCGTTGACCTTGATGATGGTTTCCATCTTGTCGAGGTCGACGTCGGTCTCGATCCACGGCCCCATCGGCTTGAAGGTGTCGGCATTCTTCGACCGCCACAGCCCGCGATCGGCCTTTTGCCAGCTGCGTTCGCTGACGTCGTTGCCAATCGTATAGCCGAACACGCAGGACATCGCATCACGCTCGCTCAGATGCTTTGCCTTCTTGCCGATCACCACGACGAGTTCGCCCTCGTAGTGCATTTTCTCGGTGGCGGTGGCGGGGATCACCACGTCCTCGTCATGCGCGATCAGCGCGTTTTGCGCGCGATAGCCGATCTCGGGCCTGTCGGGCACGTTGGGAACCGTGCCGGCCTTGTCGGCGGCTTCCTTGAGATGCTTGAGGTAATTGAGGCCGACGCAATAGAAGGTGCGCGGCATCAGCGGCAGCTCGACCTTCACGGCGGCGAGCGCATGGGTATGCGGGGTGCGTTGCCATTCTCCGAAGGGATCGCCGCTGACCGCGATGACGCGGTCGCCTTCCACGATGCCCCAGGAGGTCTGCCCCGCCGCGGTGAATTTGAGCCAGCGCATGATGTATCCTTCTTATTCCGCCGCGATCTGCGGCGTGCTTTTCCATGCGCCGGCGGCCGGGCGCTTCAGGCCCAGATTCTCGCGCAGCGTCTTGCCGGCATAATCCTTGTGGAATAGGCCGCGGCGCTGCAGCTCCGGCACAATGTGTTTCACGAAGTCGGCGTAGGAGCCGGGCACGATGGTCGCCGCAATGACGAACCCGTCGCAGCCCCGCTCGACGAACATTTCTTCCAGTCTGTCGGCGACCTCCTTCGGCCCGCCAACGATGGCGTCGTGGACCTGGCCGCGCCCGGAGAAGGTGACGAAATCGCGCGCGCTCGGATTGCTCTTGCCCGAGGCTTTCAGCACGCCGTCCCGAATGCCCAAAATGCCCTGCATGCCCTGGAGCTCATCTGACGTCAGCGGCTCGTCCAAGCCCTTGGAAGCGAAGTCATGGTTCAGCGCCTCGGCCAGCAGGGACAGCGCATCGATCTCCAGCGGCAGCTTGTTGATCAGGGCCATCTTGTCTTCGGCCTCGGCTCTGGTGGCGGCGCAGACCGGCGTGGTGAGGTTACAGAGCAACATCTGTTCGGGATCGCGCCCCGCTTTGGCGGCCTCGTTCTTGACGGCGGCGTAGCCCTCTTTGGCCGCGGCGACATTGCGAGCGGCGGTAAAGATCACCTCGCCCCATCGCCCGGCAAAGCGCTGGCCGCGTCCGGAGGCGCCGGCCTGAATCACGACCGGATGCCCCTGGCTCGAGCGCGGCACGGTGAATGGCCCGCGCGACTTGAAGAATTCTCCCTTGTGGTCGAGCCGCTTCACCTTGGTCGGATCGGCAAAGCGGCCGCTCTTCTTGTCCATGATGACCGAGCCGTCTTCCCAAGCGTCCCAGTGACCGAGCACCACTTCCATGAATTCGTCCGCGCGGTCGTAACGGTAATCGTGCGCGAGATGGGCGTCCTTGCCCATGTTGTGGGCTTCGCCGTCGTTTAGCGAGGTGACCACGTTCCAGGCCGCGCGCCCGCCCGACATCAGGTCGAGGGTCGCAAACCGCCGCGCCACATCGAACGGCTCGAAATAGGTGGTGGAAGCGGTCGCGCCGAGCCCAAGCTTTTCGGTCGCCATGCCCATGCAGGTCAGCACCACCAGCGGATCCATCTTCACGCAGCGGATGCCGTATTCGACGGTATGGGCGTGATCGTTGCCATAGCGGTCCGGCATCGCCAGCCGGTCGTCGAAAAACGCCATATGGAACTTGCCGGATTCCAGGATACGGCCGATCTCCTGATAGTAGTCCGCCGACATCGAATCGTCGCGCGATTCCGGATGGCGCCACGAACTCGGCAGATTGGTGCAGTTCTGCGCTTGCAGGAATCCGACCATCACCATTTGCCGTGTCATGCTGCTCTCCAAGGGCTTGATCTACAAGTGCCGGCCGAATTGAAAATCATGCCAGATCGAGTTCGGTGGCAAGCTTGTAGTCGCCCGCCAGCGCGCGCAATTTTTCCCAGGTGGCGTCCTCGATCTCGATGCCGGCGACCTTGCGCTGCTGCTCCCGGATATACTCAACCTCGCCCGGGTAGAACACGCCGGTGGAGCCTTCCGACAGCGGCGTCGTCTTCAGATAGCGCGCGAATTCGGCGACTTCCTTCTTGAAGTCCTTCAGCGGGCGGAACGCGGCGACATTGAACACCGCCATGAAGCATCCGTCATTGTGCCGGCCGGTCGGCTCGACCCCAAAACCGAGGCCGGTGAGCAGGCCGCACAGCACCTCGACCATCGCGGCGAGGCCGCTTCCCTTGTAGCCTTCGCTGCCGCCGAGCGGCAGCAGCGCACCACCCTTGCGGTATTCCCGGGGATCGGTGGTCTGCCGTCCCTCGGCATCGACGATCCATCCCGTTGGAATCTCCTCGCCACGAGAAACCGCCAGCGCGATCTTGCCGGCCGCGACCGCCGAGGTCGCCATGTCCAGATAGAACGGCGCCTCGAGGTCTGAAGGCACCGCAATCGAGATCGGATTGGTGCCGAGCCGGGCCTCGCGGCCGCCGAACGGCGCCACGATTTTCGGCGACCGGCCGGAATCGGCGGTGGCGAGCCCGATCATGCCTTCGCGCATCGCCATCATGGGATAGGCGGCGAGCCGGCCGACATGGCTCTGGCGGAACACGGTGCAGGCGGCGACGTTGGCGGTCTTCGCCTTTTCGATGGTCATGGCCATCGCCCTGGCGTTGACGTGAAATCCAAACCCCCAATGGCCGTCGATCACGGTCGTGGTCGGCGATTCCTGCACGATGGTCCATTTCGCGCCGGGCACGATATGTCCGGCCTTGATGCGGTCGATATAGGTCGGGATCGCGATGATCCCGTGCGAATCGTGGCCGGCGAGGTTGGCGTTGACGCAGCCGATCGCCACCGCATCGGCTTCTTCGTCCGACGCGCCGGCGGCCTTGAGCAGCGCGGCGCCGATGCGCGTGAGACGGTCGGCCTGGACGATCGGCATGGGGAGCCTCTTTGGAGCCCGCGCGGAAGGCGGGTCTTGCTTGTTGTCGCAAACCGTATGGTTTCAAAGCGATTGCCTGATGGCAATGCCCTCGACCAAATTCTTGCGGAAGACGCATTCCGGACAGCGAAAATTCCCGGTGGAAGATTCTTGGGTGCAATGCAGCGTAATTGCCATGGCGCTGCCCTCCGCAGCCGGTTCGTGCCCCTTGCCGAACCGCAATTCTCCGGAGTTTTCCCGTTATCGTTGGTTCGACGTTTACTCTGAATCGGAACTTATCGCGTTTCATAACGGCGCACTTAGCGCTCGCGCCGCATAACTCCCTGGAAAGGTCGAACATTGCTCCCGGGGAGTTGGTCTTGGAGACGAGTATCTCGCGTACGTTTGCGGCGTTGAACGCGACCAACGAAGCGATTCTGTATGCCAAATCGCCCGAGGAACTCTACCGGCAGGTCTGCGAAGCCGCGTTTTCCAGTGGAGACTTCCTGGCGACGGCGGTCTTTTTGCTGGAGCAGGGGACCAACATGCTGCGGTTCGCCGCCGGCTTTGGCGACGACTTCACGCGATTGTGCGAGATCGATATTTCGATCGCGTCCGATACTCCCGAGGGCCACGGGGTCTGCGGACAGGCCTTCCGTGGCGGGAAGATAAGCATCAGCAATGATTACCTGAACGACGCGTGTTCGCTGGCGTGGCGTCAAGGGGCGATCGAGGCGGATATCGGCGCGGCGGCGGCGCTGCCCCTGAACTGCGGCGGCCGCACCGTCGGCGTGCTGCTCGTTACCTTGCGCGAGGTAGCTTCGCTCGACGGTCCCAAGATTTCGTTGCTCGAGCGGATGTCGGCGAACATCTCATATGCGCTGGACAATTTCGATCGCGAGGCTGCGCAAAAGAGCAGCGAGCGGGCGATGCGCAGGCTGAACCGGATGTTCGGCGCCATCACTGCCACCAACGAAGCCATTCTTCGCGCCAGGACCGAGGAGGAACTCTATCGGCTGGTCTGCGATGCCGCCGTGCATGGCGGTAAATCCACCGGGGCGGTCGCCCTGCTCGCGGAGCCTGAATCGATCTGGCTGCGGCCGGTGGCAGGGACCGGCGACATCGCCGAACGGATCACCCGCACGCGTTTCTCGATCGACCCGGACAATGTCTACGGCCAGGGCATTTGCGGCAACGCCTTTCGAACGCAGAAGGCCTGCGTCAACCGCGATATCCTCAACTCGGCGCAGGCGCGGCCGTGGCACGAATTGGGACGCGAAGTCGGCGTCATGGCCGGCGTTGCGCTTCCGCTCATCAAGGCCGGCAAGAGCGTCGGTGTATTGCTGTTCTTCATCAGCAAATCCTGGGCGGCGGACGAGGAAATCATCGCGCTGATGGCACGCATTGCGGAAAACGTTTCGGTCGCTCTCGATAATCTCGATCGCGCATCCGAAAGGGCCCGGACCGAGACGCAAAGAGAACGCCTGGCGCGGATGCTCGCGGCGCTGAGCGAGACCAACGAAGCGATCATGCGGGCGAAATCGCGCGACGAACTGTTCGACCTGGTTTGCGAAGCGGCCGTGCGTGGTGCAAAATTCAGTTCCACGACCATTGCGCTTGCCGAGTCCGGTTCCGACTTCCTCCGCGTCGTCGCCGCCAAGGGACCGAATGCAAGCGAGGTGTGGGACCTGCAAATTGCGGTTACGGACAAGCTGCCGCAGGGACGCGGCCTGGCCGGAACTGCTTTCCGAACCCGACAGCCATGCTTCAGCAACGACTTTCAGGCCGACGAACGAACCAAAATGTGGCACGACAAGGCGCGCCGCAGCGGCATGCGGTCGTCGGCGGCGCTGCCGTTGCTTCATGGCGACCGCGTCGCGGGCGTGCTGATGTTCAATTCCATGGAGCTTCAGACCTTCACGGCGGAATTCGTCGACCTGCTGCAGCGGCTGGCGGAGAACGTGGCCTTCGCGCTGGTTAACTTTGAGCATGCTGACGAGAAGGCGAAGGCGCAAAAGCAAAAAGAGCGCCTGACCGGAATGTTCGAGGCCCTCAGCGCAACCAACGAAGCGATCATGCGGGCCAAGACCCGCGCGGAAATGTTCGAACTGGTGTGCGCGGCGGCCGTGCTGGGCGGCAAATTCACCTCGACGACGATCGCTCTGGCGGAGCCGGGGGAGGAATTTCTGCGGATTGCCGCCACGAAGGGGCAGAATCAGGAACGTGTCAGGAGTACCCGCTTCGCCATCTCCGCCGAGCACCCCGAAGGCCGCGGATTGACCGGGACGGCGTTCCGGACAAAAGCGCCCTGCATCATGAACGATTTTCTGACCAACGAGCGTACCGCCCATTGGCACTCGCTCGCGAAGGGGGGCGGAACGCGGTCCGGCGCCGGTTTCCCCCTGCTGAAAAAAGACGGCGCCGTCGCCGGCGTGCTGCTGTTTCTCGCCGGCGAGGAAGACGTGTTCACCGACGATCTGGTGGAGCTGCTCGCGAGACTGGCCGAGAATATTTCATTCGCCATCGACAATTTCGACCGCGCCGACGAGAAAACCAGGGCTGACGAGCGGATCGAATACCTCGCATCGCACGATAGCCTGACCAAGCTGCCCAATCGGGAAATGTTCAACGAGCTGCTTCGCCATGCGATCGAGGCTGCGCGCCGCTACCAACGGCGATTTGCGGTGCTGTTCATCGATCTCGACAGGTTCAAGGTGATCAACGATTCGTTGGGTCACGCCGCCGGCGATATGCTGCTGGTGGAAATCGCCGGCCGGCTGCGCGGCGCCCTGCGTTCGAGCGACGTCGTGGCGCGGCTCGGCGGCGATGAATTCGTCGTCATTCTGGAAGAAACGGCTGAACGCGAGGACGTCGAACGCATCGCCGGCAACCTGCTCAGCGTGCTCAGCCAATCCCTGCAATTGAGCGGCCACGAGTGCCACACCACGGCCAGTATCGGCATCGCCATGTATCCTTCGGATGGCGACGACGTGCAGGCGCTGACCAAGAACGCCGACATGGCGATGTACCTCGCCAAGGAGGACGGCAAGAACGGCTTCCGCTTCTTCACCCAGGAGATCAAGACCCAGTCGATCGAGCGCCTGACGCTGGAGACCGCGCTGCGCCGCGCCCTCGAACGCGATCAGTTCGAGCTGCATTACCAGCCGAAGGTGGATATGGCGGCAGGACAGATCACCGGCGTCGAGGCGCTGCTGCGCTGGACCCATCCCGAACTCGGCGTGCTGTCGCCCGTGCAATTCATTCCGCTTGCCGAGGAAACCGGGCTGATCGTTCCGATCGGCCGCTGGGTGCTGCGGGAAGCCTGCGCGCAGAACATGGCCTGGCAGCGCCGCGGATTGCGGCCGGTGTCGATGGCGGTCAATCTCTCGCCGCGGCAGTTTGCCGACGAGCATCTGTTGCAGGACATCGACGAGGCGCTGGCGTCAAGCGGCATGTCTGCGGCGCTGCTGCAACTGGAGGTCACCGAAAGCATGGTGATGCGGAACGTGTCCCGGGCGGTCAAGGTGCTGGATGCGATCCAGAGCCGCGGCATTCGGCTGGCGATCGACGATTTCGGCACCGGATACTCGTCGATGTCGCTGATGAAGCAATTTCCGATCGACACCATCAAGATCGATCGCTCCTTTGTTCGCGATCTGCCGAACGATTCCGAGGACCGGGCCATCGCTCAGGCCATCATCGGCATGGGTAAGGCACTGGGGATGACGGTCATTGCCGAAGGCGTGGAGACCGTCGAACAGCAGGCGTTCCTGCGCAGTCACGCCTGCGATGAAATGCAGGGCTATCTGTTCAGTAAACCGCTGCCGTCCGCCCAAATGGCCAGCCTGCTTCGCTCCGCGCCGATGCTGGTGTCGCCGCCGCTGCAGCCGGCGGCCGACGACGCCACGGAAAAATCCGGCCGGCGGCTGAAGCCGGGAACCACCCCGGTGCGGGTGTCGGGTTGACAGGGCGTTAGCCCGGATCCGGATGTTCCGGCCTGCGCGGAAAATCATTGGGCCACGGTAGCGAGGTCTGGCCGGCGAGAGATTTGAAAAAGACCTCGGCGCCATCGGTGTAAGTGGCGCCCCCGGGCAGTCCCAGGCTGACGCACCATTCCGCCGGCATCTGATTTTGCAGGCCGAGCACCTCGAATGCCGGCCCCCACCACCAGGCCGGGGCCGGCGATCGCGCATCGTCGGGGACCTCGCGCCACCGCGCGAACTCATCCACGATGCGTTCGAATTGCAGATTTGCAGCCGAATGCATGGCGTCCCCCAGTTCCGATGGTCCTCGCCTTTAACAGGTGATGCGATCGGTTATTGCTGCCCGTGCTGCCAATGCGCAGTGACATCCGCTCCGGACTTGTTCAGATGCACGTGCTGGTCGATATGATCGACCCACGAAACCGGAATGAAATGATGGTGCTGTCCATCCGGCGAACTTTGCTTGGTCAGCTTGATCTTGTCGGCGCCTTCGAGATGGTCGACCTTGCCGACCGTCTTCTTGTCCGACGAAATCACGTCCATGTGTTCCTTGATCTGCGCGGTATCGGCCATGTCTCAACTCCTGGTCTGAGTGAAGAGTTGAAACGCGCGACCTTGCGAAAAGTTGCCTGGTCGGGTCCGGGGCATCAGCCTCCAGCCTCGGCTTTCGCCATCAATCCCAGCAGCCGCTCGGCATTGCCGCCCGCCACCAGCGCCATGTCCTTGTCGCTGACGCCCTTGACGCGGCCGAGGAAGCCGACCGGGTCAGGCTCGGCCATGTCGAACGGATAATCGGTGCCGAGCATGACGTGATCGGCGCCCCAGATCTCGATCAGATGCCTGAGCTCGCGCTCGTCGAACACGATCGTGTCGAAATACAGCTTCTTCAGGTATTCCGACGGCGGCTTGCTGATGTTGACGCGGCAGTCCTCGCGATGCGCGAAGGCGTGATCGAAGCGGCCCCAATAGGCCGGCAGATAGCCGCCGCCATGCGCGATGCAGACCTTCAGTTTGGGGAACCGGTCGAGGTAGCCGTCGAAGATCAATTGCCCGACGCACAGCGCGGAATCCAGCGGATGTCCGATCGTGTTGGGGAAGTAATGGTCGCTCATCCGGCCGACCAGGCTGGTGCCGAACGGATGCAGGAAGATCAGCACGCCGAGTTCCTCGACGCGTGCGAAGAAGTTTTCCAGGCCCGCGCGCGTGAGATCCACGCCCCTGACATTGGTGCACAGCTCGACCCCGCGAAATCCCAACTCGCTGACGGTCCGGTCGAGTTCGGCGAGCGCCATGCCGGGGTCCTGCAGCGGTACCGTGCCCATGCCCATCAGCCGGTCCGGATGCTGTGCGACCAGGCTTGCGATGTGATCGTTGACCATATGGCAGCTGTCGCGCGCCACTTCCGGCGGCGCGGCATAGACGAAGTGACCGGGGTAGGGCGAGATCACCTGCATGTCGATGCCGTCGCGGTCCATGTCGGCGAGGCGGGTATCGAGATCGGTCAGTTTCGGAAAGTCGATCTTGCCGCGCTTTGGCTGGATGCTTTTGGTGAGGTCGTTGACATGGGCGTTGGCATTGGGTGTTTCGCCGCCCCCGGCAATGCCGGTCGCCTTCAGCACCATGGCATTGGCCTCGGGCACCATGCAGTGGCAGTGGATGTCGATGGTGCGCCAGCGCTTTGCAACGCGGGCGCGCGAGGGTGCGCTGCCATGATCGGTCGCCGGGCCGCATGTCTTGCATTGGTACAGCATTTTTTTATCCATTCACGAAGACGACGCGCCTACGTTGACGCCAGCTCTCTTGAATTGCGCGGCATGCTAGCCGGTCTGTTTCCATTACGGCAAGGCATGGTTGCAGGCGCGGTTGGCGCGACCGTCGCAACGCAACTGCAGCATGAAAAACGCATTTACCTTACCCGCGACGGTGCTAGGTTGCGCCCTATCAAAACAAGCAGGGAGGGAATCTTCATGAAGCATCTTGCGACACTCGCGGCCGGATTGCTGATCGGCGCCGCCGCATTTTCTTCGAATGTGGCATTCGGCCAGGGCGACGGCTGGGTCACGCTGGTCGACAGCACCAAGATGGGCGACTGGACCGAAGTTGGCAAAGCCAATTGGGCGATGAAGGATGGCGCGCTGGTGGCCGACAAGATCACCGAGGGCAAGGATCCCTCCTATCTCGTCAGCAAGACCGCGTACAAGGATTTCCAGATCAAGGCCGAGTTCTGGACCGACGAGGACGCCAACAGCGGCATCTTCATCCGCTGCGAC
>JBBQUA010000025.1:0-34745 GCA_038212905.1 Hyphomicrobiales bacterium
CAGAACACCAGCAATGAAAGCAGATGGTCCGTGAGATATTTCGCGCCGGGGCGCGCGCCCTTGATGACCTCGCCCAGCAACAGCAGGAGGCCGAGCGTCAGCAGGATGTCGCTCAGCGTCACCGGCAAGCCGGTGCCTGACGGCAGCGGCAATGTCACCAGCTGCGCGACGAACGACACGTCGCGCATCAGGAAGGCGATGATGTTGTAGATCGCCAGGGGAATCAGAAGAAGCGGAAAACCGATCATCGACGGCGAGGCCTTCTTTTCATGCAAGAGAGCCGGGGTTCTTGGGGCGGACCGCTCGGTCCGCCCGCCGGAAACCATCTTACCTCACGCGTTGGCCGAATTCAGGCGCACATGGCCGATCGGCCCGCCGCCTGACGCGATCAGGATTCCTTCTTGGCCTTCAGAACCTGGCGGCCCTTGTACATGCCGGTCTTCAGATCGAGGTGGTGCGGGCGGCGCAATTCGCCGGAATCCTTGTCCTCGGCATAGGTCGGCTTCTTGAGCGCGTCCGCCGAGCGGCGCATGCCACGCCGCGAGGGCGATGTTTTTCTGCGGGGAACGGCCATGTCGGTATCCTCTAGGGTGTTGTCGGAGGCATCGTCCGTGCGGACGCCCGGCGCAGTGAAGCGCGGGCTGAAATGCCGATAAGGCCGCGCTTATAGAGGATGGAATGCCCCAAAGCTAGGTTCAAAATACGCTCAAATGGCTCAAAAAGCGCGATTTTACCGCCAGCAGCGCTGCAACGCCGTGGCCTGCGCCCGGGCCATATAGGTCCCGGACAGGCGGCGCACCCCGGGGCCCGGCTTGCGGGCGCTGCGCCGGACCGGATTGGGCAGGATCGCCGCCAAAAGGGCGGCCTCCCGGGACGACAAAGTAGCGGCGGAACGGCCGAAGGCGTAGGTAGCCCCCGCTTCGGCGCCGAACTGGCCGGAGGGGCCCCATTCGGCGATATTGAGATAAATTTCCAGGATCCGCTGCTTCGGCAGCACCAGATCGATCCAGATCGCCAGCGGTATCTCCAGGCCCTTGCGGACCACGCTGCGGCCCGGCCACAGGAACAGGTTCTTCGCCACCTGCTGGGTAATGGTCGAGCCGCCGCGCGTCACCTCGCCGTCCCCGGCATCGTCGATCACCTCGCGCAGCGCGTCCCAGTCGATGCCGTGGTGGCCGCAGAATTTGGCATCCTCGGAGGCCACCACCGAACGCGGCAGCGCCGGCGAAATGGCACTGAAATCGATCCATGGCCGCGATACCGGCGCGCCCTTGAGCCAGCGCCAGGCCATCAGCGACGAAACCGGATGGCCGATGCGATAGAACGGCGCCAGCACGTATGGCAGCAACAGCACCGCCAGCACGATCAGCAGCAAATTTCGGGCAATGCGCAAATTGACGGATTTCTGGTTCAAGACAGCGGGCGCGGACCGGAAGCGGCCGACTTGACGATATGTTCCTGATCATCAGGCTTTTTCCAGCTCTTTTAAGGCGCGACGAGCCCCTTGGTCGGAATTGACGAAGCCGGTGCCATCAACGATGGTCCGGCTCGAACCGATCTGGAGCTATTCTTGATGACGACCGGCACTGCACCATCAGACTTTGCAAAACGACTGGACCAGACTGCGGAGGACACCGAGGCGCTGCTGGCGAAGCTGTTGTCCGACACACTTTTGCCCGACGAGATCGCGCGGCCGAAGCGGCTGATGGACGCCATGCGCTATTCCAGCCTCGGCGGCGGCAAGCGCCTGCGGCCGTTCCTGGTGGTCGAGAGTTCCGCGGTGTTCGGCGTGCCGCGCGAGGCGGCGCTGCTGGCCGGCGCCGCGCTCGAATGCATCCACTGCTATTCGCTGATCCATGACGATCTGCCCGCCATGGACAACAGCGACCTGCGCCGTGGCCGGCCGACGCTGCACAAGCAGACCGACGACGCCACCGCGATCCTGGCCGGCGACGCGCTGCTGACGCTGGCCTTCGACATCATCACCCGCGACGAAATTCACGGTGACGCCACGGTGCGGCTCAAGCTGACGCGCGCGCTGGCGCGGGCTTCGGGAATCGGCGGCATGGTCGGCGGCCAGATGCTCGACCTCGCCGGCGAGGGTCGGTTCGGCGATCGCGAGCCGGTCGACGTGGCGCGGCTGCAGCAGATGAAGACCGGCGCGTTGTTGCGCTATGGCTGCATCGCCGGCGCCATCCTCGGCCAATCCTCGCAGCCGCAATATCAGGCGCTCGATGATTACGGCCGCGCGCTCGGCGAAGCGTTCCAGATCGCCGACGATCTGCTCGACGTCGAGGGCGACGCGGCAGCGCTCGGCAAGCAGACCGGACAGGACGCGGCACTGGGCAAGACCACCTTCGTTACCCAGCTCGGTATCGATGGCGCCAAGCAGCGCGTGCGCGATCTGCTGGCCACGGCCGATTCCGCGCTCTCGATCTTCGGCGCCAAGGGCGACGTGCTGCGGGCGGCGTCGCGGTTTGTCGCCGACCGCAAAAATTGACGTGCCGACGGCCAAGAAGGAACTCGACGAACTTGCCGCCCGGCTGAAGAAAATGCCCGCGCCGGTCCGGCTGGTTTATGCACGGCTGCGCACCTTCGTCTCGATCGCGATCGGACTACTGGCGTTCTTCCTGCTGCCGGATTCGCTGCGGCTGGTGACGCGGTTGTTGATCGCCTGGGACATCTTCGCTGCACTTTATGTCGCGCTCGCCTACGTCATGATGTTTCGCTGCGATCACGGCCACATCCGCCGCAATGCGATCCTGCAGGATGACGGTCGCTTCCTGATCCTGCTGGTGACGGCGCTGGGCGCCTTCGCCAGCATCGGCGCGATCGTGTTCGAACTCGGCTCATCGCACCGCGGCGCCTACGAACTGACCCTGGCGGTGGTAACGATCGTGCTGTCGTGGGCGGCGGTGCATACGACCTTCGCGCTGCATTACGCCCATGATTATTACCGCGGCGCCCGGCCCGGTGGCTTGCAATTCCCCAGTGGCGACAAGCCCGATCATGCGGACTACTGGGATTTTGTGTATTTCTCGTTCGTGATCGGGATGACGGCGCAGGTCTCCGACGTCGGCATCACCGACAGGATTATCCGCCGCACCGCGACGGTGCACGGCATCATCTCGTTTATCTTCAACACCGCGCTGGTCGCGCTGATGGTCAATATCGCGGCGAGTGCGATCTAACCGCGCGCCGGCGGATCGATGACCCATCCGGATGCCATCGCCCTCGTCGAGACCGCGGCGCGCAGTCTTCCGAACCAGGCACGCCTCCCGCCGTCAGTTGCAGATTTCAACGTTGCCGCCGCTGCCGCTGCGAGGCGAGCCGCCTTGATGGTCGATGCGACAGCCGCGCCCGACCGGCCGGCAGCCGCGTATGTCGCAAACGATCTGGCCCGATTCCCCGCCCGACACGCGAGGCCTGGCCGCGCTCGCCTCAGGCCGCCGCCGTTCGTGGGCCGGGCGCCGCCGGTCGTCGCTATCACGCCTTGCCGCCGGCTTGCTGGCGCGCCGCTTCTCGCATTCATTGTCGTCATTGAGGACCGAACCCGCCGCGCAACTGATCTTGCTGCAGCTGTCACCGTCGGCACGGAAGCCGTGCTCGCAGACCAGCGGACAGACGCGCGCCGACTTGAGTTTGATCGCATCGAGCGCGTCGATACTGGCCAGCTTGACCTCGAGCGTGGTTTTGGCGTGCTTGTTGAACAGCGCCATCGAGCGCTGCGACGCCGCGTTCCATTCGCCATCGGCCGCATTGGCGAGACAGCCGACGCGGCGCAGCTCGGCCTGCACGGATTTCGTCAGATCGCGTTGCGGCGGCCCGGCGTCCAGCGAGGCCAGGTTCGTCGCCTTCCCGGCCGCAGGCGTGTCGCCGGCGGACCTCTCACTGGCCGCGCGGTTGCGCTCCGCCTCCGCGGCCTGATCCTGCGCCACCTGCTTGGCCTTCTCGGCGGCGACAAGCACCTGCTCCGCCTCCCTGGCATCGGCTTCGGCCTTCGCCTGCTGGGGCTTCTGGGCGCCCTCGGCGGCAAGCCTGGCGCGCTCCTGTTCCGCCCGTCGCGCCTTCTCGGTGGCGGCAACCCGCGTCTCTTCGGCCGTGAACTTGGCGAGCTGAAGCT
The DNA here is from genome assembly GCA_038212905.1 of Hyphomicrobiales bacterium. Taxonomy (GTDB): domain Bacteria; phylum Pseudomonadota; class Alphaproteobacteria; order Rhizobiales; family Xanthobacteraceae; genus Bradyrhizobium. The sequence goes on from JBBQUA010000025.1 coordinate 4,124, forward strand.
TGGCGAGGCTGGCGTAGAAGCCTTCGGAGTACTGTGCAAGGAAGGCGTTCAGGGCGTCCTTGTTGCCGATCTGCAGCGCCAGTTCATAGTCGTGGCGCGCTTCGGCTCGCGGGCTGGGCGCAGGCGCCGTCGGCGCCGCCATGGCCGCCGCAGGCACCAGCGGCACGTCTTCACCGCCGAGCGAACCATAGACAAACGGCTCCTGCCGGTTGCTGGTATTCTTCAGCACTTCGTCGCGGACGAAGCCGAACGCGCGGCGCACATCGAGCCCCGGCGTGGTCAGATGCTTCGACAGCGCCACCGTGAAGGGGCTGTTCGTGCCGTCGCCATCCGCCGCCGTGGAGCCGGCCTTGGCCGCATAGGCGATCAGCATGTTCGGGCTGGTCGGCTCGATCTTGGCCAACCCCTGCCCGATCGCGCGCGACGCGACAGTTCGTTTCATGTTCTTCGAGAACGGATTGTCGCGGCAGGCATCGAGGATCACCAGCCGCAACTTCTTGGCGGGTTCGATCGCCAAAAGCACCCGGTCCAGCGAAAGGGCCTCGTCATAGACGTCAGTATCGCGTTCCAGCTTGGCATCCACCGGAATCAGATAATTCACACCGTTCACCTCGATGCCATGGCCGGCGTAATAGACCACGGCGATATCGGCGTCGCGGGCGCGATCGGCAAAATCGCGCAGCGCGCGGCGCGTTTCGGCCGCCGGCAGATCCTGACGCGAATCGACCACGTCGAAGCCGGCGCTCCTGAGGGTCGCGGCGATCACGGCCCCATCATTGACCGGGTTCGGCAGTTTCGCCACGTTCTGGTAAGCCGCATTGCCGAGGACCAGCGCCACGCGCTTTTCCGCCCAGGCCGGCTGGCACACCAGCAGAAAGGCCGCGGCAGCCAGGAGAAACTGGCGCAATCCTTGGGATCCAAGCGATTTCATCATGATGCTTCTCACAAGATTCTCACAAGGTGACCGATATTAGCACAGGAGCCTGCCTATCAGAAGCCAGCGGCTGATCCTGTGAGCCAGATCACGCTCGAAAAACCGACGTGATCGGAGGTTCAATCGCCGGGGAACCGTCAAGTCGCAGCCAGGAATGGAACTCCTCCCTATTGGTACCGCCAGAGCGGCATCGGTTCACGCTTGATCGATCACATCGTTGCATCGACAAGACGAATTGATGCCGCACAGACCTGCCCTCACATCGTCTCGAGGCCGACCGCGCGCGTTAGTCTGCCCTGCGCTCGACCTGCACCCACCGGCTGCTGACACCCACGGGATCGCTGCCGGCTTTCACCTCGACCTTGTACTGCTCAATCTCCGCTTCATTCACGTCAGCATCGCTCATGGCGTAGCTGACCCGGCGCAGGATCGGCCACAGCCGACCGTCCAAATCCGCCAGATCGACCTTGATATGCGGGTACCTGGATTGCCCCGCGGCCTGCTTCGTAAACATCGCCTCGAATAATTTCGCTGAACGTTGCAGCCCGTCGCCAGTCAATACCACCGAGGTCGACTCGCCGGCCGGGTCACCGATCATTCCTTTCCGGTGTAACCGGCCCAATGTATCCGAATCGAAGCCCTTCCCAGCCCGGCCTTGATCCTGAAGAGTAAGATGGAGCAAGGCCAAAACTGCGTCATCGATCCGGTCCGTGTCGATCGCCATCGCGATATATCTCCCGCAAAATATGCAACTCCACAATCTTACCCGGAACGCAGGCGTCTTGCCACGTTCTCCGGCAGGAATTTCTTCATTCGCCTTTTCCGATCGCACCACACGTCTGCGTCAAAACAGCACGTCACCCGTAGCGCAATCCATCCATTCGTGGCTTAATTCGATCCAGAACAATCTTCAATCAAGGGAGTCCCAACGTGAGCCATGACCGTTCCAGCGTCGAAGCTGTCGTCCAACATTATTTCGACGCGCTGTATGAAGGCGATGCCAGCAAGCTCGGCGAGGTCTTCCACCCTTCCGCCGACCTGCGCTGGGTGGAGAAGGGTGCGCTGCAGGTCCTCACCGTGCCGGACTGGCTCGATCGCGTCGGCAAACGGCCCTCGGGAAAAGCCGAAGGCAAGCCGCGCGAGGATTTCATCGTCACCATCGACCGCTCCGACGACTCCACCGCCTTCATCAAGGTGCGCTGCCAGTTGCCGCCGCGCTATTTTACGGACTATCTGGTGGCGATGAAGCTTACCGACGGCTGGAAGATCGTCTCGAAATCCTACCGCTACGACCTGCGCGAGTGAGGGCGTTCGGACTTCCCGCTCCGGTCGCGTTGACCTCGCCCGGCTTCCGGGCGAATTGAGGGGCGGAGGACTGCAAGGGCCGTGGAAGCCACATTTCAGATCTTCCTGATCCTGCTCGCGGTACTGGCGGGCACCGCGCTGCTGGCGCGGCGGACCAACATCGCGCCGGCCATCCTGCTGCTGCTGGCCGGCGTCGCGCTGGCCTTCGTGCCGGGAATGCCGGCACTGGAATTGCCGCCGGAACTGGTGCTGCTGGTGGTACTGCCGCCGCTGATCTATTCGGCCAGCGTCGCCATGAGCTGGCGCGAATTCAGATCCAATCTGCGCCCCATCATCCTGCTGTCGGTCGGCTGCGTGATCTTCACCGCCTGCGCAGTCGCCACCGCGACGCATTATCTGATCGGGCTGCCGTGGAATGTCGGCTTCCTGCTCGGCGCCATCGTGGCGCCGCCCGACGTGGTGGCGCCGCTGGCGATCGCCCGCAAGCTCGGGCTGCCGCGCCGGATTCTCGTCATCCTCGAGGGCGAGGGCCTCGCCAACGACGCCACCGCGCTGATCCTGTATCGCTTCGCGGTGGTGGCGATTTCGACCGGAATGTTCTCGCTGCCAAAAGCGACCGGCACCTTCGCCGTCATCGTCGTCGCCGAACTGCTGTTCGGCGCCGCCATCGGCTGGCTCCTCCTGCGGATGCGGCATCGCGCGCGGGATCCGCAGGTCGAAATCACGCTGTCGCTGATTACACCTTACATCGCCTACTGGATTCCCGAGCATTTGGGCGGCTCCGGCGTGATCGCCACGGTGGCCTGCGGGCTCTATATCAGCTGGAACGGACCGTTGCTGATCTCCTCGGCAACACGGCTGCAGGGCATCTTCTTCTGGGATCTCGTGATTTATCTGATCGAGGGCCTGCTGTTCCTGCTGACCGGATTCCAGATGCGGTTGCTGTTCGAGAAGTCGAAAGCGTTTCCGCTGGATGACATCCTGATCGCGACTGCGCTCGTCGCGGCGATCATCATCATCGCCCGCTTCGCCTGGGTCTATCCCGCCACCTATCTGCCGCGGCTGGTGAGCCGGCGGCTGCGGGCGCGCGACCCGGCGCCGTCATGGCGCACCACCTTCGTGGTCGCCTTCACCGGTGTGCGCGGCGCGGTCTCGCTGGCCGCGGCGCTGGCGCTGCCGCTCGCACTTCCCAACGGCGAGGGCTTTCCGTATCGCGACCTGATCCTGTTCGTTTCCTTCGGCGTCATCTTCATCACGCTGGTCGGGTTGGGACTTGGGCTGCCGCTTGTCGTGAGATGGCTCGGCATCGCCGAGGCCGGCAGCACCGAGCATGCCGCCGAGATGAAGCAGGAAATTTCGGCGCGACGCGAGGCGCTGGGCGCTGCGCTGGCGTCGCTCGATGCCATCACCGATGACCGCGAATTATCCGACGAGGTGGTCAAACTGCTGCGCGCACGGCATGAGACCCGCGCCAACCAGCTGCCTGACAGCCTCGATCCGGATCGATCCGATGCGTCGGCTGACGGCACCGAGCTGACGCGGGAGTTGATCGGGGCGGAGCGAAAATTCATCCACCTCCTGCTGCGCGACGGCAAGATCACCGACGAGACCAGGCGGCGGATCGAACGCGATCTCGATCTGGAGGAAGCAAGCCTGGCCAACCGGGAATATCGCAGGGTGCCGATGTAGGGGCTCCGTCATTGCGAGGAGCTCTTGCGACGAAGCAATCGATCTTACGTCACCGAGCCGTAAGATGGATTGCTTCGCGGAGCCTGTCATCGGGCGCGCATTCGCGCGACCCGTTGGCTCGCAATGACGGCTGATGCAAACGAGTCTGACTATTCCGCCGCCGCGGTGCGCGGCCGACTGACGAACCCCGTCGCATCGCCAAAACGCTCGACCATCACGGCGGCCAGATCCTTGGCCTTGCTGGTGACGCAGGCGCCGGAGCGCACGGCGTAGCGGTCCTGATGCGCCAGTTGCGCGGGCGGCGTGCCCTGCTGCAACGCGCGGGCGCTCTCCATCACCAGCTTGCGAAAATGCAGGATGCCGAGATCGGTCGGGCCGAGATGCTCGCGGGTGCGGTCGGCGATCGGGCCCTGGCTGTCCTGCACCGCGGCGTCCTGTTCGGAGACACCCTTGATGCCGGTATAGCTGTGGGTCTTCTGCAGCTTGCGGTCGATCAGGTAGTCGTTCGATTTGTTCCGCAGCGGCACGTAGTTCTGGTCGACGACGGACATCACGCCATTGCCGCGGGCATAGCCGTCGCGCTCCGCCGGCGTCAGCGGACGCTCCGGATTCCAGGCATAGGTGTAGATCCAGCAATTGGTATCGGTCACCGGCACGAAAGTCTGGCCGAAGATATTCTCGCCGGGCATCGAGCTCGGCGCATAGGCGTGCACCGGCATCAGGAACTGGGCGATGCGCCAATAAATGTTGTCGGTGCCGGTGAGCCGCCCGCCAGCGACCACGAGGCCGGCGTCGTGCGGAAGAATCTTGATCACCGGGCGCGGGTCCTCGGCGATCCATCGCATGTGGTCGGTCGCGACCCGCGTCAGCGGATTGACAAAATGCCTCTTGATATCGAGGATTTCGTTCTCTTCCTTGTCAAACGACAAATGCGCGAAGGTGAAATGCGCGGTGTCGATCGAGCCCTCCATCGCCTGCACCCAGTTGCAGTCCTGCCATTTCTTGGTGACGTAGCGGTGCGAGGCCGGCACCAGCGCCATCTCCAGGTCGGGCAATTCGGGCACGGCATCCGCCGGCCCCATATAGGCCCAGATCATGTCGCCCCATTCGCGCACTGGATAGGATTTGATCCGGATCAGGTCCTTGGCATTGAGATCGGGGTAGGAGGTCGGCATATCGACGCAGCGGCCGTCGGTGTCGAATTTCCAGCCGTGATAGACGCAGCGGATGCCGCATTCCTCATTGCGGCCGAGCCACAGATTGGCGCCGCGGTGCGGGCAGTACTGATCGATGACACCGACCACGCCGCGCGAATCGCGGAAAGCGAGCAGTTCCTCGCCCATCACGACGATCTTCTTCGGCGTCCCGTCGGCTTCCGGCAATTCCTCCGACAGCAGCACCGGGAGCCAGAACCGGCGCAGCAATTCGCCCAACCCGGTGCCGGCATTGCTTTCGGTGAGGAATTTGTTGTCTTCGGCGCGGAGCATGGCGGGACCTCCGGAGTTTTGCTTGTTGCTTTTGAGGGAGATTGGCGCAGGTGGCGCGGAGCGTCAACGCGTCGCGATCAGCTCACACCGGTCGTTCGCCCTTCACCGTCACCCGCGTGCCGGAACGGGTATGCGGCCAGTAGTCCCACATCGCGCGGTGCTGGGCGCAGCGGTTGTCCCAGAATGCGATGGCGTTTTCGGTCCAGCGGAAGCGGCACTGGAACAGCGGGTTTTCGCAATGCTGCCAGAGATAGGCCAGCATGGCGTCGCTCTCGTCGCGCGGGATGCCGACGATGTGCTTGGTAAAACCGCGGTTGACATAGAGCGCCTTCTTGCCGGTCACCGGATGGGTGCGCACCACCGGGTGCTCGGCGCTGGGATAGGCCGGCCGGTCGGCGACGCCGTAATTGGCGTAGAGGCCGCGATAGGTCGATTCGCCGTCATGAAGTGCTGTGAGGCCATCGAGATAGGCCTTCATCCGGTCCGACAGCGATTCGTAGGCCGCATACATGTTGGCGAACAGCGTGTCGCCGCCGCGCGGCGGGCATTGCCGGATGTAGAGGATCGAGCCCATCGGCGGCTCGAGATCGCAGGACACGTCGGTGTGCCAGCCCTCGCCATTGGCGCGTGGGCTATCCTTGTCGGCATAAATCTTCATCAGCGCGGGATCGTCGCCCTCATGCGGAGCGGCGGGATGAATGTGCAGCTCGCCGAATTGTCGGCCGAAGGCGAGATGCTGCTGCGGCGTGATGTGCTGGTCGCGGAAGAAGATCACGAGGTTTTCGGCGAGCGCGCGATGGATCTCGTCCATGGTCCGGTTGGACAGCGCACCCGCGAGGTCGACGCCTGAAATCTCCGCGCCGATGATCGGGGTCAGTTTTTCGACGCCGATGGTTTCAAAAGGTTCGGCTTCGTCGGCGGCGTGCCGATAGCGCGGGCCTTGTTTGCTGGCAAGTGAAGACATGGGACGACCTCCGGCTTTTCTTGATTAGCCAGCATCGTAGCCCGGATGGAGCGAAGCGCAATCCCGGAACAGTTGCGCCACTTGAGAGAAAGCCCCGGATTTCGCTTCGCGCTATCCGGGCTACGGGTGCCCCTACTCCGCCGCGGTCACCGTCGTCGCCGGAACGTTGCTGCCGCCGCCATAGCGCTGGTCGATATAGTCGATCACCATCGCCTTGAACTCGGTGGCGATGTTGGGGCCGCGCAGGGTGCGGAATTTCTTGCCGTCGACGAACACCGGGGCGGCCGGGGTTTCGCCGGTGCCGGGTAGCGAGATGCCGATATCGGCATGCTTGGATTCGCCGGGGCCGTTGACGATGCAGCCCATGATCGCGACGTTGAGCGATTCGACGCCGGGATAGCGGCTCTTCCAGGCCGGCATTTCGACGCGGATGAAATCCTGGATCGAGCGCGCCAGTTCCTGGAAGGTGGTCGAGGTGGTGCGGCCGCAGCCCGGGCAGGCCGCCACCAGCGGCACAAAGGTGCGGAATCCCATGGTCTGCAGCAATTCCTGCGCAACCTGGACTTCCAGCGTGCGGTCGCCGCCAGGTTCGGGCGTCAGCGAAATCCGGATGGTGTCGCCAATGCCCTGCTGCAGCAGGATGCCGAGCGCGGCCGACGAGGCGACGATGCCCTTGGAGCCCATACCGGCCTCGGTGAGGCCGAGATGGATGGCGTAATCGGAACGTTCGGCCAGCGTCTCGTAGACCGCGATCAGGTCCTGCACTGCCGAAACCTTGGCCGACAGGATCATGCGGTTCTTCGGCAGGCCGATTTCCTCGGCCCGCGCAGCCGACAACAGCGCCGACTGCACCATGGCCTCGCGGGTCACCGCGCGGACATCCTTCGGCGCCGGCAGCAGCGCGTTTTCGTCCATCAGTTTGGTCAGCAGCTCCTGATCCAGCGAGCCCCAGTTGGCGCCGATCCGGACCGTCTTGTTGTACTTCAGCGCCATCTCGACGATGTCGGTGAACTGGGTGTCGCGCTTGGCCTTGAAACCGACATTGCCGGGATTGATGCGGTATTTGTCGAGTGCCTCGGCGCAGGCGGGATGATCGGCCAACAGCTTGTGGCCGATGTAATGGAAATCGCCGATCAAGGGCGTGGTGATGCCGCGCTTGCGCAGGCCGTCGCGGATATGCGGTACGGCGGCGGCGGCCTCGTCGCGATCGACGGTGATGCGCACCATTTCCGAGCCGGCGCGCGCCAGTGCCGCCACCTGCGCGATGGTGCCCTGGATATCGGCGGTATCGGTGTTGGTCATCGACTGCACCACGATCGGCGCGCCGCCACCAACGGCGATATCGCCGACCATGACCTGGGTGGTCTTATGCCGGGCGCTGGGGCCGGCGACGTCGTTGTGCGGGGGTTTTTCAGGCTTGTTCATGGGGTCTCGAATATCAGGTTTTGATGACATTCACCAAGGGGCCAGTGGCAGATGCCGGCGCCCGGTCTTAAGTCGGATTTTTCTCTTTTTTTTTCAATAGCTTATCCGGCCATTCCGGCGGAAAACGCGGTTTGGCGCCGCGCGGTCCCCCCAACCGCTATATCGGACCGGAATCCGGAGATTAAAGGGCAAACCCCGGAGGGAGCCTGCCTTTTCAGCCCAGCGCGCCTGCCCTAGCATGAGCGGAACATGGACGGGAGGAACAGTAATGCCGCAGCGTGACGGATTGATTACCACGGAAGAACTCGCCGGCATCCTCGATCATCCCGATCTGCGGCTGTTCGATTGCACCACCTATCTCGAATATCAGCCGGAAGGTTCAGGCGTTCCCTATATCGCGGTGCCGGGACGCCACACCTTCGAGGCCGGGCATATTCCGGGCGCGGATTTTCTCGATCTGCAGGGCGAATTCTCGCAAGCCAACATCGAACTGCATTTCATGATGCCGGCGACCGCGCAGCTCGAGACCGCGTTTGGCCGTCATGGCATCGGCGCCGACAGCCGGGTGGTGCTGTACTCGATCGGCACGGCGATGTGGGCGACGCGGTTCTGGTGGATGCTGAAATCGCTCGGCTACGACAACGTCGCGGTGCTGGACGGCGGCCTCGACATCTGGAAGGCCGAGGGACGCGCGATCGAAACGGGGGCAGCAAAAAGCTATCCGCCGGCGATCTTCACAGCCAAACCGCGGGCCGGATATTTCGTCGACAAGCACGACACGCTGCAAGCCAGCGGCGATCGCAACACCGTCGTGGTCAACGCGCTCAACCCGCAACTGCACAAGGGCCTGGAGCCGAGCCGCTACGGCCGGCCCGGGCATATTCCCGGCAGCGTCAATGTATCGGCGGCGACCCTGATAAATCCGGAGACCAAAACTTTCCTGCCGCTGGCGGAGGCGGAGAAGAAATTTGCCGCCCAGGGCGTGACAAAAGACAAGCGCGTGGTGGCCTATTGCGGTGGCGGCATCTCGGCCACCATCGACCTGTTTTTGCTGCACCGTCTCGGCTACGCCAATCTCACGCTGTACGACGCCTCGATGGGCGAATGGGCGAAGGATGAATCGCTGCCGATCGAAACGGGGTAGGCTGCAGCAAACTCGCCGTCATCCTGAGGCGCGAGCCCTTGCGAGCCTCGAAGGATGGGCAGCGGGCACCTTCGTCGCATTCATCCTTCGAGGCTCGCCGAAGACGGCGAGCACCTCAGGATGACGGCGGTGTCACGCCGGCACATTCGGATCCGGCACCACCTTCGGCCCGGAAACCTCCGGCCGGTTCACCAGATAAAGCCCCGCGATCACCAATAGCGCCGCGACACCGAACGTGACGGTCAGCGTGTCGTGCAGGATGAAATAGCTGGCGACCACGCCGAACAAGGGGGTGATGAAGGTGAAGGACGACAGCTTGCTGGCGGAATAGGTTTTGATCAATGCAAACCACAGCAGGAATGTCAGCCCGACCACCCAGAACGACTGATAGGCCAGCAGTGCCAGCGACAGCGGCGAAGGCATATGGGTCAACCGTTCGCCCGAGATCCAGGCTGCGAAACCGAGGATCGGGATCGACATCGCCACCTGGTAGCCCAACCCCTTTTCCGCCGGCGCCTTCAGCAACGAAGTGGCCTTGACCAGCAGCGTGGTGGCGGCCCACAGCGCGCCACCGGCGACGATCAGGAGATCGCCGAGCAGCACTTCGGCATCGACATTGGCCTGCGGCACGCCGATCGCGAGCGCCACGCCGGCAAAGCTCAGGCCGAGGCCGCCCCATTGCGACGCGCGCAACCGCTCGCCGAGAAACGAATAGGAGCCGAGCGCCACGAAAAACGGCGCGGTATAGAGAAACACCACCGCGCGCGACGCCGAGGTCAAAAGCAGGCCGCGATAGATCAGCACGAATTCGACGCCGAAGATGACGCCGGCGCAGAGGCCCGGCCACAGCGTGCCGTCACGCGCGAAAAATTTGACGCCGCGCCACCAGCCGATCATCAGCAGCACCGGCAAGGCGCCGACCGAGCGGATCAGCGCCTGCAGCATCGGCGGCACGTCCGCCAGCACCAACTTCACCGCGATCTGGTTAAAACCCCAGCTCAGGCACAACATCAGCATCAGCGCGATGGCGCCCGCGCTAAGCGGACGCCCGGCCGATGGCTGCATTTGATCTGACGACATTCATCCTCGCGGCCGGCTTGGCGCCGTGTTCTTGTTATGCGGCTTTCTGGCAGTGCGCGCAGGTGCCGGTGATTTCGACGACGGAGAGTTTTGGCGCGAAGCCGGAGGCGCGCGCCGCCGCATTGAGGCTTTGGGCGACGGGCGCCGCCGGAATTTCGCCGACCGAACCGCAGCGCTCGCAGATCAAAAACGCCACCATCGCGGTCGCGTCATGATCGTGCGCGCAGGCCAGGAACGCATTGCGGCTTTCGATGCGGTGAACGAGGCCGTTCTCCATCAGGAAATCGAGCGCCCGGTACACCGTGATCGGCGCCGGCCGCGGCATCGACTTTGCTAACTCGTCGATCACCTCATAGGCGCCGAGCGGGCGGTGGCTGGACAGCAGCGCCTGCAACACCTGGCGGCGGATCGGGGTGAATTTCTGGGCCTTGAGCTTGCAGACCTGCTCGGCATGCAGAATCCCGTCCGCGGTGCAGCGGTCGTGATCGTGGTCGGGCGCGGGGAAGGTCGGCTTGGTCAGGGTCATGACGGCTCATGATGTAACGCGGATGAACCTGATGGTCCATGTTCCGCCAGCCTCCAATTGCAACGCAACAATGGCGTTTTTAGCGGGCGAGGTCTGCAATACCGGGTGAGCGGCACTCCCGGTCAAGCCATGTGCTGCCAGCGGGGCAGCCCGCTTTCTGAACGATCATACCTATTTAACTTGAAAAGCCCAATTCATAAGCTAGCTTATAATATCGCTAGCTTATGGAGACGCTACGCATGCCCCACGGTTCCGTGGATATGAACTTCCTGTTCACGCTCGGCGAAGTGCAGCGGATGGTGCGCGCCTATGCCGACAGGCAGGCGGCGCGCTATGGCATCACGCGGGCGCAATGGGCGGTTCTGGCCAAGGTGGAGCGCACCGAGGGTCTCAAGCAGTCGGAACTCGCCGAACAGATGGAAATGCAGCCGATCACCCTGACGCGGCTGATCGACCGGCTGTGCGACGCCGGCTGGATCGAGCGCCGCAGCGACGCCAGCGACCGCCGCGTCAACCGGCTCTATCTGAAGAAGGCCGCGCGCCCGTTGCTCGGCAAGCTCGGCGGGCTGCGCTCCGAACTGACGGCGACCGCGCTCGAAGGCATCAATCCGGCCGACGCCCACCGGCTGCTGGCGCAGCTCGAGGCCATCAAGGAAAACGTCCGCAACGCGATCCAGAACCCGGCCGGCGCGCTACTCAACAAGGAGCAGCAAATTGGCTGATCCGGTCCTCAAATTTCCACCGGAGCAGAAGGCCGAACCGCCTGTGAAGCCCCGGATCAAGATCGCCGCGGAGCCGCGCCGCCGCCTGATGGCGGGGATGCGGCGTTACCGTCGTTTTCTGCTGCTGGTGGTGCTGCCGCTGGTGGCGCTGGTGGCCGGGATCACCTTCTATCTCAACGGCGGCCGCTACGTGACCACCGACGATGCCTATGTCGGCGCCCAGAAGGTGCTGATCACGCCGGATGTTTCCGGCAAGATCATCCGTGTGACCGTGAAGGAAGGCCAGCAGGTCACAACCGGCGACGTCCTGTTCCAGATCGATCCGGTGCCGTTCCAGCTGGCGCTGGCGCAGGCGCAGGCCAAGCTCGACGACGCCAAGACCAACCACGACAATCTGGTCGCCAACGTCAAGCTCTATGGGCAGACCATCGAAATCGTCAACGCCGGCATCGAGCTCAAGCAGAAAGATGTCGAGCGCAAGAATTCGCTGGTGAAGAGCAATGCCGGATCGCAACTTGATCTCGAGAACAGCTCCGCCGCATTGGTGACCGCGCAGGCGCAGCGGCAATTGGTCAGGATGCAGCGGTCGAACGCCCTCAACCAGCTGCTCGGCAACCCCGATTTGCCGCTGGAAGAGTTTCCGGCCTACATGCAGGCCAAGGCCGTGCTCGACGACGCCCAGCGCAACCTCGATCTCTCTACGGTGCGCGCGCCGATGAACGGCACCGCGACCCAGGTCGAGCAGATCCAGCTCGGCCGCCACGTCATCGCCGGCGCGCCGGTGTTTTCCGTGATCGACACCTCCAACCCTTGGGTCGACGCCAATCCGAAGGAATCAGATTTCACCTATGTCGCGGTCGGCCAGGCCGTCACCCTCGACGTCGATGCCTTCCCCAACCATGTCTTCAAGGGCACGATCGGCTCGCTCTCGCCCGGCACCGGCGCGCAATTCGCGATCCTGCCGCCGCAGAACGCCACCGGCAATTTCGTCAAGGTGGTGCAGCGCGTGCCGGTGCGGATCTATTTCGACAAGAACGACAGCTTCGTGCGCAAGCTGAAGGCCGGCATGAGCGTCTACGCCACCATCGACACAAAACATCGCCGTTCGCTCGCCAATCTGTTCGGCTCGCCGGCGGTGGCGGCGAAGGAGGACTGAGCGGCCATGCCGACTTCAGCCGCAGCGCCCGTCGCCGTTCCCGGCCTGCGCCGGACCATGGTGACGATCTGCGCGATGACGGCAACCATCATGCAGGCGCTGGACACCACCATCGCCAATGTCGCGCTGCCCTACATGCAGGGGACGCTGTCGGCATCGCAGGACCAGATCAACTGGGTGCTGACCTCCTACCTCGTGGCCGCCGCAATCATGACCGCGCCGGTGGGATGGATCGCCCACCGCTTCGGACGCAAGCGGATTTTCATCATCTGCTCCGGCGGCTTCACGATCGCTTCGGTGCTGTGCGGCGCCGCCCAGGACATCAACCAGATGGTGCTGTTCCGGCTGCTGCAGGGCGTGTTCGGCGCCGCCCTGGTGCCGTTGTCGCAGGCCGTCATGCTCGACTCCTATGCGCTGCATGAGCGTGCCAAGGCGATGGCGATCTGGGGCATGGGCGTGATGATGGGGCCGATCATGGGGCCGTCGCTGGGCGCCTGGCTGACCGAAACCTATTCCTGGCACTGGGTGTTCCTGGTCAATTTACCGTTCGGCATCTTCACGGTGCTCGGCCTCCTGGTGTTCATGGACGAGACCAAAAAGGACCGCGAACTGCGCTTTGACTGGTTCGGCTTCGCTGCGCTCGCGATCGGTATCGGCAGCCTGCAGGTCGCGCTCGACCGCGGCGAACAGCTCGGCTGGCTGAATTCCAGCGAGATCATCGCCGAGTTCATCGTCTCGGCTGTCGGCTTTTATTACTTCTTCGCGCATTCGCTGACGACGACAAAGCCATTCATCCAGTTCGCGCTGTTCCGGGACAAGAATTTCGTCGGCGGCTGCGTGTTCATGTCGGTGATGGGCGTGGTGCTGTTCTCGACCATGGCGCTGGCCTCGCCATTCCTGCAGAACGTGCTCGGCTACCCCATCATCACCGCCGGCCTGCTGCTGGCCAGCCGCGGATTCGGAACCTTCGTCGCCATGATGATGGTCGGGCGGCTGATGCGCTATATCGAGGCGCGTACGCTGATCGTCTCCGGTCTCGGCATGACCTGCGGGTCGCTGTTCTGGATGACGGCATGGACCGACCAGACCGGCGTCAACGAGATCCTGGTGATCAGCATCTTCCAGGGTTTTGGGTTCGGCCTCGTCTTCGTGCCGCTCTCCACGGTGGCGTTCCTGACGCTGCCCAATCACCTGCGCACCGATGGCACCTCGATGCTGACGCTGTTGCGCAACGTCGGGAGCTCGATCGGCATTTCCCTCGTGATCTCGCAGCTGACCGAGGGATCGCGGTGGAGCTACGCGGTGCTGTCGCAGCACATCAATCCGTTCAACCATGCGATGCAGATGCCCGAAGTGCGGGCCATGATCGACATGAGCACCGACAAGGGCCGCGCCATGATGGACGCCATCGTCAAACTGCAGGCGCAGGTCATCGCCTTTTCGCACGATTACCAGATGGTAATGATCTTCACGCTGTGTGCGATCCCGCTGACCATCATGATCGGATCGAGCAAGGCCGCGCTGCGCAGGCAGTCGGTGGCGCCGGAACATGCTGTGATCGAGTAGCCGCCGTCATACCCCCTCTGCCGTCATTGCGAGGAGCGCTTGCGACGAAGCAATCCAGCTTTGCCAAACTAAGAAGAAAGCTGGATTGCTTCGCTTCGCTCGCAATGACGAATCACCCCATCAATTCCCGGCAGTCGAGGTCGTCGACCGCGAGAAAAATCCGCTCCAGATTATTCCACCAGATCACCGGCGGAATATTGTTCGCCGCCTGCCACACCGGCGTCATGATGCGCAGCAGCACCGACAGGCGATAGTCGTCCGCCAGCGCGCGGCGATCATAGCTTTCGAATCCGCGCGCCAACAGCTCCCGGTGATACCGGTCGAGCAAGTTCCCCTCGAATTTCCGTCGGCGATCGGGATACCAGTGCATCGCAATCATGTAGGCGAGGTCGCTGGTGCCGACGTCGATATGCCAGCAGTCCCAGTCGAAGAACCTGGCGTCGCCGGCCTCGGCGTCGCGCGGTAACAGGCAATTCCAGACATGCGCGTCGCCGTGAGCGATGGTGACGTTGCGATGCGACAGATAGCGCTGCCTGAGCCGGGGCGCCGCTTCGATTAATCGATCGTAAAGTTGGAGTCGCTCGACTGCGATGCGGTCGCCATACTGATCGATGAAGCTGGCCAAATGCCCCGCGAAAGTTCGCAGATCTTGATCGAGCGCATCCGCGTCCAGCCATGTTCCCACGGAGACGCCGAGGGCCGGATTGTCCCACCATTCGGCATGTACGCGCGCCAGCGATCCGACGATGATCTCGCATTGCTCCGCGGTCGGCGGCAGGGGCCAGACCGTGGCAATCACGTGGGTCGCAGCGAGATCCTCGAGCAGGAGATGCCACGCATTGGTTTCTGCGTTCCAGTCGGCTTCGAAGCAACGTGGCACCAGACCTGCCGGCAAACGGGGCGCGACCTGATTATAGAACGCCACTTCTTGGCGTCCGCCGAGCCACGACGGATCCAGCCGATCATGGCGCGCGGTCTTCAGGATCAGCGACGACGGAGCTCCGGGCGCAACGCCGTCGTAGGCCAGCTTCAGCCGCACAATGTGCGACAGGACGGTGTCGCGCGGATTTTCCGGATCGACGTCGCGGACGCGGCAGTCGCCGAGCACGCCGGCCCGACGAAGGACGGCCGTGAGGTGGTCGGCGTTTGCCGCCGGCGGCAAGGCGTTTGTCGTCATGATGCCTGCTGCGTCTCGAACAGATGCACGATGGCGTTGGCGTAGTATTTCAGCAGGATCAATTCTGCCGGATTGGCGCGATAGCTGCCGTCTTGCTCCAGCACCAGATGGCGCAGCGTCAGCATGCGCAGGCCGACTGATATCGCGTAGTCGCGATCGGCGCGCGGGATGTGGACGTAGCTGCCCTGGGCCTCCAGCACACCGATCAGTTCCGACACACGCTGCTTGATGTCGAGCAAGGAGAGCGGCCTGTCGCCGGCCTCCAGCATCGCGGTCGAGACCAGCGAGACCGGCAGCGCCGGGACCACCCGGCCGACGGCCTGCATCAGTCTGTTGCCGAGCTTTTCGGTCTCGGCATGGCGCGCCTCTGATGTCAGCAGGCGGAAATCGATGTTGGCCTCGGCGACATGCTTGCGCAGCGATACCGGCTCGCCGAAGCTGACGCAGGTATAGCCGAAGCGATGCCACTCGCCGCGCATCGCCATTCCGATGTGGCGAAAGAAGTGGCTGGCCAAAACCCTGGCATTGAATCCGAACACCGGCTTCTTTCCGGGTTCGGTATTGGCGACGGAGGTCAGCATGCGATCTTCCAATACGCGGTCGTAATTGACCGCGACCGGCACGAACACCACGTCGCGCGGGCCGAGCGGATCGAAGCCCGAGACCATGTAGCTCAACAGGCCGAATTTCGGCGGGCGCAGCCGGCCGTCGCGGCTGAGGCCGCCTTCCGGGAAGATCGCTTGCGTCACGCCGGCCGACGTCGCCATGTGGACATAGCGCGCCAGCACCTTGCGATAGAGCCCCTCGCGGGAATCCCGGCTGATGAAATAGGCCCCCATCGACCGGATCAGACCGCGCAGCCCCCAGACCTGCGCCCATTCGCCGACAGCATAACTCAGCGCCGACGAGGTCGCCGCGACATAGGTCACCAGCACGTAATCCATGTTGGAGCGATGGTTGATGACGAAGATGACGGAAGACCCGGGATCGACCTTGGCCAGCGCGTCGTCGTTGCGGTAGCCGATGCGGACGCGATAGAGCATCTGGGAGATGCTGCGGGCGATCCGCGTTCCCACCCGGAAATAGGCATAGGCGCTGAACGAGGGCACGATTTCCTGGGCGTAGCGCTTCACCTTCTCCATCGCGACTTCGCGCGGCACGCCGGCTTCCCGGGCGTATTCGTCGGCCGCGTGCAGCACTTCCGGATCGAACACCAGCCGGTCGATCAGCACCTGGCGTTTTGTCAATTTGAACGGCTGGATGCGAAGCTTGAGGCGGGTATTGAGTTCGTCGATGGCGCGGTTGGCGCGCCGGCGCAGCGCCCAGCGTACGCTCGGCATCAGGATGCGATCGATCACCGCCAGCGCCGCCAGCACGGCGACGATGATGACGGCCCATAGCGGCACGGCAATCTGCGACCCCATAGCGCCCCCTGTCTCGCCGCGTCTAATGGATGGCCCCGCCGATCAGGGCGACCTTCTGATCAGGATACCATCGAAGGCGCCGCCTGGCCGCAAGAGGCTTTGTGGACTCGCGCACCCTCAAATGGACGCTCCGGGGATGGCCGCCGGGGCCAATCGTCAGGGTGAGCCCGGCACGAAGGCATCGAAGGCCGCCCAGAACTGCGCGCGATAGAGGTCGGCCTCCTGCAGGATTTCATGCCGGGCGCCCTCGATCGCCAGTTGCGATCCCGCCGGCAGCCGCGCGGCAAAGTCCTTGACCGCCGCCGTCGATACAACGGTATCGGCCTCCGCCGCGACCAGCAGAATCGGTTGCCCGATGTGCGACGCGTAATCTGCGGCCCGAAATTCGACCATCGCGTCGAATGCCGCATCGAGCCAGGCCACCGTGGGCGAGCCAATGCCGAGCGTCGGATCCTGCTCTGACATCGCGACGTTGCGGGCATAGCGCAGGGGATCGGAGGTAAGCGGGTTGCCGGGGAAGCCCAACGCCCTCGACCGATCGACATTGCTGCCCGGGACGTAGCTGTCGCCGAAGCCGGTACGGCGCAGCGTCCGCATCAGCAAGCGCAACGGCCAGGAGGAGCGCGGTCGAGGCAAATCGATCAGCGGCGCGACCAGAACCATGCGCTCGAACCAGCGTCTGCCGGAATGCGCGACACGCAGCATGATGGCGCCGCCCATCGAATGCGCCAGCGCATAATAGGGCGGCGGGCAATCGGGGAGCACCACAGACTGCATGAACGTCTCGACGTCGACCTCGAATTCCCGGAAATTCGCGACATGTCCCTTGCGCCGATCGGGCAACTGCCGCGACGAATGCCCCTGCCCGCGCCAATCCATGGTCGCGACCGCAAAGCCGCGCTGCCGCAGTTCGCGCACGGTCTCGAAATATTTTTCAATGAACTCGCCGCGCCCGGTGAAAACGCAGACCGTGCCCTTGGTTTCGGCCGGTGACTCCCAGCGCGCAAAGCGCAGCGCCACTCCGTCCGGCGTCTGGATCATGCCTGTGACGGCACCTTCGGGAATGAGATTGCCGGGGGTGGAAACGAGCGTCATGGCACGCTTATCGTCATGAAGGCGGCTTTCCGGGAAGGTTGAAGGACGCCGGCATATTGCACGATCGCGAACCGAAAAACATCGCCCGGCTTTGCGCCACCCATGCCACCACGGCTTACGACATCCTCCGCCACAAGGGCGCGACGCTTGGAAAACCCGACTTCATGGGCAGGCTGAAATTGAAGGGGTGAGGACCGAGATTGCCGGAAGTGGAAACACGCGTCATGGAACGGCCACAAGCCGTTCGATGCAGCCCTGCAGCGAGCGTTGCCAGCGAGGCAACTGAACGCCGTGGATGCGGCCCAGACGGTTGTTGTCCAGCCGGGAATTGGCCGGCCGCCGCGCGGCGGTCGGATTCTCCGATGTCGCAATCGGCATTACGCGGGCTGAAGGACCGCCTGCTGCCGCGGAGGCCGCGAGGATGGCCGTCGCAAACCCCGCCCAATTGGTGTCGCCGTCACTGGTGATATGAAAGACACCCCGCAGTTCGGTCGCAGCCGGCCGATCCAGCAGGTTCCGCGCGATGGCGATGATCCCGTCGGCGAGATCGAGCGCATTGGTCGGCGTGCCCAATTGGTCGCTGACCACGGAAATGGTCGCGCGCTGGCCCGCCAGCGCCAGCATCGTGCGGGCAAAATTGCTTCCGAACGGACTATAGACCCAGGCGGTGCGCAGAATGACGTGGTTGCCGGTGGCGGCGGCAACGGCGTGTTCGCCCTTGAGCTTGCTGTCGCCATAAACGCCAAGCGGGCCGGTCGGATCATCCTCACGGTAGGCGCGGTCAAGGCCGCCGCCGAACACATAGTCGGTCGAAAGCTGGATGATCGGAATTCCAAGCCTTTTGGCCGCCCGCGCGGTGGCTTCGGCGCCCAGCGCATTGATTCGATAGACGAGATCGGGTTCGCTTTCGGCGCGATCGACCGCCGTGTAGGCGGCGGCGTTGACGATGGCGTCGGGCGCAAGGCCGATCAAGACCCGTTCGACTTCCGCCGGGCGAGAAAGATCGATGTCCGGGCGCGCAACGGCGTGAACCTCGACGTTCAACGCCGGCCCGCGTTCAAGCAGCGATTGCGCCACCTGACCATGGCGGCCCGTTACAACGATACGCATGATCTACTCAAAATAGGCCGCGAGAGAATTGAACGCTGGAAGCCGCTTGTCCCGGTCCGACAGAATGGCCTTTCCTGATAACACTGGCCAGTCTATCGCGAGATCCGGGTCGTTCCAGGCAATGCCCAAATCGTTTGCCGGGGAGTAGCCGGCTGTCACCTTGTAGAACACGTGCGTATCCGGCTCGAGCGTGCAGAATCCGTGCGCAAATCCGGCCGGCATCAACATCTGCCTGCGATCAGCTGCCGACAGTCTGTCCGCCGTCCATTTTCCATAGGTCGGCGATGAACGCCGCAGATCGACCGCGACACCAAAAATGCTTCCGCGCAGGACGCGGACCAGCTTGCCTTGCGCCGCCGGACTGCTTTGGAAATGCAGCCCGCGAATGGTCCCGGCCTTGACCGACACGGATTGAGTGTCCTGGACAAATTCCAGCGTGATGCCGTGCTCGACAAGACGGTCGCGATTGTAGGTCTCGCAGAGCTCTCCCCGCGGATCGACGAAGGATCCCGGAGTGATGATTTTGACTGCCTCGATGGCAGTTGAAGTAACAGCTAACAAGAGCAATCCTCTCGCAAGTTGGTCGCCGCATCCTTGACCGGCGGGCCGTTTCGTTGCGCCATCAAATCATTGATAGTGACCGAGCATGGTCTTGAATTCATTTGCGATGTGATCCGCTGAAGACTTGTCTCTGACCTCGCGCATGACATCGACGGCATAGCGCCAGGACTTGCCGCCAAATTCCCCGCTGATCCTCATCATGGCATCGCGCACTTCATTCCAGCTGCCGGAGGGTAAAAAGAAGGGATAGTCGTCCGGCAGATAGAATTGCGCGTCGCTTTCGCCGCGCTCGGTCAGAATGGGGCTCAGGCAATGTGCGGCGGTGAAGCCCTTGGTGAAAGGCTTGAACACCACGAAGTCATGCGGACGGCTGAACAGGCCCTTGGCGGAAGGCCTGAATACGACGGCATCATGCGTGCGGCTGAACAGTCCCACGATGAAGGACTTGAATCCAAAGGAATCGTCCGGGCGCCTCAAGGAGTAGTGGCAGTTGAAATCAGGCAGACGCGCCATCCACCCATCGGCCGATTTGCCCGACGGCGTTTCGACAATCTCCGCCAGTTGGCCCAACTCGCTCAGGTACCTGCAATTCTGCAATAACCCCACGTAAGCAACCCGCAATCTGTCACTCGGCGGCTCGAAGACCGGCAGCCGCTGGTCGACATTATGCGTCACCAGATGACAGGGCTTGTCCGGGAATTGCTTTTTGAGCGCCGCCATCTGCAATTTCGATGAGGCAACGAAACCGTCGACCATCGCCGCCAGCGCGACCAGGTCGGCGACGGGCATCCCGAGATCGACAGGATCGGCGAGCAATATGTTGCGGCCGGCCTTCAGGTCGGCCAGCGACTGCGGCGAAGCCCCCGCCAGAAACCCCTTTGTCAGAACGACAACGGAATCGGTTGGTTGGCAGTCTGTCGTGAAGCTGAAGGAATAGCGGTCGGACAATCGCGTGGCGAGCAGCTCGGTCAGCTGCCGACCGCGCAGGAAAGTCGATCCATAATACAAATGAATTGCGTCGGGAGCGCTCAAAAAGACGACGTCGGTCCGCATCACTTTCTAATCACTCAGGCCGGCCACGATCTGGCCGATCTATATCCTATCCGAGCCGCGGCTCCAACCCATGCAGTATTTGAGAAGACGGCGGCGCCTGCGGGCCCCGCACACACTCCCGGAGCCCGGATGAAGCCCTTGCGTAATCCGGGGCTTTTTCGCACCGCTCCCGGATTGCGCCCTTGGGGCACGCCGAAGGCGTGACCCGAGGCCTCCATCCGGGCTACGGGACTATCAGGCGCCGAGCTGCTGCTCCAGATCGTGCAGCACCTGGTAGCACGGCAGCACTTGCGCGACGCTGGAGTTCGGCTCGCGGCCCTCGCGGATGGCGGCGAAGAATTCGCGGTCCTGCAGTTCGATGCCGTTCATCGAGACATCGACCCTGGAGACGTCGATCTTCTCTTCCTTGCCGTTGAAGAGGTCGTCGTAGCGCGCGATGTAGGTGCCGGTGTCGCCGATATAGCGGAAGAAGGTGCCGAGCGGACCGTCATTGTTGAAGGACAGGCTGAGCGTACAGATTGCGCCGTTGGCGGCCTTGAGCTGGATCGACATGTCCATCGCGATCCCCAGCGTCGGGTGGACCGGGCCTTGCACCGCGTTGGCCTTCACGATCGGCGAACCCGCCTGGTAGGCGAACAGGTCCACCGTGTGCGCGGCGTGGTGCCACAACAGATGGTCGGTCCAGCTGCGCGGCTGGCCCAGTGCGTTCATGTTGGAACGGCGGAAGAAGAAGGTCTGCACATCCATCTGCTGGATGTTGAATTCGCCTCCGACAATCTTCTTGTGCACCCATTGATGGCTGGGATTGAAGCGGCGGGTATGGCCGCACATCGCGACCAGCCTGGTCTGCTTCTGCAGATCGACGACAGCTTGGGCATCCTTTAGAGAATCGGCGAGCGGAATCTCGACCTGGAAATGCTTGCCTGCTTTCATGCAGGCGATCGACTGTGCCGCGTGCATCTGGGTCGGCGTGCACAGGATGACCGCGTCGACTTCTTTCAGCGCGAGGCTGTCGGCCAAGTCGGTCGTGACATGTCCGATGCCGTATTTGGCGGCTACTTCCTGGGTCGGCTCCAGCCGGCGGCCGACCAGCGACACCACTTCGACGCCGTCGATGTTCTTGATGCCGTCGAGATGCTTGAGGCCGAATGCGCCGGCGCCGGCCAGCGCTACCTTGATCGTCTTGCTAGTCGTCTCGTTAGTCGTCTTGGCCACGTCAATTGTTCTCCAGAATCAGATGGCCCACGGCAGTGTTGCTGGCGGGCACATGGTAGAAGCGATGCAGCACGGTCGGCTTCTTGCCGCCGCCATTGACGTCGTTCATGGCGCCGCGCGCGATCAGCCACATCACCAGCTCAATGCCCTCGCTGCCGGCTTCGCGGACGTAATCGATATGCGGCATTTTCGACAGCCCTTCGGGATCGGCGATCAGGCGGTCGAGGAAGTCGGTGTCGAACTCCTTGTTGATCAGCCCGGCGCGCGGGCCCTGCAGCTGGTGGCTCATGCCGCCGGTGCCCCAGATCTGCACGTTGAGCGGCTCGTCGTAGGACTCAATTGCCTTGCGGATCGCCTTGCCGAGCATGTAGCAGCGCCGGCCCGAGGGCGCCGGATACTGCACGACATTGACCGCGAACGGGATCACCGGACACGGCCACGCCTGCGGCTGGCCGCACATCAGGCTGAGCGGCACGGTAAGGCCGTGGTCGATGTCCATCTTGTTGACGATGGTGAGATCGAAATCATCCTGGATCACGGACTGCGCGATGTGTCCGGCGAGTTTCGGATGACCAATCACTTTCGGCACCGGACGCGGACCCCAGCCCTCGTCGGCCACCGCGAACTCGGCCGCGGTGCCGATCGCGAAGGTCGGGATCAGGTCGAGACTGAACGCATTGGCGTGATCGTTGTAGACCAGAAAGATCACGTCCGGCTTCTGTTCCTTCAGCCACTGCTTGGAGAAGTCGTAACCCTTGAACACCGGCGCCCAATACGGCTCCGCGGTCTTGCCAAGGTCGAGCGCGGCGCCAACGGCCGGCACGTGCGAGGTGTAGACGCTGGCTGAGATATAAGCCATTTACTTCTTCTCCCCGGTGTAGCGGTTGCCTTCGACGGAGCGGCCGCCCTTGACCATCATGTTGCGGTAATCTTCCTCGCTCATGCCGGTCATGCTGCCGGCCATCTGCTGAAAGCTCTTGCCGTCGGTCGCGCCGATCTTGGCGAGAAAGTAGATGTTGCCGCCGAGCGCGATGCAGCGGTTGAGGTCGCGCGCCATCACTGCCAGCTTCTGGTCCTCGGTCATCGGCCACTCGTCGAGATAGGCGCGCTCATCGGCCTTGAAGCGCGCGCGGTTGTCCGCCTTCATCAGCGACATGCAGAACTGGTTCAAATGATAGCCCTGGCGCGACATTTCGGCGTCGAAGATCGTGGTGCCGGGAACGTCCGTATACGGTTTGTCGAGTGACATGGACTTTGCCTCCTCAGGAGTGTTCGGGCCAGTACAGCCGCATCGGGTTGTCGACCAGCAGCTTCTGCTGCAATTCCGATGTGACCGCAATGTGCGGAATGAAATCGACCAGCAGTCCGTCGTCGGGCATATGGTCTTTCAAATTCGGATGCGGCCAGTCGGTCCCCCAGAGCACGCGGTCGGGGAAGGTTTCGACGATGCGCCGCGCGAACGGGATCACGTCTCGGTAGGCGTTCTGCTCGCCGTTCAGCGCCGGCGGCCCCGCGACCGACAACCGCTCCGGGCAACTGACCTTGGACCAGACGTTCGGGTGTTGCTGCATGAATTTTACGAACAATTCGAACTCGGACCCGTCGACCGGCTTGGTGACGTCGGGGCGGCCCATATGGTCGACCACGATGGTGGTCGGCAGCGAGGTGAAGAAATCCCACAATTCCGGCAAATCCACCGCTTCAAAGTAGATCACGACATGCCAGCCCAGTCTGCCGATGCGACCGGCGATCTCGATCAACTCGTCCTTCGGCGTGAAGTCGACCAGGCGCTTGACGAAATTGAAGCGCACGCCGCGCACACCGGCGTCATGCATGTCCCGGAGTTCGGTGTCGGTGACGCTGCGCTTGACGGTGGCGACGCCGCGCGCCTTGCCGCCGGAATGGGTGAGCGCATCGACCATCGCGCGGTTATCGGCGCCGTGGCAGGTGGCCTGCACCACGACGTTGCGGGAAAAGCCGAGATGGTCGCGCAGCGCGTAAAGCTGCTGCTTCGACGCGTCGCAGGGGGTGTATTTGCGCTCTGGCGCGAACGGAAATTCGGCGCCCGGGCCGAACACATGGCAGTGCGCGTCCACGGCGCCCGCTGGGACCTTGAAGCGGGGTTTTGACGGGCCGGCGTACCAATCCAGCCAGCCAGGCGTTTTCTCGAATTTCATAACGGCCTGTCTCATTCTTTTTCGCTGGGCTTGAACTTGCCGAGAATCCGGTCCGCCTCGGTGCGCCAGTCCGGGCTGCGCGCAAATTCCGCGGTGCCTTTCGCGCCGAACAATTCTTCGTCGGCGAGGTCGGCGACCCAGGCCTGCCGTTCGGCGGTACCCTGCGCCGACCATGGCGTGAGACCAATCTCGCGCACGGTCTCCGCGACCTCGCGGACCTCTTCACTGCGGCGCCGGCCGTGCTCGATGACGCGCTGGAAGAAATAGGCGCCCTGCTTCTCCCAGTCGATGCCCGGAAAAGTCTCCTTGAGCGACGCCAGCACCGCGTCCTCGACGCCATAGGCCCGCGCCGTGGTGAAACTTTCGATCACCATGGCTTCCATGCCCTTGATCATGATGCTGCGGCACATCTTGACCGCCGAGGCGACGCCGAGTTGGTCGCTGGCGACCTTGGCGTTGAAACCGAGTTCGACCAGCAAGGGCGCAAGCTCACGCGCACCTGAGCCGCCCAGCAGCAACGGCACCTTGATGCGATAGGGCGGCAGCGAGGTCATCACGGCGCCCTCGACATAACGTCCGCCGGCGCCGTCGATCAGAACGGCGGCGCGCTGCTTCGCACCCGGCGACGCCGAATTGAAATCGAGAAACCAGGCGCCCTGTTTCAGCCCGGGCATACAGGCCTGCGCCACCGGCACTGCCTGGCTCGCGGTGACAGCGGATACGATCAGGTCGGCCTGCGCGGCGAGATCGGCATGCGACGACGCGAGCTCAACGCCAATGCTCGATGCGTGGTCGCGCAGCGGCTGCGCCCTGTCATCGCCGAGCTTGACGTCATAGGCGCTGACCCGGACGCCGTCCTTGCGCAGATCCTCGGCCAGGATACGGCCGACCTCGCCATAGCCGACGAGGCCGACATGCCACTGGTTGGAAGCAACCGACATCGCGATCAATCTATGTATCGGAGCCCGGCTTTCGCCAGCGGCTCACGCATGTTGTACATGTCGAGGCCGAGCACGCCGAACGCCAGCTTGGCGCGCTTGTCGCCTTCATTGGCCTCGCGCGCCTCCGCCGCATCCGCCGCCTGCTGGGCGATGGCGGCAGGAACCACAACCACGCCGTCGGGATCGGCGACGATCACGTCGCCCGGATGGACCAGCGCGCCGGCGCAGACCACCGGGATATTTACCGAACCCAATGTCGCCTTCACTGTGCCCTTGGCGCTGATCGCCCGGGAAAATACCGGGAACTGCATTTCGGTCAGGTCCTTCACGTCGCGCACGCCGCCGTCGATGATCAGGCCTCTGGCGCCGCGGGCGCGAAAACTGGTCGCCAGCAGATCGCCGAAGAAGCCGTCGGTATTCTCGGCGGTGCAGGCCGCCACCACCACGTCGCCGGGCTGCAGTTGCTCGGCCACCACATGCATCATCCAGTTGTCGCCGGGCTGCAGCAGCACGGTGACCGCGGTGCCGCAGGTGTGGGCATCGGCGTAGACGGGGCGCATATAGGGCAGCATCAGGCCGACGCGGCCCATCGCCTCGTGGATGGTGGCGACACCGAAACGCGACAACTTCTCGACCGCCGCCTTATCGGCGCGGACGATGTTGCGCTTGACGACGCCGAGGTTGTTCAAGGGCGCGCTCATGTCACTTGCCTTTCGCCTTCAAGGCCGCATCGAGCCTGGGGAATACGCGCCGCGCATTGCCCTCGTAGACTTTCTGCTTGTCCGCTGCGCTCAGAGTGGTCGCGGCGTCGATGTAGCGCTTGGTGTCGTCGTAGGGGAAGCCGGTTTCAGGATCGATGCCCTTCACCGCGCCGATCATCTCGCTGGCAAACAGGATGTTGTCGACCGGAATTACCTTGGTC
The DNA here is from genome assembly GCA_038212905.1 of Hyphomicrobiales bacterium. Classification (GTDB taxonomy): domain Bacteria; phylum Pseudomonadota; class Alphaproteobacteria; order Rhizobiales; family Xanthobacteraceae; genus Bradyrhizobium. Next base: position 29,797 of record JBBQUA010000025.1, read on the forward strand.
AGAAGGTCGATGCCGGGCTGATGATAGACGCAGGTGTCGAAGAAGATATTTTTGAGAAGATGGTCCTTCAGCAGCGGCTTCTTCAGCTCCTGCGCCAATCCGCGAAACCGGCCCCAGTGGTAGGGTACCGCGCCGCCGCCATGCGGGATCAGGAATTTCAGCGTCGGAAAATCCTTGAACAGGTCCGAGGTCAGGCACTGCATGAACGCCGTGGTGTCGGCGTTCAAATAATGCGCGCCGGTGGTGTGGAAGCAGGCGTTGCAGCTGGTGGACACATGGATCATGGCGGGGATGTCGAGTTCCACCATCTTCTCGTAGATCGGATACCACTGTCTGTCCGACAGCGGCGGCGAGGTCCAGTGCCCGCCGGACGGATCGGGATTGAGGTTGATGCCGACAAAGCCGTATTCCTTGACGCATTTTTCCATCTCGGGGATGCAGGTCCCGGGATCGACACCCGGCGACTGCGGCAGCATCGCAGCGCCGATAAAGCTGTCCGGAAAAAGCCTGGCGATGCGCGCACACAATTCGTTGCAGATCGCGGCCCAGGTCGAGGAGACCTGGAAGTCGCCGATGTGGTGCGCCATGAAGCTGGCGCGCGGGCTGAAGATGGTGAGATCGCTGCCGCGCTCCTGCATCTTCTTGAGCTGGTTGTTGATGATGGATTCGCGCAGCTCGTCGTCGCTGATCTTCAGCTCGCTGGCCTTGGGCGCGGCCTTGGGATCGCCGATGGCGGCGATCTGCCGGTTGCGCCAGTCCTCGAGCGCTTTCGGCGCGGTGGTGTAGTGGCCGTGTACGTCGATGATCATTGTTCTATCCCTGGTTCTATCTTTGCCGGGCGTGACGGAGTTCGGAGGCTGCGCTGAAATCGTCGGCCTGCCGTCCGGCCCAGACCGGGGCCGGCACCATGGCCTCGCCGCGCATCAACAGCCGCGCGGTGCGCAGCAGCGCGGCGCTGGTGACGCTTTGCGGGTTGGCCGGATCGACCTCGATCTCGACACTGAATTCGCCGGTCGGATGCTCGACCGAGATGGTCTTGGCATTCTGCGAAGGCACGACAGCAATGCCCTGGGTGGTCGAACCGTCGAGCACGCAGGCGGTGGCGACGGTGACCGCCGCCAGCACGCCGATGGCGTCGTGGCAGACATGCGGGATGAAGCTGCGCGTCGAGATAGCGCCGCCGGCGCGGGGCGCCGATATCAGCGTCATCTTCGGGTAATTCTTCGCCGTGACGTCGCCGAGCTGCATGGCGTGGCCGCAGGCGATGCGCAGCCGCTCGATCCGCGCCTTCAGCTCGGTATCGCCATTGAGCTGATCGACGCTCTCATAGCCGGTGCGGCCGACATCGGCTGACTTGAAGATCACCAGCGGCATGCCGTTGTCGATGCAGGTCACGGTGATGCCGTCGATCACGTCGCGGACATTCCCGGTTGGCAGCAGTCCCGGCGCGACCGAGCCCGCGGTATCGAGAAAGTTGATCTTGATCGGCGCCGAGGTGCCGGGAGCGCCGTCGATCCGGGCCGCGCCCTCATATTCGACATGGCCGTTCGGGGTCTGCACCGTGATGTCGCATTGCATATCGGTATTGAGCGTCAGCACGCGCAGCGTGGTGGTGTTGCCATGCGGCTTGACCAGCCCGGTCTCGAGCGCGAACGGCGCCACGGCGGCCAGCATGTTGCCGCAGTTGGGCGTGGTGTCGACGGTGTCCTTGTCCGGCTGCAACTGCGCGAACAGGAAATCCAGATCGACCCCGGGCCGCGAGCCCTTCGAAACGATGCCGACCTTGCTGGTGAGCGGATGAGCGCCGCCGAGCCCGTCGATCTGGCGCTTGTCGGGCGAGCCCATCACCGCCAGCAGCACCTTGTCGCGGGTCGGGATGTCGGCGGGCAGGTCGGCGGCGTTGAAGAACGGGCCGCGCGAGGTTCCGCCGCGCATGAACAGGCAGGGAATCGCTGTTTGCATGGAATTTGACCCGGGGATTGGACGTTTCCATTGTGGCGGTTCGAGTTCGGCTCTGCCACCATCGGCCGTTTCTAACAGCTATCACGTTCCAGCATGGGTAAAACCCCCGAGCCATGCTGGAAATGCTTTAAGCCGGCAGCCCGCGCACCAGTTCGGTCAAAAGCCGCATCGCGTGCAGCGCCAGCGGTGTCGGGCGCTTGTGCGCCGAGACTGCCAGACACAGCACGCTGACAGGCGCCGGATCGGTCAGCCGGCGCACCACCAGTTCGCCGGAGCGCGCTGACGCCGCCACGCCGCTGGCGGTGAGCACGGCATGGCCATAGCCGGCGCAGACCAGATCGATGATCGAAGGGACGCTGGAGACCTCCCAGGCAATATCGAGTTTGATGCCGGCCAGCGCCGCTTGGGTCTCGAGCAGGCGGCGCATCGCATGGACCCGCTCCGGCACGATCAGCGGGTAGCGCGACAGCTCCTTCATCGGCAGCGGCGGCGGCGCCGGCTTGCGCTTGCCCTTGGCCGCGCGGCTCACCAGGCTGAGCGCCTCCTGCAGCAATGGTGTGATCTCCAGCCCGGCCTGTGCCTCGGGGTTGTAGACCAGACCGATGTCGATGCGGCCAGTGGTGACCCATTCGACGATGTGGGTCGACAAGCCCTCGACGATCGCCAGCCGGGCGGCGGGAAGCTGCTTCTTGAAGCGGTCGATCAAGGGCAGCGTGAATTGCCGGCCGATGCTCGGGGGCAGCCCGATGGTCACCCGCCCGACCGGCTCGTTACGGCTGGCGCCGAGATCCTCGCGCGCATGCGCCATCAATTGCAGCACCGCGACGCTATGGTCGAACAAGCGCTTGCCGGCGTCGGTCAGCGCGACACCGCGGCCGTTGCGCAGGAACAGCTGCTGACGCAGTTCGGTCTCAAGGCTGCGCACCTGGCGGCTCAGCGCGGGCTGCGCGATGTCGAGCACCACAGCAGCCTTGCTGAAGCTGCCGAGCTCGGCGACGTGGACGAAATATTCAAGCTGCTTGAGGTTCATGGCCCTGAGACTGTACACCCGCGCTCAGCGGAGCCGAGCATCCTAAATCCGGGACCTATTGCTTTGGGATCCCGGCCTTCTCGATCACCTTGTTCCACTTGTCGATATCGGACGTCAGCCGGGCGGATATTTCCTCCGGCGTGCTCGCCTTGGCCTCAATGCCGAGTTCGAGCAGGCGCTTTTTCACGTCGGGCTCGGCGAGGATTTCCTGCAGTGCCTGATTGAGCGCTTTCACGATTTCCGGCGGCGTGCCGGCGGGAGCGAACAGCGCGTTCCAGGAGACGACGTCGTAACCGGCGACGCCCAATTCCTGCACGGTCGGAATATCCGGGGTGCTGGCCGAACGTGCCGGTCCGGTCGCCGCCAGTGCCCGGATCTTCCCGTCGGCAAGATTGCCCTTCAACGCCGAGTAGCTGTCGATCATGAGGCCGAGGTTGCCCTGCATGGTCGAGATCAGGACTTCAGGTGTCCCTCGATGGGGAATGATCACGAAATCGAGGCCGGCCGCGGTCTTGAACAGCTCGGCCGACAAATTCTGGGTGCTGCCGACATTGATGGTGCCGACATTGAGCGAACCGGGTTTTGCCTTGGCCGCCGCAATGAACTCCGCCAGCGTCTTGAACGGCGAGTCGGCGCTGGTGGCCAAAATAAAATCGAAATAGCCCAGGCTCGAAATCGGCGCAAAATCCTTCAGCGGATCATACGGCAGTTTGTTGAACAGGGAGACGCTGATTGCGGTTCCGTTCGACAGCAAGGCCAGCGTATGTCCATCTGGTGACGATGAGATCACCGTTCGGGCCGCGGCAATGCCGCCTGCCCCGGGCTGGTTTTCAACGTAAAAGCGCCCGCCAAGCTTGACGCCGAGCCGTTCCGCGATCACGCGCGCGGTGATATCGGCAACGCCGCCAGCGGCAAAGGGCAGGACGACGCGCACCGGCTTGCTCGGGTAGGTCTGGGCCCAGGCCTGACGCGGAGCGGCGACGAGCACCAGCAGCACCAGCACAGCCATCGAGGTCCGGACCAGGAACCGGGAGACGGCGCCCTTGCAAAATGTCATCGGGTAGTCCTGATTTCGCGGATCATTTTTTTACCCCGTCACTTGATGGGCGGACGCGGAAGCACGGCGTCACCTACCTCCATCCGGTAGACGTAGTCGAGAGAAAACCAGGGCGCGCCGGCATCGGGTTCGGTCGGATGCGGCTCGTCATGGCGGACGAAATCGCCGATCAGCGCTTGCGTCACGCCAAACTGCACGTCGCTGTCGATGTGCGGATCGGCGGGGTCATAGACCTGGGAAATCAGGACCTTGAAACCCGGCTTGAAAATCAGCGCGTGGAGATGCGCCGGCCGATAAGGATGCCTGCCCTGTTGCTTCAACAGGCGGCCGACCACGCCGTTGATCGGAATCGGATAGCCCACCATCATCACGGAACGAAACCAGAAGCGGCCATCGGCGTCGCTGGTGAATTTGCCGCGCAGGTTCATCTCGGCCTGCTCGGGATCCTGGTTTTCGTAGAGCCCGACCGGCGAGGCCTGCCAGACATCGACTTCCGCCCCGGCGATCGGCCGGCCGGCATGGTCCACCACGCGCGCGGTGACGAACAACGGCTCGCCCGGCGTATCGGACCGGACGATGCAGCCGCCGTTTTCGACCCGTGGAGAGTTCAGCCGCCAGAACGGCCCGAGCAGCGATTGCGCGGTTTCGGTATTGCCCTGATCGCCATTGTTCAGAAGGCACACCAGCGAGGAGACGCCGAGCGAACCGGCCATCAGGATAATTTCGTTGTGCGTGTCGGTCGTGAGCTTACCGAGTTCGCCGATAATCGCGGCGGCTTCGCGGAATTCCGCCTCGGTCAACCTGACGTCGCGGACAAAGCCATGCAGGTGCTTGACCAGCGACACCATGATTTCGCGCAACCGCGGGTCGGATGTCCGTTGCATCACCGCTTCAGCGGCA
>JBBQUA010000026.1:0-34346 GCA_038212905.1 Hyphomicrobiales bacterium
GGGATCCCGCCGCAGCGTCGGAATGTCGTTGGCGCTGACCGTCTCGGCGACCCGTGCCAGCCGCGCCTCTTCCAGTTCCCGGTTGACCCTCTTGGCGGTGCGGTACGCCCAGCGGACCACGGCCAGACTACCCAGGGCGCCAGCAAATGCGATCAGCGGTGGCATCGGTCGATCCTCGTCGTTCATGCGTCAGCCCCGACTCTCATTCTTGCGTAAGCCGGCCCCAGCCGCAATCGTATTGTCCGGGGCCAAATGGCGCGGGCCATTGCGTCATCAGAACCCAAATTTGGCCCAAATTGCTCTTGTCTCCAGCGCCGAGATCAGTTCGTCCGGCAGGCTCGCGACGCCTTCCAGCGACGCCAGCGCACCCGCGCCTGACTTGCGGCCCAGCAGGCTGGACAATATCCCGGTGGGCAGGGCGATCACCGGCGTCAGCACCTTGTCGCCGTAGCGGCCGCGCAGCGTCGAGCGCAGGTCGCCGATGGCGTCGGCGAGGCCGAGCGTGACAGAGCTTTCGCCCGCCCAGTATTCGCCTGAGAACAGCACATCGTCGGCGCCCTTCAGGCGGCTACCGCGGCTCTCCTTGACCAGCGCGATGAAAAGGGTGTGGATCTCGCGCTGCAGCGCTTTTACCCGCGCGACGTCGTCGGGGTTTTCCGGCAGGAACGGATCGAGCATCGCCTTGTGGGCGCCGGCGGTATACAGCCGCCGCTCGACACCGATCTTCCTGATCAACTCCTGAAATCCGAAGGAACCGCCGACCACCCCGATCGAGCCCAGGATCGAGGAGGGATCGCAAAAAATCTCGTCACCGGCGCAGGCGATCATGTAGCCACCGGACGCCGCGACGTCCTCGACGAACACCAGCACCGGCAATTTCTTTTCCGCCGCGAGTTGCCGGATCCGCAGGTAAATCTGTCGTGATTGCACCGGCGATCCCCCGGGCGAATTGATCACCAGCGCGACCGCCCTGGCGTTTCTGGTCGCAAACGCGCGTTCCAGCATTTTGGCAACGCCGGCCAGCGACATGCCCGGCCGCAACGGTGTCGCCGCGCCGATCACACCCGACAGCCGCACCACTGGCACGACCGCAGTTCCTCTGCGCAAACGCGCAGGAACGAATTTCATCAGCCGGTCGATCACATCCGCGATACCGCCGCGTTTATCTGCTGGTTCCGTCATGCGATTACCTCAAAGTTAACCATATTTTATCACGCCTATGTCATTGGACGAGCCGGAACGCCCCAGGCTTCATTCTGGTTAGCAGGCTGCAACGGCGCAGTGGAGAAAGACATGAAAATCTATCTACTGGTGATGCTGATTGGCGCGATTCTGACGGCGATTCACTTCACTTCCGTGCCGGATCAACGCTCGGAAACGCTTCCGCAGTAACTTGCCTGCTCAGGGCCTGGCAACAGGGGCCATCAGGGTATCGCCAACGGCAATACCCCCTGCCCCGCCAGGATATCCCGCACCCTTTGATTGGGCGGCGCCGATTCATCATTGAGCATCAGGCCGGCCAGGATTTGCGCCGGCGCCTTGCCGCCCTTGACCGCGCGAACCAGTAGACGAATCGCCGGCTTCCCGGCGTCGCCGTGCACCGGCAGGATCAGCAGGCTCCCAAAACCGCGATCGAGCGCCGCCAGCACCTCGGCAACACCATCGGCGCGCCAGATCAAACTCAGCACGCCGCCGGATTTCAGGATTCGCCGCGCCGCGTGTACCCAGCTCTCCAGAGTTGACGCCGTCGCCAGATGAGCCAGTGCCTTGTCCGGCGAGGCACGGTGCCGCGCGGCATCGTTGAACGGCGGATTCATCAGCACGACGTCGACGCTGTCGGGGCCAAGTCCCACATCGGCGAATGCGGCGGCGGTGGACGCCACATCCAGCACGATGGCATCGGCCGCGATCGCGTTGGCAGCGGCATTTTCCTGCGCCAGCGCGGCGAGTTCAGAATCGATCTCGACCAGCACGAGTTTTATTCCAGCCACGCGTCGGCCGACCGCGAGACCCGCCACACCAACGCCGGCGCCGAATTCAACCACGCGATCATCCGGACGAGCCGGCGTCGCCGCGGCCAGCAGCACGGCGTCATGGCCGGCGCGGTGGCCGGATCTGCGCTGACGCAGGCGCAACTGTCCGCCGAGAAAGGCATCCTCGGTGAAGTCGTCGGTCAAGGCTCGGGCGAAATCAGTCATCGGGCCGCAGTTCGTGGGCGAGGCCGGCATCGCTGAGGATCTGCCGCGCCTCGCGGTGGTCGTCCTCATGGACCAGGATCCGGCGCGGCAGCATGCCGAGCGAGCCTTCGAGTACGCTCATGTTCTGGTCGAGCACCAGATGGTGAATATTGGCGCCGTCGAGCAGCGCGCCGACCGCCGAAACCAGCACGATATCGTTGGTCCTGACCAGTTCCCGCAATTGTGGCGTTCCTTTGCCGATCCGCTGCGGGGTGCGCAGGCGCCTGTCAACCGCTACCTGCCCCTTACCTGCTCTTGCCGCATACCCCCGCACTTTCTATTGTTATAGCTTAAAGGTAGTCCGAATTGGGCAAATGTGGAGACCAGCGTGGCGGTTATTGTACCCTTCGAGAGCCCATCGAACGCGACGATAGATGAGCTGGTCGGGCTCGTCGCCGCCGACATGGAGCGCGTCAACGCGACCATCCTGTCGCGGACCGGCTCGGAAGTCACCATGATCCCCGAGGTCGCCAACCACCTGATTTCCTCAGGCGGCAAGCGGCTGCGCCCGATGCTGACGCTGGCGATGGCCAACCTCACCGGCTACTCCGGCGACGGCCATATCAAGCTCGCGGCCTCGGTCGAGTTCATGCATACCGCGACACTGCTGCATGACGACGTGGTCGATGAGAGCGAGCTCAGGCGCGGCAAATTGTCCGCGCGCATGTTGTGGGGCAACGAGGCCAGCGTGCTGGTCGGCGATTTCCTGCTCGGCCAGGCCTTTCGCATGATGGTCGAGGTCGGCTCGCTGCGCGCGCTAGACATCCTGTCATCGGCTGCGGCGACCATCGCCGAAGGCGAAGTGATGCAGTTGGCGGCGGCGAAGAATACCGCCACCACCGAAGACGAATATCTCGCCGTGATCCGCGGCAAGACCGCCGAACTGTTCGCCGCGGCCTGCGAGGTCGGCCCAGTGATCGCCAACCGCCCGAAGGCCGAACAGACCGCGTGCCGCTCGGTCGGCATGAATTTGGGCATCGCGTTCCAGTTGGTGGACGATGTGCTCGACTATGGCGGCAAGGCCGCCAAACTCGGCAAGAACATCGGCGACGATTTCCGCGAGGGCAAGATCACGCTGCCGGTGGTGCTGGCGTTCCGCCGCGGCAATGACAGCGAGCGCGCGTTCTGGAGCAAGGCGCTGGAGCGCGGCGAGATCGCCGACGGCGATCTCGATCACGCCATCGGACTGATGACCAAGCACCGCGCGCTGGAAGACACCATCAACCGCGCCCAGCATTACGGCGCGATGGCGGTCGATGCGCTGGCGCTGTTCCCGGCCTCGCCGATGAAGACCGCGCTGGAGCAGGTGGTGGCGTTTTGTTTGGCGAGATCGCACTGAGCGAGCCGCCAGCATCAGCAACAAAAACGCCGTCATCCTGAGGTGCGCGCCCTTGCGCGCCTCGAAGGATGGGCAGCGGGCACCTTCACAGCATCCATCCTTCGAGGCGCGCCGAAGATGGCGCGCACCTCAGGATGACGGCGGAGTGTGCGGAAGTGACGACAAGCCGAGCTAACTCAAGATCCCCGCATGCACCCACCACTGCGGGTGATCGAGCTCGATCTTCTGCGCCGCGCGCGCCGCGTCGGCGGTATTTTCGTAGATCGCAAAGCAGGTCGCGCCCGAGCCCGACATCCGCGCCAGCCAGGCGCCGTTGCTGGCGCTGAGCGCGGCTAGCACTTCGCCGATCACGGGTTGAATGCGTGTGGCCGGGGCTTCGAGGTCGTTGGAGCCGGCGGCGAGCGCTTCGACCCAGTCTTCCAGCGAGGCGCCGGCTTCCGGCCAGGCGGTGCCGCGGAACACGTCGGTCGCGCTCACCAGCAACTGGCCGTTGCGCAGACCGAGTTCCTTGAACACATCCCTGGTGGCGACGGGAACGCGCGGATTGACCATCACGCAGGGCATTTTCGGCAGGCTAAGCGGCAGCAGGGTTTCGCCGACCCCGGTCATGACGCAGGCGTTGGAGGCGAGGCATACCGGCACGTCGGCGCCGGTCAGCCGCGCCACCTCGATCAGGCGGGGATCGTCGAGTTCGAGGCCGTTGGCTTGCGCCAGCAGCCGCAGCGCCGCGGCGGCATCGGCCGAACCGCCGCCGATGCCGGCTGCGACCGGCAGCATTTTGTCGAGGATGAAGTCGCCGAGCTTGAGGTCCGGCACGCGCTCTGAGAGCAGCTGCGCCGCCTTGAACACCAGATTGTCCGACGCCTCGCCGCAGGCCTGCGCCAGCGGCCCGGTAGTCGCAAGATTGAGGCTAGAGCCCGGCGTCAGGCTTACTCGGTCGGCGCAATCGGCGAACGCCACCACGCTTTCGAGATCGTGATAGCCATCGACGCGACGCCCGACCACCCGCAGGGTCAGGTTGACCTTGGCGCGCCCGTCTTCCACTAACGTCGGCATTACCGACCAGCCCTTCGATCAGCCCTGCTCAACCGCACTCAACCGCCCTTGCCGTCTTCTTTTTTCTTGTCCGCGGAGGCCGCCGACGAGGTGTCTTCCGGCAGTCCGTTTTCGATCTTGGCCTCGATCTTCGGCAATTCGTCCGGCTCCGGCTTCAGGTCGCGGGCGTGGGCCCACTGGAATTTGGCCTCCTGGGTGCGGCCGACGCGCCAATAGGCGTCGCCGAGATGGTCGTTGATGGTCGGATCTTCCGGCTTGAGATCGATCGCGCGCTCGAGATTTTTCACCGAGTCCTCGAAATTGCCGATGCGGTAATAGGCCCAGCCGAGCGAGTCCACGATGTAGCCGTCGTCCGGGCGCTGCTCGACGGCACGCCTGATCATCTTCATGCCCTCGTCGAGATTGATGCCCTGATCGATCCACGAGTAGCCGAGATAGTTCAGCACGTGGGGCTGCTCGGGTTGCAGCTCCAGCGCCTTGCGCATGTCGGTTTCCGCCTTGGCCCACTGCTTGGAGCGCTCGAAGCAGATGCCGCGGTAGTAATAGGTCACCCAGGCGCCCTTCTCGCTGCTCGCCGGCATCACATCGATGGCATTGGTGTAGGTCTCGGAGCAGTCGGCGAACCGCTTGCGGCCGCGCTCGATATTGCCGAGCGCCATGATGGCTTCGATATCCTTCGGGTCTTCCGCGGTGACGCCTTTCAGGATCTTGATCGCCTCGTCGCTGCGCTCGGCGGCGTCGAGATTTGTGGCGAGCTGGATCTGCGCATTGCGCTTCAACGGCGAACTGGCCGGCATGCGCTCGTAGACCTTGATCGCCATCGGCGGCTTCTTCACCGACTCGTAGAGATCGGCCAGCGACAGCAGCGCCAGCGGATGATTGGGCGCGAGATACAGCGAGAGCTGCAGATAGACCAGCGCGAGATCCTCGCCGCCGCGGCGAGTCAGCGTGGCGCCGATGCCGTACAGCGCCTCGGCGGCGCCGCTCTGCGGCGAATCCACCAGCGGCGCCAACTTCTTGCCGGCCCTGGTGTCGCGCAGGCCTTCCTGCACCAAGGGATGCCGCGCCAGCTTCTTGTCGAATGCCGCGTAGACCGCTGTGGCCGCCGCCGGGTCGTTGCCGCGCGACAGCCAGCGTGCATAGGCCTCGGCCACCCGCAGCATGGAATCGTCGAGCTTGTAGGCGCGCTCCAGACGGATGCCGGCTTCCTTTTGCTTGCCCGCGAGTTCCAGGATCATGCCGGAATGCAGGTCCTTGAAGATCGGATACCACTCCGGGCCGGTCAGCTTGTCGATGTTGGCGATCGCCGTCTTGGTGTCGCCGGCGCCGTAGCTGGCCCAGCCCGACAGCAGCGTCGCTACCAGGTCGGTGATCGGTCCGCGGATCGACTGATTGATGTTGACCTGCGCGGCGGCATATTTTTTCTGCTTCAGATCACGCACGCCGACCACAAGGCGGGCGACGCGGTTGGATTTGTCGATCGTCAGAATCCGGTCGGCGAGCTTGACGGCCTCGTCGATGTCGCCGTCCGCCAGCGAGGAGATGAAGGCGCGGTCGAGCAGTTCGTTGTTCTTCGGATCGCTGCGCAGCGCCGAGCGGTAGAACGCCGCGGCCGAGGAGGCATCGCGCTCCACGCTGGCGTGACGGGCGGCCAGATAGCTGCCGGACGTGGTCAGCGACTTGAGGTCGCTCTTGGTCGGGAACTGGGCCGACGTGCCGGCGGGATGGTCGGGCGTCTGCGCCGACAGCAAACCAGGCGCCGCCAGTGTGGTCACGGCCAGCACGGTGAAGCCGAGTGCGGCGAGGGCAAGGATCCGGCCATTTAGGCGATTGGAAAACATCAGGGTTTGCCTAGCTCCAGGAATTTCAAGGATCGTCTCGGATGCGAATCCAGCCGGCGGCATCAGGGCAAGCGACAATGCCGCGTTTGATGTTGAACCGCAAGGATACGGGGTGGCGAAACGATTGGCAGGAAGGCCCTGTTATCGCCGTACTGGCCAGCCTCACCCGCCAGTCTGGCCTGAAAGCGCTTTCAGTGTGGCGGTATCGTGGCCGGGGTGTCGACCCCGGTTACCTGGGGCCGCGGGTTCACGCAATCGTGGTCACATCGCCTCGTAGTTCGGGCCGCCGCCGCCCTCGGGCGGAACCCAGGTGATGTTGCCGTTCGGGTCCTTGACGTCGCAGGTTTTGCAATGGACGCAATTCTGGGCGTTGATCTGGAAGCGGGGACCGGACGCCTCCTCGACCCATTCATAGACCCCGGCCGGGCAATAGCGGTTGGACGGTCCGGCATAGACGTCGTGCTCGGAGGTCTTTTGCAGGTCCAGGTCCGCGACCTTGAGGTGAACCGGCTGGTCCTCCTCGTGGTTGGTATTGGAGAGGAACACGGACGAAAGCTTGTCGAAGGTGAGCTTGCCGTCCGGCTTCGGCGCCGGGATCGGCGCATGCGCCTTGGCCGGATCCAGCGTCTTGCGGTCGGGTTTGGCATGCGACTGAGTACCGAACAGCGAGAAGCCCAGCGTGTTGCACCACATGTCGATGCCGCCCATGGCAACGCCGATGATGGTGCCGAATTTCGACCACAGCGGTTTTACATTGCGGACCCGGTGGAGATCCTTGCCGACAGCCGAATCGCGCCAGCCATTTTCGTACTCGACGAGTTCGTCGTTGGTACGGCCGGCGCTGAACGCCGCAACGACGTGTTCGGCCGCCTGCATGCCGGTGCCCATCGCATTGTGCACGCCCTTGATGCGCGGCACATTGACAAAACCCGCGGCGCAGCCGACCAGCGCGCCGCCGGCAAACGTCAGGCGCGGCACCGACTGGTAACCGCCCTCGGTGATGGCGCGCGCGCCATAGGCGAGCCGCTTGCCGCCTTCGAACAGCGTGCGGATCGCGGGATGGGTCTTGTAGCGCTGGAATTCGTCGAACGGCGACAAATACGGATCGTCGTAATTGAGATGCACGACGAAACCGACCGCCACCAGATTGTCGTCATAATGATACAGGAACGAGCCGCCGCCGGTCGAATTGCCGAGCGGCCAGCCGAACGAGTGCTGGATCAGGCCCTTCTGGTGCTTGGCCGGATCGATCTGCCAGACCTCCTTCAGCCCGATGCCGAATTTCGGCGGCTCGCTGTTGGCGTCGAGCGAGAATTTCGCGATCAGCTGTTTTGTGAGGCTGCCGCGCGCGCCCTCGGCGAACAGGGTATACTTGCCGAGCAGTTCCATGCCGCGGGTGAACGAATCCTTCGGCTTGCCGTCCCTGCCGACGCCCATGTCGCCGGTGGCGATGCCGCGCACCGCGCCTTTTTCGTCGAACAGAACTTCGGTCGCGGCAAAGCCGGGATAGATCTCGACACCGAGCGCCTCGGCCTTCTGCGCCAGCCAGCGGCACACCATGCCGAGCGAGCCGATATAGCAGTGATGATTGCTCATCAGCGGTGGCATCGCGATCGCCGGCAACGGGATCGCGGTGCCCGCGGTCATCCAGTAGAACTTGTCGGTCTTGACCTGGGTCTTCAGCGGACAGTCGGCATCCTCGCGCCAGTCCGGAACCAGTTGGTCGAGCGACACCGGATCGATCACCGCGCCGGACAGAATATGCGCGCCGACCTCGGAACCCTTCTCCACCACGACGATGGTCAACTCGGCGTTGAGCTGCTTCAGCCGGATCGCCGCGGCCAGGCCGGACGGGCCGGCGCCGACGATCACGACGTCGAATTCCATGGATTCGCGCGGCGGTAATTCTTCGGTGCTCATGATCTGGTTCCGGCCGGTTGAGAACGCCTCTAAACGTCCCGTTGTTTCCGATTTTTGAGCGGAGAACAACCACCGAAATGCGTTTCGCAACGGCGCAAGGAAAGCTAGATTGCCGGGGATGTCGCAGACAACAGCCATGACGCCCGAGACCGCCCCTACCGTCCAGCAATTGCTGGCCTTTTATCTTGAGGCCGGGGTCGACTGCGCGCTGACGGACGAGCCTGTCAACCGGCTGACCGATCCCGACCTCATGCCGGCCGCCCGCGAGACAGCGGTGGTGCCGGCCCAGCCGGCCAGGCCCCTTCCGGCCGCCGCCACCCCGATCCCGGCCGCACGCGCCGAGCCAGCGGCGCCGGAGGCCGCGATCCAGTCGGCGCGGGAAGCCGCCCGTACCGCGCCGTCGCTGGAGGCGCTGCGGGCGCTGATGGAGACTTTTGATGGCTGCGCGCTGAAATCCACCGCGACACGGCTGGTGTTCGCCGACGGCAACCCGCAGGCGCGCATCATGTTCGTCGGCGAGGCCCCCGGCCGCGAGGAAGACATCGAGGGCCTGCCCTTTGTCGGCCGTTCCGGCCAGTTGCTGAACCGGATGATCGCCGCGATCGGGCTCGACCGCAGCAGCGCCTACATCGCCAATGTGATTCCCTGGCGCCCACCCGGCAACCGCACGCCGACGCCGCAGGAAACGCAAATTTGCCTGCCGTTCATCCAGCGCCAGATCGAACTGGTCAATCCGGACGTGCTGGTGACGCTCGGCAATCCCTCCACGCAAACCCTGCTGTCGACCCGCGAGGGCATCATGAAAACCCGCGGCCGCTGGTTCGACTACGACACCGGCACGCGCAAGATCCGCGCGCTCGCGACTTTTCACCCGGCCTATCTGCTGCGCTCGCCGTCGTACAAGAAGATGGCGTGGCTGGATTTGCGCGCGATCGCAAAGGTGCTGGAGCAGGCGAAGTCTTCATCCTGAAGAGCACGCGCGCCTCCTCACCATGAGGAATGCAATGCAGTGCCTACGACCCCTTCGGCCGCACGATGGCCCAGCCGATCCGCAACAGCGGCTGGCGGCCGGTGACCAGCCATTCGAATGCCTGCGGCACTTCCGGCACCAGGCCGGGAAACCGCTGCGTGAGTTCGGGCGGCGGGGTGCCCGATGTGTCGGAGGCGCGCCAGACCACGACGCCGCCGGTTTCGTTGAATTTTGCCGGCGTCAGCCATGGCGTGCTCTGCGGCGTCGCGTCGAGAAAAAGATGCGGTCGCGCCTTGCCCAGCGTGATCAGCTTCGCCAGCATCGGGTCACCGGCCACCGCGCGCAGCCGCTGGTTGGTGCGCCGCTCAAAACTGTCGCCGAAGAAGCTCGCGATAGCGCGCCCGGGCATCGAGGTCGACACCTCGGCACTGCCGGTCCACGGCAGGAACAGCGTCACCGCGATCGCCGCCAGCGCGGGCGCGATGACGATGAGCGCCCAGGCGGAGCGCAGCATGCGCTGCCGCCGCAGCTGGATCAGATCGCCGGACACGACGATCGCGGCCAGTCCCGACATCAGCAGCGCGATGCCGGCGCCGCCGACGACGCGGTCGAGATTGAACAGGCCCGCGATCAGGCTTCCCGCCAGTGCGGGCACGATGGCCAGGAAATAAACGAAATCGCGGGCCAGCGGATCGACCGGCGGCCGAAAGATGATCGGCGCCTCTTCCGGGTTGCGCGCAAACCAGTTGGAGTTGAGCGCCGCCAGCAGCTGGATGCCAGAAATCGCCAGCAGCAGCCCGCCGAGCAACGTTGCCCCGTGCAGCGCCCGGCCCTTGAGTTCGGCGATATCGGGCCATGGCGGCAACGCCAGCGTGTCGGCGCGGATCAGCCAGATCAGATATGGCAGCACCAGCACGACGATCACCAGCAGCGCGAACAACGGATCGAACGACGTCAGCATGCGCCGGCCGCGCCTGGTGACGAGCGCAAAGCCCGCGATCAGGAGCAACAGGCCTGTCGCGGCGGAGGTGGTCAGCAGCAACAGCCCGGCTTCGATCGACCATGCGAACCAGGCGTTGCGCCGGTTCTGGCCGATCAATTGCCAGGAATGCAGCAGCAGCAGCGCCC
This sequence comes from Hyphomicrobiales bacterium, assembly GCA_038212905.1. Taxonomy (GTDB): domain Bacteria; phylum Pseudomonadota; class Alphaproteobacteria; order Rhizobiales; family Xanthobacteraceae; genus Bradyrhizobium. Next base: position 10,492 of record JBBQUA010000026.1, read on the forward strand.
ATAGCGGGCGCGCCAGCACCAGCGGGCCGAACTCGACGCCGGGCGAACTGAAGGCCGTGACCGTCAGCGTCAGCAGCACCACGAGCACCGCCTGTTGTCCGCCGACAATGGCGCGCGCCAGCAGAAACAGCGTCCAGAAGGTCGTGATCGCGCAAAGCTGCGCCAGCAGATAGACGCCGAACATGTGGTTGCCGGCAGCGCGGAACGCGATATCGGCAAGCCAGAACGCCAGCGGCGGGCCGAGATCGGTGCCGACGCGATATTCCCGGCCGAACGCCAGCACCGTGGCGAGGTCGTCGGGCGGGCTTCGATAGAATAGCAGCGGCAGGATCAGCCAGATGGCGGCCTGCGCCAGCACCACCAGCAACACGATCAGCCGCGGCCGGGCGCGAATCAGCTCGATAATCAGGGAGGTGAAACGCATGAACGTCCGAAATGCCCCCGCAAGCCCGACAGGCCGGCTCTATTCGATCCCGAACGTGTGATAAAGCGCTGATGCCGCTGAGGCAACTGGCGCTAGATTGCGGCGGCGACCTCGGCGCCGATCTGCGCTTCCATCGTCAGAAGGTCGGGTTCGACGGCTGACGGCTGATGTTTTTCCCGGGCGGCCACCACGGGGGCGAAGAAACGGCGGTGATGGGCGCTCGGTCCGAGCCGGCTCAGCGCCTTGAGATGCTCCGGCACGCCATAGCCCTTGTGCTGCTCGAAGCCGTAGCCCGGGCAATCCTGCGCCAGCGCGCACATCAGCCGGTCGCGCGTCACTTTGGCGATGATCGACGCCGCCGCAATCGACAGCACCAGCCCGTCGCCGCCGATCACGGCGTCGCAGTCGCAGGCGACATTGAGCTTGTCGCGGCCGTCGACGAAGACATGCCGCGGCGTCTCCGGCAGCGCCTGCACCGCGCGCATCAGCGCCCATAGCGAGGCGCGCAAGATATTGTCGCGATCGATCCGCGCCGGCGACGCGAAGGCGACCGCGAACGACGCGGTGGCGCAGATTTCCTCGAACAGTTCCTCGCGGCGTTCGGCCGTCAGCCGTTTCGAATCGTCCATGCCCTTCGGGATCCGCCGGGGATCGAGCACCACGGCGGCGGCCACCACCGGGCCCGCCAGCGGACCGCGCCCGGCCTCGTCGCAGCCGGCCACCGGCCAGACCCCGCGCTTGATCAGCGCGCGCTCGCGCCGAAAGCTCGGTGGGGCGACCGCAATCACGCCTTTCGGCAGTTTGGCTTTTTCCTTGGCGGATTTTGCGCGAATCATGCCGGGATCGTGCGCAAGCGAGCCCGCAAGCGCAACCGGGAACCCGGCGCAATTCCCGTTATTCAGGCTTCTAAAACAAACTCAACTGCTGTCCGCTGCGCTTCGGCCGCGCGAAATGATCCGTCGTCAGTTTCGAGCGCCGCTTGTTGAGACCGAGTTTTTCGCAGGCGACTTCGAACCGGCGGCCGATCATCCAGGCCATCGGCCCGGTGCCCTTCATTCGGGTTTCCCATTGCGAATCGTAGTCGCGGCCGCCGCGCATGTCGCGGATCAGGGTGAAGACATGGCGGTAGCGGTCGGGATAATTCGCCATCAGCCATTCGCGGAAGAGGTCGCGCACCTCGAGCGGCAGCCGCAGCAGCACATAGCTCGCTTCCCGGGCGCCGGCATGAAAGGCGGCATCGAGAATGCGCTCGATCTCGGAATCGTTCAGTGCGGGAATCACGGGCGCCACCATCACGGTGGCCGGAATGCCCGCCTCCGACAGCAGCCTTAGCGCTTCCAGCCGCCTGGCCGGGGTCGAGGCCCGCGGCTCCATGGTGCGCGCCAGTTTCGGATCGAGCGTGGTGACCGACAGCGCGACCTTGGCGAGATTGCGTTTCGCCATCCGTGAGAGAATATCGATGTCGCGCGTCACCAGCGCCGATTTGGTGACGATGCCGACCGGATGACCGGTGCGTTCCAGCACTTCGAGAATACCGCGCATGATTTTCCGCTCGCGCTCGATCGGCTGATAGGGATCGGTATTGGTGCCGATCGCGATCATGCGCGGTTCGTAATCCTGCGCCGCCAGTTCCTTTTCCAAGAGTTGCGGCGCGTCGGGCTTGGCGAACAGTTTGGATTCGAAGTCGAGCCCGGGCGACAGGCCGAGAAAAGCATGGGTCGGCCGCGCGAAGCAGTAGACGCAGCCGTGTTCACAGCCCCGGTAGGGGTTGATGGAGCGGTCAAAGCCGATATCGGGCGAGTCGTTGCGGGTGATGACTTTTCGCGCGGTGTCGAACGCGACGGTGGTCTTGAACGGCGGCAAATCGTCGAGGCTCTGCCAGCCGTCGTCGAAGGCGACCCGCGCCTCGGCCTCGAAGCGGCCCGAAGAGTTGGATTGCGCGCCGCGGCCACGCCGCCGCTCGCGCTCGATCGCGACCGCGAGTTCGGGAAAAGAAGAAGGTACACCCGCCGGCTCGGAGGGCGCCGTGACCGGCGGGTGCTTGAGGGCATGTGAGGATGCTCGGCTCATGAAGAGAACATAGCAGCGATACAGAACAAAGCAAGAACATTACGATGACTGTCCACAACCGGCGCCTGGTCCCAAAATCTCGAAAACAACCCCATGCAAAGAAAGACGGCTCCGGCCGCAGGAGATCGTCCATCGCCCCTGCCTGCCGCAAAATGCTGCATCCGACAGGCTGATTTGAGTGTGACAAGGTGATAACAGTGCGGCGTTCCCCTCATCGAGGTACCGCAGAAACTTCATGCTGAGCGTCATCATTCCCACCGACGGCGTCGAACAGCCGGCCGTGGCCACCCTTGCTGCCCTGGTGCCGGGCGCCGCGGCGGGCGTGGTGCGCGAAGTGCTGCTGGTCGACCGGACCGGCAACGGGGTGATCGAACGCGTCGCCGACGTCGCGGGCTGCCGGTTCCTGCCCTTTGAGGGATCGCATGCCGCGGCGCTGGCGGCCGGCGCCCGGCAGGCGCGCTCGCCCTGGCTGATGTTCCTGCATGCCGGCGCGGTGCTCGACTCCGGCTGGATCGAGGAAACCACCCAGTTCATGCAGGGCGTCTCCAACAGCGGCCGGCCCCGCGCCGGGATCTTTCGTTATGCCCGCTCGCCCTACTCCGATACGGGCTGGCGCGACGGCTTCAAATTCGTCGCGCGGATGATCTCCGGACCCTCGGCGGACCAGGGACTGCTGATCGCGCGCGATCATTACGACCGGCTCGGCGGCTACGCGCCGGACGCCCGCCGCTCCGAGGCCAGGCTGTTGCGCCAGCTCGGCCGCTCCTCGCGCACGCTGCTGCGCAGCCGGATCATGGTGGCGTAGCGCCAAACTACTTGCCAAAATCAAATAATTATTTGACAATAGCAAGTATCGAGGTGCGCGATGTCCCCAGCCTATTCAGACGATGACCAGGTATCAGCGGTCCGGGCTTTCAACCGGTTCTATACCCGCAAGCTCGGCGTGCTCGACCAGCAGCTGCTGAAAAGCCCGTTCTCGCTGAGCGAGGCGCGGGTGCTGTACGAACTGGCGCACCGGGAAGATGCGGCCGCCAAGGCGATCGGGATCGAACTCGGCCTCGATCCCGGTTACCTCAGCCGCATCGTCCAGAAATTCGACGAAGACGGCTTGATCACCCGCAAGCCCCTGGCGTCGGACCGCCGGCAATACCGGCTCGGCCTGACAGCCAAGGGGCGGCAGGCCTTCGCCAAGCTCGAACGCAGTTCGCATGACGAGGTTGCGACCATGCTCGCCGCGCTGCCGGGCGGCGACAGTCAGCGGCTGGTCGGCGCGATGGCCACGATCGAACGGTTGCTCGGCGAAAGCAGCGTGCCGCCGCGGCCCGCGAGCCTGCGCGATCCCCGGCCCGGCGATATGGGATGGGTGGTGCAAAGCCACGGCGCGCTCTATGCCCGCGAATACGGTTTTGATTCCTCGTTCGAAGGCCTGGTGGCCGAAATCGCGGGAAAATTCCTGACCTCGTTCGACGCCTCGCGCGAACGCTGCTGGATCGCCGAACTCGACGGCACCCAGGTCGGCTCGGTATTTCTGGTCAGGCAAAGCGACGATGTCGCCAAACTGCGGTTGCTGCTGGTCGATCCGGCCGGGCGCGGACAGGGATTGGGCCAGCGGCTGGTCGGAGAATGCATCGCGTTCGCGCAAGCCTGCGGCTACCGCAAGATCACGCTGTGGACCCAGAGCATTCTGGTCGCCGCCCGCAAGATCTATCAGGACGCAGGCTTCGTGCTGGTTACCACCGAGCCGCATCGCAGTTTCGGCCAGGACCTGATCGGCGAGACCTGGGAGCGCGAGCTGTGACCGGGATGCGTCGCGATTTGCCGCGACGCGTCACGCCGGAACGCGTTCCACAAGCACCGGGCCAAGCAGCTTCGCGACGAAGCCTGGCGGGAGATGTGGCGCGCGCTGTGGGGGTTGTTGAAAAGAAGCGTGCGGCGTTGATTTTTGTCATTCCGGGGCGTCGCGCCAGCGACGAACCTCAGATGTGCAATTGCACATCGGGGAATCTCGAGATTCCGGGTTCGATGCTTCGCATCGCCCCGGAATGACGAGGAGGCTAAACCGACGCGCCCTTGGCCTTCGGGCGCCGCAAATGCTCGTCCAGCCGCGGCATGATCTCGACGAAATTGCAGGGCCGCGTGCGGTAGTCGAGCTGCGGGGCCAGAATGCCGTCCCAGCCGTCGCGGCAGGCGCCCGGCGATCCCGGCAGGCAGAAGATATAGGTGGCGCCGGCGACGCCGGCGGTGGCGCGGCTCTGGATCGTCGACGTTCCGATCTTGGCGTGGCTCAGCATGTGGAAGGCGATGGAAAAACCGTCCATGCGCTTTTCGAACAACGGCTCGATCGCCTCCGGCGTGACGTCGCGGCCGGTAAAACCGGTGCCGCCGGTCGTGATGATGGCGTCGATGCCGGGATCGGCGATCCAGCGCTTGATGATGATCCGGATGGCGTCGACGTCGTCGACGATGATCTCGCGCGCCGCCAGCGTGTGACCGGCGGCGACCAGCCGATCCGCCAGCGTGGTTCCGGATTTGTCATCCGCCAGCGTACGGGTGTCGGACACCGTCAGCACCGCGATGCCGAGCGGGATGAATGTTTTTGTTTCGTCGATGGAAGACATGGCTTGCACCCTCAACCCAATCCGCCGTCATCCTGAGGTGCGCGCCCACTTGGGCGCGCCTCGAAGGATGGGCAGCGGGCACCTCGCAAGTCATCCTTCGAGGCTCGCCGAAGAGGCTCGCACCTCAGGATGACGGATACACCTAGAGCGTCGACGCTACAACGCCCCGGCGCCAAACGTGTTGCAGGACTGCACCGTGCCCTGCTGATAGCCGGTCATGAACCACTGCCTGCGTTGCGCGGCGGAGCCGTGGGTGAAGGAGTCCGGCACCACACGCCCCTGCGCCTGGCGCTGCAGCGTGTCGTCGCCGATCGCGGTGGCGGTCTGCAGGGCGGCTTCGATGTCGCCGGGCTGGACGAAGCCGGGACGCTTCTTTTCCTCACGGTTGACCCAGACGCCCGACAGGCAATCGGCCTGCAGTTCGACCTTGACCTGCAGCGCATTGGCTTCCGCCTTGCTGCCGGCCTGTTGCTGCAGCCGGGTTACGCGCGGCAGGATGCCGAGCAGGTTCTGGATATGATGTCCCGCTTCATGGGCGATGATATAGGCCGCGGTGAACTTGCAAGCGTTGCCCGAACAGCCGCGGAACCTGGTTTCGACCTGACGGAAGAATGCGGTATCGAGAAAGATCTGCTTGTCAGGCGGGCAATAGAACGGTCCCATCGCCGACTGTGCCATGCCGCAGCGCCCGCCATTGGTGGCGTTGCGAAACAGCACGATGCGCGGGCCCTTGTAGGTCTGTCCGCTGGCCTTGAAGATTTCATCCCAGCGATCGTCGATCTCGCCGAGCACGCCTGATATCATGCTGCCCATCTCGTCGGTCGGCGCGCCGGTCTTGGCGGGCGCGGACCGGCGGTCGGACTGATAGGACGGCGACTGGTTGCCGCCGGTGAGAATTTCGGCGCCGCCGATCAGGATGCGCGGATCGATGCCGAAGGCGTAGCCGACCAGGCCGAGCACGATCATGGTGCCAATGCCGAGCCCGCCGCCGCCCATCCGCAGCCCGCCACCGCCGCCCATTCCGCCACCACTGTCGTCGCGGCGATCATCGACATTGTCGCTGCGGCGAAAGTCATCGTAACGCATGGCGGTATTTCCCTATTCCAGCGAGCCGGCGGCGCCCTCGCCGAACCCCAACGCAGCAGTCACGTAAAATTTCCATTGCATTAATCAATAACCCGCCCGGCAATTATTGCCTAGTCATCAATCGCATCCAGGACTCGCGCAATACGCGCGCTCGATAACCCGATCTTTACTTCGGCACGTCAATGTATGGCCAGTCGGTTGTTTAGTCCCGCGTCGCCGACAGCGTCGCCTGAGTCAGAGTATTTGAGTCATGGTTGAGTCGCGTCGCGGGGCGTCTGCAAGGGCGCCCCGCACACAATTTGAGTCCGAGTCGAGTTCTCGTATCGTCGTAGGCGATTGCGTCGCCGAGATGTCGAAGCTTGCCGCAGGTTCGGTCGATCTGGTGTTCGCAGATCCGCCGTACAATCTGCAGCTGAAGGGCGATCTCAAGCGCCCCGACGAATCCCATGTCGACGCCGTCAACAACGACTGGGACAAGTTCGCGTCCTTTGCCGCCTATGACGATTTCACCCGCGCCTGGCTACTGGCCTGCCGCCGCATCATGAAACCGTCGGCGACGCTGTGGGTAATCGGCTCCTATCACAACATCTTCCGCGTCGGCTCGATCATGCAGGACCTCGGCTTCTGGGTTCTCAACGACATCGTCTGGCGCAAGACCAATCCGATGCCGAATTTTCGCGGTCGCCGCTTCACCAATGCCCATGAAACCATGATCTGGGCCGCGCGCGACGAAAAAGCCAAAGGCTATACGTTCAACTACGAGGCGCTGAAGGCCGCCAATGAGGACGTGCAGGCACGTTCCGACTGGCTGATCCCGCTGTGCACCGGCGAGGAACGCCTCAAGGGCGCCGACGGCAAGAAGGTACACCCGACCCAGAAGCCCGAGGGTCTGCTCGCCCGTGTGCTGCTGTCATCGTCGAAACCCGGCGATCTCATCATCGATCCGTTCAACGGCACCGGCACCACCGGCGCCGTGGCCAAACGCCTCGGCCGCCGCTACATCGGCTTCGAGCGCGATCAGACCTACGCCACGGCAGCGGAAGCCCGCATCGCCGCCATCGAACCGCTGCCGGAAGCCACATTGGCGCCGTTCATGACCGCGCGCGACGCGCCGCGCGTCGCGTTCTCCGAACTGATCGAACGCGGCATGATTTCGCCGGGAACCAAGCTGGTCGATTCCAAGAAGCGTCACGGCGCCCTGGTGCGCGCCGACGGCGCCATCATGCTCGGCGACAAGGTCGGCTCGATCCACCGCATGGGCGCGGTGGCGCAGGGCTCCGGCGCCTGCAACGGCTGGACCTTCTGGCACATCGAGACCAAAAAGGGCCTGCGGCTGATCGACGAACTGCGCGCCGAAATCCGCTCCGGCATGGCGGTCGTGTAATTTCAGCAGGCTGCCGCGCCCTATTCCGCCTGATTCCCTGCTATTTATTGCAGCATCCGTCCTCCGCACCGGCCGCCATTGACGGCCCGATGGAGAATCCGATGCGATCCCGAACGTCCGAGTCATTGATTCTGCTGCCGCTGCTGCCAATCTTTCTGGCCGGCCTGCCGCCGATGCTGCTGCTGAGCTTTTTGGGCTTTGCCGGCCTGGTTATTTTCGGCGTCCTGCTGATCTGCGTCGGCCTCTCCGGCAGGCTGGACGCCAACCATGCCTTCAACGAGGAAGTCATCGTCCACGGCTATGCGCGCCGCTCGGAACGCGCGGCCCAGACCTCGAACCTGCATTCGGCGGTTCGCTTCGGGACCCTCATGATCGCAACCGGCGCCGGGTTTATCGTCGCGGGGGTGGTCGGTTTTTTCTGCTTCGGCTGATCGGCGCGTTAGCCCCGCGCGGCAGCCTCACGAACTCGTCGGTTGCGCATTCCACGAAATTTGAGCATGGAGATGCGGTCCGCGGCAGTGTCGGCGCGACCCGATTTTTCCGGCAACAAGAAACAAGGGGAGTTTTTCAATGCTCAAATTCTACTTCAACGGATCGCCCAACCCGACCAAGATCGCGCTGTTCCTCGAGGAGGCCGGCATCCCGTTTCAGCCGGTCCCCGTCGACACCCGCACCGGCGACCAGTTCAAGCCGGAATATCTCGCGGTCAATCCGAACGGCAAGGTGCCCGCGATCGACGACGACGGCGTCAAGGTGTTCGATAGCAACGCCATCCTGCTCTACCTCGCGGAAAAGACCGGCAAGTTCCTGCCCGCCAATACCCCGGCCAACCGCGGCGAACTGCTGTCCTGGCTGATGTTCGTCGCCACCGGCGTCGGCCCGTTCAGCGGCCAGGCCGTCCACTTCAAGCATTTCGCGCCGGAAAAGGTCGACTACGCCCACAACCGCTATCAGTTCGAGGCGCAGCGGCATTTCGGCATTCTCAACGACCACCTCGTCAAGCGGCGCTATATGGTCGGCGACACCTACACCATCGTCGACATGGACGTCTGGGGTTGGGCGCGCATGATCCCCTTCATCCTGGGCGACGATGCGTTCTCGAAATATCCCAACCTCAAGCGGCTGGTCGACGAAGTTTCGGCGCGGCCGGCGACGGCCAAGGCGATCGCGCTGAAGGACAATTTCAAGTTCAAGGCGGAAATGGACGACGAGGCGCGCGGCAACATGTTCAAGCACCTCGCGGTGAAGGCGGCCTGATCGCTTTACCCCAAGCAAGCAAAACGGCGCCCTTCGCGGGCGCCGTTTTCGTTTCAATCGTCGAGTGCGGCGATCGCCTCGATCGACCTCCGCCACCAGATAGACGTTCGTCTTGACGATATCGGCATGGTGCCACCGGCAATCTCGACCGGAAGTGATCGCCCCCAATGATGCCGTTCGTCCGTACCACTGCAGCTCAATGGCTTTGGCCCGCCGCCAGCTTGCGCTCTGCCGGAAACGGCCCGAGCACGCGCTCGACCAGCGCGGAGTCGCAATATTCCTTGATCTGCCTGATCCTGCCGTCCTCGATGCGCCACACCATGCAATACTGGTTGTCGTAGCGCAGCCCGGCTTTGGTCAAATTGTCGCCGCGCGCCTCGACTGCGACGAAGTCGCCGTCGGCGATGAAGTTGAACGCGACCGTCCGCGGCCGCACCGCGAAGAACGAGCGGAAATGGCCCATCAGGCCTTCCAGAATCGCCTCGCGTCCCCTGAATTCGTGCGACCAGGAATACTGGCCGGTAACGATCCAGCTGGCATCGTCGGCGAGATTGTCGACGAAGGTGGTCCCGCTGCGATTGGCGGAATCCTCATATACCTGTTGCACGAGTTTCTTGTTGGCTGCGGTGGTCATATCGGCTTCTCCATTGGCTGCCCAATGATGACGCGCCGCGCTTCATTCTTCCAATCGATAGTGAATATGATGTATATTCGCTCCATGAATTTGAATTCGCTTGACCTCAATCTGCTGGTGGCGCTCGAGGCGCTGCTGAAGGAAGCCAGCGTCAGCCGCGCCGCGATGCGGATCGGGTTGTCGCAACCGGCGACCAGCCACGCGCTGCAGCGGCTGCGCGACCTGATCGGCGATCCCCTGCTGGTACGCACAGGCGCGCGTATGGAGCTGACCCCGCGGGCGCAAGCCTTGCGCGGACCGCTGGCGCAGGCGCTCGACCAGATCCGCGGGCTGTTTGTTTCCGACGATTTCGACGCCGCCCGCAGCGAGCGGCATTTTCGGCTGATGATGCCGGACCTCGCGGTCGAATTGCTGATGCCGCCGCTGATGGCGAAGGTCACGAAGGCGGCGCCGAACGTGACGATCGACGTGGTTCCGTGGCGCGGACCTGCGATCTTTTCCGCGGAGTTCGCCCGCACCATCGATATCGTGATCTCGATCGGCAACGCCTTTCGCGGATTCCACCGCCAGCGGCTTTATACCGACAGCGACGCGCTCGCGGTGCGGCGGGGCCATCCGGCGGGCGCAAAGCTGAAACAGCGCGACGCGTTCCTAGCGGCGCGGCATGTCGCCGTCGTGATCCGCGGCGCGCGCGAGGACCTGATCGACAGCTGGCTTCGCACCAGAGGAATCGAACGGCGGATCGCGCTGGTGGTATCAGGCTATATCGAGGCGCTGCATGTCACGGCACGCACCGACCTCGTCGCCTTCGTGCCGCGCCGACTGATCGGCGCGCTGGCGAAACAATTATTGCTGGTAACGATTACCCCGCCGCTCGATCCCGGGATCGACGAGCAGTTTTTGTTCTATCCCACCCGCGCCCAGATGGATCCGGGATCGATCTGGCTGCGCAACCTCCTGCTCGGCATCGGGCGGGAGATGGAGGGCGGCAGGCGGCGGGTTGTGTAACACCCACTGCTGTCGTCCCGGCCTCCGCGCCGGGACCCATACGCTGCGGCGGCTGGGGTTAGAACAAGTCGTCGAACAGCTTATTTAAATCGATGGATCACGCGGTATTGGTCCCGGCTCGGAGGCCGGGACGACGTGGAATTTTTCAGCTCAGGCCTTCTCTTCCGCCAGCACCTTCTGCACCGCCGGCCGCGCGGACATCCGCGTGTAATGATCGGCGACCTTCGGAAACTGCGCGATATCGACGCTGTCGCCTTCGAGCCATGCCGCCAGCGTAAACAGATAGGGATCGCACATCGTGTACTGCTCGCCCATCACCCACGGCCCCTTCACCATGTCGCGCTCGATCAGGGCAAAACAGGCGGCCATGGTCTGCGGCACCTTGCTCTTCATGTCGGCAAAGGAAGATTCGTCCGTGGCCCAACGAGCGCCGCGCATCTTGTGGGCATGATTGATATGCACGGTCGAACACAGATAGCTGTTGAAGGACTGCGCCTGCGCGAAGGCAAAGGCGTCTGATGGCGCCAGCTTCGCCTGCGGAAAGCTCTGCGCGATGAACGCCAGCATCGCCGGCGTCTCGGTCAGGACACCGTGATCCGTCACCAGCGCGGGCACCCGCCCTTTGGGATTGATGTTGAGGTATTCGGCGCTGTTCTGCTGGTTGCTCCTCATATCGAGCCGCTCGGTGGTGTAGGTGGCGCCGGCCTCCTCCAGGGCGATATACGAAGCGCGCGCGCAGGTGCCGGGGCCGTAATAGAGCTTGAACATGGTGTCCCTCATCCGAAAACCGGACGATAGCGGCACACCGTTCCACGGTCCACCCCCGCTCGCGCGCTACGAAGCCCGCTGCTGAAGCTGACCTTCGATATAGACACTGACGATCGTATCGTCGGCGGGATAGTGCTCGGGTGCCACCGCCTGGATCTGGGCCTGGATGCACTTCCAGGCGCCGTCCTCGAACAGATACGTATCCGTATAGCTGGTCATGCCGGTCACGTCATTTCCATCGCGGCGGCGGGTGCACTTGTTGGTGGAGCGCACCAGCGCAACGTCGCCGATGACGGTGATGAGTTCATCGCGGACGTCCCAGTAGACGATCACCTCGGGATCGAAGGCCGTCGCCCAATAGTTCAGATAGCTGGCGCGGTCCAAGCGCTGACCGGTGGGCCAGATGTTGATGAATTCGGGATGCAGAATGGCATCGTGCGAGGCGACGTCGCCGGTGACAAAATTGTGAATGAAACGCGCGTTCAACGCGCGCAGTTCGTCCATGGTCCCGGCCTGATGATGACGCTGGGCAAGTTGCATTGTTCTCTCCAAAGTTTGGTCAAAGTGCCAGTTCGCGCGCCTTCTCGGCCGTCGCGCCATCCGCCGGATAAAAGCATTCGATCTTCAATTTCTGCAGCGCGGCGTCGGTCGGCATGGCGAGTGTCGTGAAGGTGGAAAAGAAGGCGAGACGATAGTCGCCCTTCCTTAGCTGCATCGTCATGACCGGGGACGATCCGGCCGGATTGCGCGGCAACCGCCATTCGGCCGGCAACCCGGGATAGGTCATGATTTCGTCGAGCAGATGCGCCGCAACGGCGCCGCCTTGCGCCACTTCGCGATGCAGGATCTGGAGCATCTGGCCGGCGAACTCGTCCCAGTTCACGATGAACTGGCGCAGACCCCTGGGGTGGAAAACCACATGCATGGCGTTATCCGCGATGCCGGGTTCCATGTCGTAAGCCGCGTGAAATGGCTTGAACAGTCGCACCGAGGCCTGGTTGCGGATACGCACGTCCCAGCGCCCGTCGATGACGATTCCCGGATACGGCTCCTGCTGCCGAAGAATGAAATCCAGTGCCTGGCGCACATGCTGCAGATTGTCGGCCGCCAGTCCCTGGTCGCCATAGGGCGGCACGAAGCCCGCCGCGACGTGCAATGCATTGCGCTCCTCGAGCGGCAAATCCAGCGCGCTGCCGAGCAACTGCACCATCTCGCGGCTCGGCTGCGCGCGGCCGGTTTCCAGAAAGCACACATGCCTGGCGGATACGTTGGCATCGCCCGCCAGCTCGATCTGGGTGAGACGGCGGACATTTCGCCAGTGCTTCAGCAGGGTGCTGAAATGTCCCGTCGCAATTTCGTGCGAGATGGCGTTTTGCGAACTCATGAACGCCAGCCTAGGCTTCTCGATCAGAAGATCAATTACCTCCGACGTAAGTCGCGCACCGCAGCCCCAGGCCCGCACCCGGGCATTCACCGGCGGCGTTTCGCAGTTGCCCCCTTCCGCCTCCCATGTCATGACGCCCCGGTAACGGGGGCGTCTCGATGACTGCACTTATCGTCGGCGGTGGCATCGGCGGACTGACGCTGGCGCTCAGCCTGCACCAGATCGGCGTTGCCGCCAAAGTGTTCGAGAGCGTGCCGGCGCTAAAACCGCTCGGCGTCGGCATCAACGTGCTGCCGCACGCGGTGCGCGAACTGATCGAACTCGGGCTGCTCGACCAGCTCGATGCATCGGGCGTGCGCACAAGGGAACTGGCGTTTTTTTCCAAACACGGCAAGCCGATCTGGAGCGAGCCGCGCGGCATCGAGGCCGGCTACAAATGGCCGCAATTTTCGATCCATCGCGGCACGCTGCAGCAGATCCTGCTCGACGCCGCGACCGAACGGCTGGGCGCGGAGAACATCCTCACCAGCCACCATCTTGCGGGCTGGACCGAGACCCCGAATGGGGTCCGCGCCGATTTCATCGACAAGGCCACCGGCCAGCCGTCCGGCAGCTACGACGGCATGGTCCTGATCGCGGCCGACGGCATTCACTCCGCGGTCCGCGAAAAGCTTTATCCGCAGGAAGGCCCGCCGCTCTGGAACGGGCGCATTCTCTGGCGCGGCATCACCGCGTCGGATTCATTTCTGTCTGGCCGCAGCATCATCATGGCCGGCCACGAAGTCCTGAAATTCGTCTGCTACCCGATCTCGAAGCAGCCTGACGCCAACGGCAAGTACGAGATCAACTGGGTCGCGGAGCGGCACATGCCGCCGACCTATCAATGGCGGCGGGAGGATTACAACCGCAGCGCCAGGCTCGACGAGTTTCTGCCGTGGTTCGAAGGCTGGAAGTTCGACTGGCTCGACGTGCCCGGCCTGATCCGCAACTGTCCGCACGCTTACGAATATCCGCTGGTCGACCGCGATCCCGTTTCGCAATGGACGTTTGGACTGACCACCCTGATCGGCGACGCCGCGCATCCGATGTACCCGATCGGCTCCAACGGCGCCTCGCAGGCCATCCTCGACGCCCGCGTCCTCACCCGCGAGATTCTGGCGCATGGCCCGACCCATGCCGCGCTCACCGCCTATGAGGCCGAGCGCCGGCCCGCGACCACGGACCTCGTCCTGCTCAACCGGCGTAACGGGCCGGAACAGGTGATGCAGATCGTCGAGGAGCGCGCGCCCGACGGCTACAACGTCGTCACCGACGTGTTGTCGCTGCAGGAGCTGGAAGACATCGCCGCCAACTACAAACGCGTGGCCGGCTTTCAGGTCGAAGGCTTGAATGCCAAGCCGCCGATCGTGCCAGTTTCGGCAGCGGGTGCCGGCTAAGGCGTTTTCCCAATACCCTCTAGCTCGGCTCTCGAAAAGTGTCCTCATGACCAGCTTTCCCAGTCCCAGTCCGCGCCGAAAATTGCCGGCGCGCTATACGGCGATCGTGCTGCCGCTTCTCCTGTCGCTGCTGATGACGTTCGTCATTTCAGGGGTTTCGACGCTGATGAGCCTCGGACCAACCCGGGCTTTCGTCGCGACATGGCCGGCGGCGTGGGCCTTGTCGTGGATCGTTGCGTTTCCCACCCTGGTCATGGTGCTTCCGCTGGTGCGGCGGATCGTGGCGCTGGTCGTCGAATCGCCCCCGCCAAGATAATTACTTGCCCAGTCCGTGCGCGATCACCTTGCGCATGACGTTGGGCAGCGCTTCGTCGCCGAGCGTCGCCACCGACACCCAGCGCATGCCCTCAGGAGCGCGGGCGCGCGCCGCCAGCTCGGCGGTGTAGACCGCGAGTTCCAGCGGAAAATGCGTGAACACATGGGTGACCACGCCGGCCTTGCGGTGCCAGCGCGTGATGCCTTTCAGCGCAGGCGCCTGTTGCAGCGCCGCGTGATCGTCCTGCGCGGCGAGCCAGTCCGAACCCGGCACTTCGGTCATGCCGCCGAGCAGGCCTTTTTCGGGGCGGCTGCGCACCAAAAGCTGATCGCCGCGGGTGACGACGAAGGCCGCGCCCCGGCGCAGCACGCCGGCTTTCTTCGGCGCCTTACGAGGATAGACCTCCTGTTCGCCGCGCGCCCGCGCCACGCAATCATCGTTGAAGGGGCACAGCGCGCAGGCCGGCTTCTTCGGCGTGCAGATCGAGGAACCCAAATCCATCAGCGCCTGAGCGCTATCGCCGGCGCGAGACTCGTTTTCGCTGGCGCCGAGCAGTGTGGCCGCCAATTGCTGGATCAGCGGTTTGGCCTGCGGCAGCGGCTCTTCCACCGCGAACAGCCGCGACACCACACGCTCGATATTGCCATCGACCGGCATGGTGCGGCGGCCGAAGGCGATCGCGGCGATGGCCGCGGCGGTATACGGTCCGATCCCCGGCAGCGATCGCAGACCTTCCTCGGTATCGGGAAACGCGCCGCCGTGATCGCGAAGCACCGCCACCGCGCAGGCATGCAGATTGCGGGCGCGGGAATAATAGCCGAGCCCGGCCCACATCCGCAGCACGTCGTCGAGCGAGGCGCGGCCCAGATCTTCGACCTCGGGCCAGCGCGCCAAAAACTTCAGGAAATACGGTCCGACGGTTTTGACGCCGGTCTGCTGCAGCATGATTTCCGACAGCCACACCCGATACGGATCGGCCTGCTCGCCGGCCGACGGCCGCCACGGCAGCACGCGGCGATGGCGGTCGTACCAGGCAAGCAGCAGCGCGGGGCGACCGGCTGTCGCTTCATGATGGTCGAAGGAAGAGGCATTCTTTCGCCTGATGGCGGCGCCTGATAATGTCATGCAGCCATATAGCGTCATTCCGGGATGGACCGAAGGTCCAGACCCGGAATCTCAAGAGGAAAACTCCCAGATTCCGGTGGCGCGCTTTCAGCGCCCCCGGAATGACTGGAGAGAAACAGGTCCATGTCGAAATCGTCGACTACCACGGCTAGAAGCGGGCTGCTTGCCAATCCCCACCCCGGCGAAATCCTGCTGGAAGAGTTCCTGAAGCCGATGGGCCTCAGCCAGAATGCGCTGGCGCGCGCGGTTCACGTCGCACCGCGCCGCATCAACGAGATTGTGCTTGGCAAACGGGATGTCAGCGCCGACACCGATCTGCGGCTCGCGCGTTATTTCGGCCTGTCGGAAGGCTTCTTTCTGGGGCTGCAGATGGACTATGATCTGATGCAGCGACGGCGCGAGATCGACCGCGATCTCAAGACGATCCGGCCGCGAGCCGCCTGAGGAACTACCCGGCTAAGGAACCAGATGGCACGCTTCTCCAAACCCGGACCGATCAGCGCCAAGCCGTTATCCGTCCTGCTCGGCGACGTGTTTTCCGACGCCTATGCCAAGCAGGGATTCGCCGCGCGCGAGCTGGTGACACGCTGGGGAGAAATCGCCGGGCCCGAGGTCGCTGCCCATTCCCAGCCCCTGAAAATCCAGTGGCCGCGGCCGGTGGAGGGGCAGCCGCAGGAGCCGGCCACCCTGGTGCTGCGGGTCGAGGGTCCGATGGCGCTGGAGATCCAGCACGCCTCCGACGTCATCCTGCAGCGGGTCAACCGCTTCTTCGGCTGGAGCGCAGTGGGCCGGCTGGCGCTGCGGCAGGCGCCGCTGTCGCGCCGGGAACGGCCCGCGGCTTCCCGCGCCCCGGACCCCGGCGAGGTCGCGAAGGTCGCCAAAACCCTTGATGCGGTCGAGGACGAGGAATTGCGGTCGGCGCTGGCGCGGCTCGGCGCGTCGATCAAGCGAAATTGAGGCTCTCGCGGGGGCCCGGATTGGCGGCCTGCCATTGCCACAATTGTGGTTTCAAGCTAGCCAACAGTCACTTTGGTTCTTCGGGCGTGAACGCGCCAATCCGGGAGCAGACCCTTGATCATCACGCGCCGCGCCTTCACCGCCGCCCTGTCGCTGACCGGGCTCAGCCTGCTTGCCGGGTTCTCTCCGCTGCGCCTGATCGACGGCGCGATGGCGCAGAGCGCGGCCGATGTCGCCAAGCCGCAATCGCTGCCGGACATGGCGCTCGGTCCCGCCACCGCCGCGGTGACGGTCACCGAATACGCCTCGATGACCTGCGGGCACTGCGCGCATTTCAACGAAACCGTATTCCCGAAGATCAAGTCGGAATACATCGACAGCGGCAAGATCCGGTACGTGTTCCGCGAATTCCCGCTCGACATCAAGGCCGCGGCGGGTTCGATGCTGGCGCGCTGCATTGCCAAGGAAGATGCCGGCAAATATTTCGCCGTCATCGACATGCTGTTCACGCAGCAGAACGACTGGGTGGCGAAAAATACCACCGAGACCCTGACGCGGATCGGCAAGCAGGCCGGGCTCAGTCAGCAGGCCATCGAGGATTGCCTGAAGGATCAGGCGCTGCTCGACAAGATCGCGGCTGACCAGAAGTTCGCCAGCGAAGTGCTCAAGGTCAATTCGACGCCGACCTTTTTCATCAATGGCGAGATGGTCAAGGGTGCGACCTCGTTCGAGGAGTTCGACAAGAAGATCAAGGCGCTGCTGAAGAGCTGAGCGATCTCGATAGCTGTCGCCCCGGCCTAGTGCGCAATTGCGCACGCGGCGCCGGGGTCCATACCGCGTGATTTCTCGTTTTGGCGAAGTAGTAGAAACCTTTTTTCATTGTTGACGCCCGGGATTATGGGTCCCGGCGTTCGCCGTGCGCAACTGCGCACCAGGCCGGGACGACACCGAGAGCCTCCGCAAAACACCCCTCAAAACCACTGCAAATCCCTTGGGGAAAGCCCTGGGCGGCGGTTGCCCTCCGGCCCCGGCCTCGCCATTGTCGCGGTGCATAAGGGTTGCCCAAGCGCGACTCGGCCACACACCGACATTGCCTTCTATGGTACTGTCCCGGCAGGGAGATTCGCGTCCTGCCAACAGAGAATCGCGTCCATGAAACTGACCCGTCTTCGCCTTCACGGTTTCAAGTCGTTCGTCGAGCCCACCGACTTCATGATCGAGCCGGGCTTGACCGGCGTGGTTGGACCGAACGGTTGCGGCAAGTCGAATCTGGTCGAGGCGTTGCGCTGGGCGATGGGCGAAACCTCGCATAAATCGCTGCGCGCCGCCGATATGGACGCCGTGATCTTTGCCGGGTCCGGCAACCGTCCGTCGCGCAACCATGCCGAAGTGGTGATGACGATCGACAATTCCGACCGCTCGGCCCCGGCGGCGGTGAACGACCGCGAAATCCTGGAAATCTCGCGACGCATCGAGCGCGACGCAGGCTCGGTCTACCGCATCAATGGCCGCGACGTGCGCGCCCGCGACGTGCAGATTCTGTTTGCCGACGCCGCCACCGGCGCGCGTTCGCCGGCGCTGGTCCATCAGGGCAAGATCGGCGAGATCATTCAGGCCAAGCCGGAACACCGCCGCCGCGTGCTGGAAGACGCCGCCGGCGTCGCCGGACTGCATGCCCGCCGCCACGAGGCTGAACTGCGGCTGCGGGCCGCCGAAACCAACCTCACCCGCGTCGAGGATGTGGTCGGGCAACTGGCCGGACAGATCGACGGGTTGAAGAAGCAGGCGCGCCAGGCCATCCGCTACCGCGAAGTAGCGAGCCGAGTGCGCAAGGCCGAGGCCATGCTGTTCCATCTGCGCTGGCTGGAAGCCAATGCCGATGTCTCGGAAGGTGCCCACACCCACGACCTCAGCGTTCGCGAGATGGCCGAGCGCACCCGCGAACAGGCCGAGGCCGCCCGCATCCAGGCGATCCGCGCCTCCGAACTGCCGGCCCTGCGCGAGGCGGAAGCCCGCGCCGCGGCCGGGCTGCAGCGCCTCACCAATGCGCGCGAAACGCTCGACCGCGAGGAAGAGCGCGCCAAGGAGCGCGTCTCCGAGCTCGACCGTCGGCTGATGCAATTTTCCGCCGATATCGCGCGCGAGCAGCAGCAGAGTTCGGACGCCGAGGTGGCGCTGCAGCGGCTCGAGACCGAAGACACTGAGCTGAAGGAAGAGATCAAGTCGCGCGTCGAAAAGCGCAGCGGCGTCGATGAGCGGGTCTCCGAGGCCGAGGTGACGCTGGCATCCGCCGAGCGGCTGTTCGCCGAACTGACCACGGTGCTCGCCGACCTCACCGCCAAGCGCAACCAGCTCGAAGGCAATGTGCGGACCCATCGCGACCGGCTGGCGCGGCTCGATCAGGAGATCGCCAGCGTCGCCGGCGAGGAGCAGAAGCTCGCGCAGGAAACCAGCGGGTTCGGCGATCTCGCGGAACTCGCCGGCATCATGGAGACCGCGCAGCAGAGCCTCGCGGAATCCGAAGCCATGGCGGAGGCCAACGAAACAGGCCATGTCGACGCCCGCGCGCGGCTGGAAGCCGCCCGCGCGCCGCTCAACGAGGCCGACAAGCGCGTGCAGCGGTTGGAGACCGAAGCGCGCACGATCTCGAAACTGGTCAACAGCGAAACCAAGAACCTGTGGCCGCCGATCATCGACGGCGTCACCGTCGCCAAGGGATATGAGAAGGCGATCGGTGCGGCACTGGGCGACGATCTCGACGCGCCGGTCGATCCATCGGCGCCGATGCGCTGGACCAATTCCGGCGTCACCGAGGGCGATCCCGCGCTGCCCGAAGGCGTCGAGCCGCTCGCCGCCCATGTCGACGCGCCGCCCGAGCTGGCGCGCCGCCTCGCGCAAATCGGCGTCGTCTCGAAAGAGCGCGGCGCGGAACTCGTATCGCAGCTGAAGACCGGCCAGCGGCTGGTGTCGCCGGAAGGCGACGTCTGGCGCTGGGACGGTTTTGTCGCGGCCGCCCATGCGCCGACCGGTGCTGCACGGCGGCTCGCCGAGCGCGCGCGGCTGGTCGATATCGAGAACGAACTCGAGCAGGCCCGCATCGACGCGTCCGCCAAGCGTCAACGGCTGGAAACCGCCGAGGCCGCGCTGAAGGCGGCCTCCTCCGCCGAGGGCTCGGCGCGCGAAGCCTGGCGCGCCGCCCAGCGCGAGGCCGATGCCGCGCGCGAGCGCCATGCCAATACCGAGCGCGAGATCAACCGCCACGCCGCGCGAAAATCGGCGCTGACCGAAGCGCATACCCGCCTCAACGCCGACCGCGCCGAGGCCGAAAGCGCGCACGAAAGCGCGACGGCTGCGCTGGAAGAATTGCCGCCCAGCCTCGATACCGAGACCAGGCTCGCCGCCGTTCGCAGCGACATCGAAGGCCGTCGCCGCTTCGCCGCCCAGGTGCGGGCCGAAGCCCAGGCGCTGGCGCGCGAGGCGGAGCTCGCCGACCGCCGCTTGCAGGCCATCATCGCCGAGCGCAACCAGTGGCAGGAGCGCAAGGCCGGCGCGGCCACGCACATCTCTACCATCGAAGCCCGCATCACCGAGGTCACCGCCGAGCGCGCCGAGCTCGACAATGCCCCCGAGCTGTTCGCGCAAAAGCGCCGCGCCATCATCAGCGAAATCGAGGCGGCCGAATCCGCCCGCCAGGTCGCTGCCGACGCGCTGGCCACGGCCGAGAACGCGATGGCGGAAACCGATCGCGCGGCGAAGATTTCGCTGGAGGCGCTATCGAGTGCGCGCGAGGCGACTGCCCGCGCCGAGGAGCGCATGGAAGGCGCGCGACGCCGCCTCGCCGATATCGAGCGCGAAATCCACGACATGCTGGAGGTCGAGCCGCACGCCGTGGCGGGCCTCGCCGAGATCGAGCCGGGCGCCGACCTGCCGCCGCTCGCCGAGATCGAGGAAAACCTCGAAAAGCTGCGCCGCGACCGCGAGCGGCTCGGCGCGGTCAATCTGCGCGCCGAGGAAGAACTGCACGAGGTCGAAGCCCAGCATACGGCGCTCACCACCGAGCGCGACGACCTGGTCGAAGCCATCAAGCGGCTGCGCCAGGGCATCCAGAGCCTCAACCGCGAGGCGCGCGAGCGGCTCTTGACCTCGTTCGAAATCGTCAACGGCCATTTCAAGCGGCTGTTCGTCGAATTGTTCGGCGGTGGCGAAGCCGCCCTGCATCTGATCGAGAGCGACGATCCGCTGGAAGCCGGGCTCGAAATCATCGCCAAACCGCCCGGCAAGAAGCCCCAGACGCTGTCCCTATTGTCCGGCGGCGAGCAGGCGCTCACCGCGCTGGCGCTGATCTTCGCGGTGTTTCTCACAAACCCGTCGCCGATCTGCGTGCTGGACGAAGTCGACGCGCCGCTCGACGACCACAATGTGGAGCGGTTCTGCAACCTGCTGAACGAGATGACCTCCTCGACCGACACCCGCTTCATCATCATCACCCACAACCCGATCACGATGGCGCGAATGAACCGGCTGTACGGCGTCACCATGGCCGAACGCGGCGTGTCGCAACTGGTGTCGGTCGCGCTCGATGAAGCGGTGAAGATTCTTGATCAGCACGTGGCGTAGGCCTGGCGTCATTACATGTATTGACGTCATCATCCGCGAAAGCGGATGATCCAGTAAGCCGCGCCGTCCGCGAGACGCTTCACTGTCACGGAATACTGGATGCCCCGCCTTCGCGGGGCATGACATATGATATATGGCCGCTCCCGACCTCCCCACTGAACTGAAGTCCGCGCTCGACGCCAAGCTGCACGGGCTGTCGCGCATCGACGCCGCCGAGCGTTCGGCCGTCATTTCGAAAACCTATCGTGATGGCGGCGGCTCGGGCGCTATCCGGTCCGAGGCCGACGCGCTCGCTTATGCGCTGGCGCGGATGCCCGCGACCTACGCCGCTGTCGCGGCCAGCCTGAACGCGCTGGCCGGCATCACGCCGGATTTTGCGCCTAAAAGCCTGCTCGATGTCGGGGCCGGGCCGGGCACCGCGAGCTGGGCCGCGGCGGAAGCGTTTTCGTCGCTGACGACATTTGCGCTGCTCGATGCCAACAGCGCCTTGCGCGCGCTGGCGCTGGATCTGGCCGGCGGCAGCGCGCGGCTGCGCGGCATGAGCTATCGGCAGGGCGAAGCCCGCAGTGAGCTCGCCAGGGCTGACGCCGCCGACCTCGTGGTGGCGAGCTACATGATCGGCGAAATCAGCGAGGGCGAGCGAAAAACGCTTGCCGAACTGATGTGGGAAAAGACCCGCGATACGCTGCTGGTGGTCGAGCCCGGCACGCCGGCGGGTTATGCGCGGATCATCGCGCTTCGGGCCCAATTGATCGCGGCGGGCGCGCATGTCGTGGCGCCCTGCCCGCATGACGGCCGATGTCCGCTCGAAGCGCCCGACTGGTGCCATTTCACCCAGCGCCTACCGCGCTCGCAAGCGCATAAACAACTCAAATCCGCAGAACTTCCCTATGAGGACGAAAGATTTTCTTACATGGCTCTAACGCGTGCGCCGATCGCACAGCATCCTGCACGCGTGCTGGCGCAGCCGGTAGTCAACAAGATCGCCGTGACCGCGAGACTCTGCACCGAGCACGGCGTCACCAGCGCCGTCGCTCCGCGCCGCGACAAGCCGGCCTATGCGCGCTTCCGAAAATACAATTGGGGTGACGCCGTCTTCGCGGCGATTCCGACATTCGCGGAATAATTCCCGGGCTCCGGCGTTTGTCCTTGTGACGCGTCCGCGTCCTCAACACGCTTCATCAGGAGTACAGCTGCAATGTCCAGGACATTCGCCGCAATGGCGGCTTTGACTTTCATTCTCGCATCATCGGCGGCATCTGCGCAGATGCTGAAGACCGCCGATACGACCAAGGGCAAGACGTTCGTCGATGACAAGGGCATGACGCTCTACACGTTCGACAAGGACGCCGGCGGCAAGTCGATGTGCAACGGCCCCTGCGCCGAGAACTGGCCGCCGCTCGCGGCCGCCGACGACGCCAAGCCGGCCGCCGACATGACCATCGTGGTTCGCGACGATGGCAAGAAGATGTGGGCTTACAAGGGCAAGCCGCTCTACACCTTCAAGAAGGACATGGCCGCCGGCGATACCAATGGCGACGGCTTCCTGAACGGCGCCTGGCACATGGCGAAGCCATAAACATTCGATATCTGAGGGCGCCCCGGATGCTGTGCTTCACCGACAGGGGTTGCACCGCGTCCGGGACGCCCAGCCGGGCCTTTCCTTGAACTTATCCCATCGCTGTGGCGACCAACCGAGAGCGGTGCTCCCGGAGCCGCAGACGCGCCACAATCTTTCAGCTAGGCTGCGCGAAGGTCGTCACATCAGGAGTTATAGGTCATGTCATCGGGCTGGATCGTTCTCGGCGTCATCGTCGCTCTCGTGCTCTTCGCGTTCGCCGCGTATAACCGCCTGGTGGCGCTGAGCCAGCGCGTCGGCCAGGCCTTTGCCGACATCGACGTGCAGCTCAAGCAGCGCCACGATCTGGTCCCGAACCTGGTCGAGACCGTGAAGGGCTACGCCAGCCACGAGCGCGGCACGCTCGACGACGTGATAAAAGCCCGCAATTCGGCGATATCGGCGCAGGGACCGGGACAGGTCGCGGCCGCCGAAAACCAGCTGAGCGGCGCGCTGGGCAAGTTGATCGCGCTGTCGGAGGCCTATCCCGACCTCAAGGCCAACGCCAACTTCCAGCAGCTATCGAGCGAACTGTCCGACCTCGAGAACAAGATCGCAGCAGCCCGCCGCTTCTTCAACAACGCGGTCCAGGAATACAACACCGGCATCCAGCAGATGCCCGCCGCGCTGTTCGCCGGCACGTTCGGCTTCACCAAAAAGGAATTCTTCGATCTCGGCGCCAGCAGGACCGAGGTCGAGGCGGTGCCGACGGTGAAGTTCTGAGGTGATCGACGAGTATCTCTCCGCTTACCGTCATTGCGAGCGAAGCGAAGCAATCCATCGCGCGGCACAAAGAAAGAGTGGATTGCTTCGTCGCAAGCGCTCCTCGCAATGACGGCGGCATAACAGATACACCAGGAAGCATCATGGCCGCCTACGGTCTTTACACGCACATCGCGTCGAACAAGTTGCGTTCGATGCTGCTGCTTGCCGGGCTGTTCCTTCTGATCTATGTGCTGGTCTATGCCGGCGCGCTGCTGGCGGAAGTCGCTGTAGATAGCAACCGGCCGGTCAACTATTATCTGATGGCCGCGGCGCGCGACCTGGTGAAGGCGTTTCCCTATGCGACGGGTGCGGCGGCGCTGTGGATCGTGATCGCCTATTTCTTCCACCAGAACATGATCGATGCCGTCACCGGCGGCGAGGACGTGAC